>JBDTQB010000560.1:0-2501 GCA_039932395.1 Vicinamibacteria bacterium | reverse complement strand
CGTATGGACCGTGAAGGCGGGGAAGCGTCCGACCGTGAGTACTTGGTCGAGCGCATCGGCAACCGACTGCGCTCCCGCCTGATGGAGATGTGCGTCGTGGTGCGCATGAAGGGCACCGATCACCGTGTTCATCGCCAGCACTACAACCAAAGCGGAGCCCTCAACGGCCCAAGGTAGCGCCATCCGTCATCACGCTGGCACCGACGGGTGTTGTGCCTTCCCACCGTCATTGCGACGGACCCGAAAGGTGTTGTGGCGCTCCCACCGTCATTGCGATGGACCCGAAGTTGTCCTCGGACTGAAGCAATCCTTCCATCGGCCAGATCGCCACGCCGGATGGAAACGAACACCTTCGAGACTTGGTGACGCGGTAGCGTCACTCCATTCATTGAGAACGCCATGCGACCCACGGAGACGAAGGAACGACCAGGCGCCTCGGCCGCAGCGGCCCCCGCCGAGGCGCGGAACTCAGCGATGGTCCGTCGCTCGGAACGTCCGTTGGGGATCTACCTCCACATTCCGTTCTGCGCCCAGAAGTGCGCGTACTGTCACTTCGCCATTGATCCCGGCCGACCCGCCGACTTTCGTCGTGATCGCTATCTCAGCGCGCTCGCAAAAGAGCTCCAGTCTTCGCATGGGGGCGTAGCCGACTCAATCTATTTCGGAGGTGGCACGCCGTCTTTAGTTCCAGGACATCGGATCGGCGAACTCATCACGACCATACGATCGCGCTACGACATCGCAGCCGATACCGAAATCACGCTGGAAGCTAATCCGAAGGATCTCGATGAGCGCGGTTTCGCGGCGTTGCGCGCGGCCGGGGTGAATCGCCTCAGCCTGGGGGTTCAGTCCTTCGATGACGTTGTTCTGCGCGAGATGTTTCGGGACCACACGGGCGACGATGCGGCGACCTGCGTGCGGGATGCCCGAGCGGTCGGCTTCACCAACCTCTCCATGGATCTCATTCTCGGCTGGCCCGGCGAGACGCGCGAACGCTTCCTCGTAAGTCTTCATCGCCTCATCGACCTGCGTCCAGACCACGTCAGTCTCTATGTCCTCGAGACCGACGGGAAAACCGTGGTTGCGCATCGCGCGAAGGAAGGCACGCTCCATCTCCCCGATGACGACCTGGTCGCGGATCTCTTTCTGGAGGCGGAGGAGCTTCTGGCTGCGGCCGGGATTCATGCCTACGAGATCTCTAATTTCGCTCGCGCCGGATTCGAGTCACGCCACAATCTCAAGTATTGGGACGACGGGCCGTTCCATGCGTTCGGGATGTCGGCTCACGGCTTCGAAGACGGCGTGCGGTTCTGGAATGAGCCCACCTTCGGCGCGTACTGCGTGGCGATCGAGACCCAGGGAAGCGCGCGCGCGGGTGATCGGACGCCGTCACGTCAGGAGCGCCTGGAAGAAGCCGTGATGACCGGATTGCGGGTGCGTCGCGGAATCGATCGCGCGGCCTTCGCCACGCGTCATGGTGTCGACGTCATGGATCACTTCGGAGAAGCTCTCGCACGCAGCATCGATGCGGGACTTCTGGAGGTGGCGGCGAGCCACGTGCGGCTCACCCGACGGGGAGTTCTCATGTCGAGCGAAGTCCTGAGCGCGATCGTTTAGGTCGTCAGCGCATCGGCTCCGGCCGCGCGAATACAATCGGGCATGGCCCTTCGAACGATTTCTTCTGCTCGCTCCGCCGTCGCCCTTCTCTTGATCCCCGGGCTGCTGAGCGGAACGCAGGCCTCGGCTCAGGCACGGAAAACCGCATCTCCGCCTGCGGTGGTGAAGCCCACGCCGACCACCCTGATCGACATGAGCGATCCAAGGATCAATCAGGGCCCGAAGGCCGTTGCCACCGGGGACAAGGTCATGGTGAGCACGCAGCTCCAGTCGTCGACCGATGCGGCGCTCAAGGTCTTGAAGGATGGCGGCAATGCCGTCGATGCGGCTCTTACCGCGCTCTTCGTCCAGGAGGTCGCGGACTACCACATGGTCTTCCTCTTCGGTTCGATGTCCGCGCTGTACTACGACGCGAAGACGGGGAAGACCCATGCGCTCGTGGCGATCGGACAGCATCCCGATCCTGATCGCAATGGAGGCCGCGGCACGGAGCAGGTCGTGATCGGCGGTACGGTCCGTGGAGCGGCCGCCCTCTCGAAGCGCTTCGGTTCCAAGCCGTGGGCCAGCATCGTCGAGCCTGCCATCAAAGAGGCCGAGGACGGCCCGCTCGTCACCTCTTATATGTACGGCTTCAACTTCGGCCTGTGGGAGACCGGTCTTCTCGGCGACCTTCGCGGAAATGCGGCGGCGCGCGCGTTCTACATGCCGGACGGCCATCTCGTCGGCGCGGGTCAGCACTGGAAGATGCCCGCGTTCGCCGCCACGCTCCGTGAAGTCGCGAAGGATCCCGACTACATGTACACCGGTGCCTGGGGACAGAAGTTCGTGACGGCGGTCAAGAAGGCGGGGATGTCCGTCACCGCTGAAGACATGGCGGAGTATCA
>JBDTQB010000559.1:0-2524 GCA_039932395.1 Vicinamibacteria bacterium | reverse complement strand
CCCACGATCTGGACTTCTCCGCGTAGATCCTTTCCACCCCGCGGAACGGCCCCTATCGCTCTGTTCACATTCTGGTGCGAAGGTGCGCGGGGTTGTTCAACCTATGGGACTGGCGGGTGTCGGATGGAGTCCGAAGCACCGCCCTGCGGTGAGATAATCTCCTTCTCGGAGATATCCACGAAGCAGGCCAAACCCAACATCCTCGACGCGCCCCTGTACAAGGGGAGTGATGTCGCGCGGTACGTCGACGCGCCGACCGCTACCGTTTTGCGGTGGTTCTTTGGACGACCAGGCAACGAGCGATCGTTGGTAGCCGCGGATCCGAAGGACCGGGAGTTGTCGTTCACGAACCTCGTCGAGGCTTACGTCCTTCTTGCATTGCGGAAGGAGTACAAAATGTCGCTTCAGGGGATCAGGAAAGCCATCGAGTACCTGGAAGGCGAGTTGAAGACCCCACATCCCCTGACAGATCGTCGCTTGAAGACGGACAAGGTTCGGCTCTATTTCGACGACAGCACGCTTATTGACGTGTCCAGCCGTGGGCAGACTGCGATTCGCGACGTGATTGGTCCGCACCTCGAACGCATTGAGTGGGACAGGGCCGGGAGCTTGCTGCGCCTTTGGCCCACAACTCGGCCCGCGGACTCGCTGTCGCCCCAGCCCAAGACGGTTGCGATTGACCCGCGAGTGAGTCTTGGTCGCCCCACGCTTGGGGACACCGGTGTGCGGACGGCGATCATCGTTCAGCGCTTCAGGGGTGGGGATAGTTTGCAGGCCTTGGCCCGCGACTACGAGCGGTCCATTGGGGAGATCGAAGAAGCCATCCGGTTCGAGACCCGCGCCGCCTAGCGTCGTCTTCTTCCTCGATGAGGGGTTGGGGCGATACGAGGTTGCGCAAGCCCTTCAACTTGCTGGATACGAGGTCAAGCCTCACCACCCAATGTTCCAGCCCGGGACGCCGGATGAGATCTGGCTACCCAAGGTCGGCGAGCTCGGATACCTGGTTTTGTCCAAGGACGACGCGATTCGCCTCAATCACGGCCAGAAGCGCATCTTGTTGGAAGCCAATGTCCGGGCTTTCTTCCTGGGACGCGCGGACGCATCGGGCTCCGCCATGGCTGCCGCCTTCTTGAACGCCGCACCGCGAATGGTCCGTATGGCGATGGCCGAGTCTCGGGCCTTCATCGCACGCGTCCACGCGGATGGCCGCGTGACCTTGATCGAGCGCGCGCCGCGAAGGATGCGCGCACGACCTTGAAAGCCCCTTCGTTCGAGGCGTCGTGGGACACGAGGGTTGGGATGGGCCGAATGCCCGAAGTGGATCTCTTCGAGTGTTGACTGCGTCCGCTTGTCAGCTCGATCCCACGCGCTCTGCTCGGAAGCACCAAGCGTCGAACGGTAGTGGAACGGTTAGCCCTGGCGATGGTGACTAGCCCTTCGTCTTCATGGTCCGAGCGGAGTCTTCTGCCAAGTACCGCTGAACTGCTCCCTTCGGCAGTGCGATTTGGCCATTGACGTCAGGCTCCGGCGGCGCGATTTCGTCTTTTGCCATGAACTCCGTCGGCGACGACAGCGTGGTACGGCGAATAGGCTTGCCATCCGGACTAATCGCATCCTTGTGCAACTCCGCCGTGCGACGAGCGCGATTCTTCCGATTGTCGCGGTAGATCGACGGCATCTGAGAACTATACGGCCGCCGGGGGTCTCGCGCGAGAAGATCATCGCTCGGCTCGGCCTCGCCGGTCCGCGTACAATTCTCGTGGAAGTTATGAGCACTGCCGACCTTCTGGAACGCATAGAGGCCTTGTCGCCCGAGGAACGGGAGAAGGCCGAGGCCTACGTCGCCTTTCTCGCGCGCGATGCTGCGGGACGGGCCGGAACTCCGGATCCGCTCGTTGAGAGAATCATCGCCCGTCGCGAGCGAATTCGCGCGGCTGTGGGCTCGCTCGACAATCACCGGGACATTCGAGATCTAAGAGAGAACGGTCCGCGTTAGGTGCGGTTCGTTCTCGACTGCAGCCTTGTAGCCGATTGGTTCTCGCCGAACCTGCTGCTGTCAAGTGCGGTGGATCGGGCGCTGGCAAGTCTCAAGTCTGGACAGATCGAGGCTCATGCGCCTGAGCTTCTCTTGATCGAGTTTGGTCACTTCCTCACGAAGCATGTTCGCAGGCGTGAGATGCGACGCGAAGAAGCCATCGAAACCTGGGGCGACTTTGGTGAGCTTCACATTGAGTTTCATCCGGTGGGACTACTCACGCAAGCGGCGTTCAGCTTTGCGATTGAGCATCACGCGACCGTCTATGACAGTTGTTACGTGGCGCTGGCGGAGAAAATCGACGCGTCTGTTCTCACGAGCGATGCGGGTATGAGCCAGGCATTCCGTGAGCTGACGCGAGTGCAGCTCGTCGGCGATCTCTACAAATAGGGTCTGTGTCAAAGACGCCGGCCACCATCTACCTCATCGCGGGTGCCAATGGCGCGGGCAAGACGACGTTTGCTCGCGAGTTCCTGCCGAAGGAAGTGA
>JBDTQB010000558.1:0-2534 GCA_039932395.1 Vicinamibacteria bacterium | reverse complement strand
AAAGAGACCAAGGAGAAGGAAAAGCTTCTCCAGCAGGTCAGCGGTCTCGTGGCGAACTCGCAGCGCACTCTGACTCTCCTTGAGCGGAAGCTGTCGGCCGAAGAGAAGACGAAGATCCAGACCGCGATCATGGACACGCAGCGTCTGAAGATCGAAGACACCATCTCCACCTTGCAGCGCTCGTTGCGCGAGATGGAAGAGATCGCGCAGATCCTGTCGTCCGCGATGCTCCGCGCCTAGGGCAACACGTCCTGCCTTCGGGCGGATCGTCATTCCCAATTCATTGATTCATGGCTCGCGACTACTACGAAATTCTTGAGGTCACCCGGGAAAGCTCCGACGGGGAGATCAAATCCTCCTACCGACGCATCGCGATGAAGTTCCACCCGGACCGAAATCCGGGCGACAAGTCGGCGGAAGAGAAGTTCAAGGAAGCGGCCGAGGCGTATGGCGTTTTGTCCGACGGCGACAAGCGCAAACGCTATGACGCTTACGGGCACGCAGGCGTTTCTGGCGCCGGCGGCGGCGGATTCGATGCGTCACAGTTCACGGATTTCTCCGACATCCTGGGCGACTTCTTCGGCCTTGGAAATCGGGCACGGGGTGGGGGCGGTGGCGGGGCGCGGCGCGGCGCCGACCTTCGCTACACCATCGAGATCGACTTCGAGGAAGGCCTCTTCGGCGCGACCAAAACGATCCGTGTGCCACGCCACGAAAAGTGCGCGACGTGCTCCGGCTCGGGTGCTGCAGCGGGTTCCAAACCGACGACCTGCGGAACCTGCAACGGGACCGGCCAGATCGCCTTCCAGCAGGGCTTCTTCACGGTCGCGCGGACCTGTGGACGCTGCCGTGGTTCCGGCAAGATCATCGCGTCGCCCTGCAAAGACTGCCGCGGCGAGGGAATGGTTCCGAAGGAACGCGAGATCCAGATCAAGGTTCCCGCGGGCGTCGATACGGGTTCGCAGCTTCGCGTCTCGGGCGAAGGCGAACCGGGTGCAGGCTCCGCACCTCCCGGCGACCTTTACGTCGTCCTCCGCGTGCGCGATCACAAAGACAACTTCTTCAAGCGCGACGGCACGGCCCTTGTGTGCGAGATTCCAATCAGCTTCGTGCAGGCCATCCTCGGCGATCATGTCGAGATCCCCATGCCCGACGGCACGCGCGCGAAGGTGACCATTCCCGAAGGCGCGCAGCCAGGCTCGGTGCTTCGCATGCGCGGCCATGGCGCGCCCGAGCTTGGCGGACGCGGCCGCGGTGATCTCTACGTCCAGATCAAGGTCGTCATCCCGAAGAAGGTCGGCGGCGAAGAGAAGAAGCTGCTCAGGAAGCTCGGCGAAACCATGAACGTCGATCTGACCTCCAAGGGCAAGTCGTTCTTCGACAAGGTCAAAGACCTGCTCGACTAGTGGCCTGTAAGCGATGATCGAGCATGGCTGAGCCTTCTATTGCCGCCTGGGCGATCGACGTTCCCGAGGCGATCGAGGACGAAGTCTCGGGCCTTGCCTGGACAACCGGCTGCAACGGCATCACCATCGAACGCAGCGCGCCCTACACGGTGCGTCTCGTCTGCTTCTTCGATGACCCTGCGGCACACGAGCAGGAGATGCGCGATCTCGCGAGGCAGTTTGGAACCACCGCCGAGCGCGTGGAGATCGCCAACCCCGATTGGGTGCAGCGGTTCAAGGAGACCTTCGTTGCCTTTGACGCCCCCCCGTTTCGCATCGTGCCGGAGTGGGTTGAGGAGGACGGCGGGCACTCTCCCGCGCTGACCATTCGCATGGATCCCGGCCGCGCCTTCGGAACCGGCACGCATGAATCGACGAAGCTCTGCCTGCAGACTCTCGGCCTGATCGCGCCCTCGCTGCCTTCCGGGACGCCGGTTCTGGATCTCGGATGCGGCACGGGCATCCTGGGCATCGCCGCCGTCAAGCTCGCGTCCGCCAAAGTCATCGCCTGCGACTACGATCCTCTCGCCACCGCATCGGCCGAGGAACACGCGGCCATGAACGACGTGAAGATGAATCTTCTTCTGATGGATGGCTGTCGCGGACTGAAGCCGGGCCGGTTCGACCTGGTCTTCGCAAATCTGATGGCGCCCTTTCTGATTTCGCGCGTCGATGAAATCACCGCCATGGGCGCGCCCGGATGTCGATTCATTCTCGCGGGGCTTCTGCGCGAAGAAGAGACCCAGGTCTTGGCTGCCTGGCCTGCCGACTGGAAAGTCTCGGCCACGTGCCTGGGCGAATGGGCCAGCCTGCTCTACGAACGGCCGTGAGCATCCATCGCTTTCACGTTCCGTCGGTCGCAGGCCCGGGCGTGATGGAGTTGCCGGAGGCGGCGCACGCGCACGTCACGCGGGTGCTGCGTCTGGTTGAAGGCGACGCGCTCAGAGTCTTCGATGCAGGGCTTGAGTTCGCGGCGATCATCTCGGCAGTGGAGAAACGCCGCGTGCTCATCGATGTTGGCGCGGCGATCGTTGCCTTGCCGGAACGCGCCGTCGAACTGCGGCTCATCATGAGCCCGCTCAAAGGCGA
>JBDTQB010000557.1:0-2537 GCA_039932395.1 Vicinamibacteria bacterium | reverse complement strand
CGCCTTCGCGCTTCCTGATGAGAGAGCCCGGCCCGCACACCGTCGTCCATGTGGTGCTGGAGATGACTCTCAAGTTCCCGACTGAAGTCTTCATCGCGACCGCCCGGCCGGATAAGTCCGACCGTCCTCAGAGCGCCTCTCCTGATTTGTCGCAGCAATCGCTCAAGCAGAGAGAACATCGCAGTTTCTCTTCGCCTCTACTCGACGCGCAGGGCGATCATCGGATCCACGCGGGTGGCTCTGAGCGCGGGCAGCACGCAGGCCAGCAAGGCGACGCCGAACAGAATCGACGCGATGGCCGCGAAGGTCATGGGATCGTGCGCGGAGACACCAAACAGCTGGCTCTGCAACGCGCTGGTGAGAGCGAGTGATCCGGCCAGGCCGATCACGATGCCCGCAATCACCAGACCCAGGCCGCCCCTGACCACCATCTTCAAGACGTCGCGCCGCTGCGCGCCGATGGCCATGCGGATGCCGATTTCCTGACGTCGCTGAGCGACTGAGTACGCCATCACGCTGTACAGGCCGAGCGCGGCGAGACTCAAGGCGAGGGTCGAGAAGAAACCGAGCAGACGTGTCACGAGTTGACGCGGCGCCACGGCGTTGTCGATCAGTCGTTCGAGCTGGTAGTACTCGCCGTTGGGCATCGTCGGATCAAAGGCCTTGAGCGCTGCGCGTACATCCGGGATGAGCGACTCAGGTCTCCGCGCGCTCCGCACCACCATTTCAATGGCGCTCCAGGAACCGTTCTGCCGGAAATCGAGATACATCTCGTTGGCGCCCGCTTGTTCGAGCGATTCGTGGCGAACGTTTGCCGCCACGCCGATCACTTCGCCGATGTTCTCGATCTTGCGCGCCAGAGGATCCTGACCTGGCCAGAGCCGCCGCGCGAGAGTTTCGTTGATGATGACCCTTTTTGGCGCGGCCGGATCGAATTCGTCATCGAACTGCCGCCCGGCGACCAGCGGGATCTTCATCGCGCGCAGATAACGGGGACTGACAAGACGCGGGAAGGCTTCGGGATACTCGCCCGGACGGTACTGAACACCCTCGGCGCCCGCACCCCATGAACGATTCCGTCCGAGGGGGAGCGTGTCGCTGAAGCCCACTTCCTCGACGCCCGGCAGCGCGGCGATGCGCCGGCTCAGCTCGCCCATGTATGTCTGAACTTCGGCTCCGCTCTTGAAGCCCTTCCGCTCGAGGCGCCAGGACATCGCGTTCTGAGGCTCGAAACCGACGTCGACCTTGAGCACCGAGTCGACACTGCGGAAGAGCAGACCGGCACTCACGAGCAGGACGCACGCAAGCGCCACCTCGCTCACGATCAGAATCGTGCGCGCCGCTCCCGTCGAGCGTCCCGCCGTGCGCTGATGGGTCGCGTTCTGAAGCGTCTGGCTCTGGCCGCCGCTTGAGAGATACAGCGCGGGCAGGATTCCGCAGGCCATGCCAGCAAGAGTGGTGAGGCCAACCGTGACCGCGACGGCCAGCGGATCGACGCTCGCATCCTGCAGCATGGCGACTCCAAACGTCTGCGAACCGGTGATGACACGGGTGGCCCATATCGCAAGGGGCAACCCGACCGCTGATCCTGCAAACGCCAAGAGCAGGCTCTCGGTGAGCGCCTGCCGGATGAGATGCCCGCGACGCGCGCCCAGCGAGACGCGCACCGCGAACTCCTGCCGTCGGACGTTGATCCGCGCGAGCAGGAGATTCGAGAGATTCATGCATGCGATTCCCAGCACACAGATCACCGCGCCAGCGAGGAGAAGGAATGCACCTCGAAAACGCCCCCGGACGGAACTATTGAGCGAAGTGACTTTCGCACCGAACGTATTGTTCTTCAGGACCGTTTCGTGCAACCGTGCGTTGATCACGGTCAGATCGGCCTGGGCATCCTTGATCGACACGCCAGGATTCAGCCGCCCGATTCCGAAAACCGTGTTCCCTTGACGAGCGGTCTCGGGGGCCAGGGGGAAGACTTCCAGCAGGTCGACACCGTTGCCCGGCGTAAAGATGGAGTCAAAGTCGAACGAACGGGGCAACACGCCAACCACCGCGGTCGGCTTGTTGCTCAACGTCAGCGTCCGGCCCACGAGCGTCGGATCTCCGGCGAACCGACGCTGCCAGAAGTCGTAGGACAGGATGACCGCGCCTGGGCCGTTGAACTTGGATTCCTCCACGCTGAAATTGCGTCCCAGCAGCGGAATGACCCCGAGCGTCGGCAAGAAGTTGTCCGACACGCCCATCGAACGTAACCGTTCCGGCTCGCCCGCACCCGTCAATGTAAGGCGGCCATAGTCGGAGAATGCGAAGTAGGCCGCGATCGATGAGAACGCTTTCGTCTGCTCCCGCCAGCCGAGGACAACGTCGGCCCGCGACGTGCGTCCCGACAGCCCCGCCGCCGTAATGGTGTTCTCGATCCAGACCAGACGATCCGGCTCCGTCACTGGAAGAGGTCGCAAGAGAACCGCATTGACCACGCTGAACATGGCGGTGCAGGCGCCGATGCCGAGGCCGAGGATGGCGATCGCGGCCAA
>JBDTQB010000556.1:0-2552 GCA_039932395.1 Vicinamibacteria bacterium | reverse complement strand
GGTGGTCCCTGGGCTTCGACTCCTCCGTCAACGGACGGAGTCGCTCAGCCACCGACGGGGTGGGGAGTCGAAGGGTGGTCCCTGGGCTTCGACTCCTCCGTCAACGGACGGAGTCGCTCAGCCACCGATGGGGGTGGGGAGTCGAGGTGGTCCCTGAGCGACCCGTCCGTTTGCTGGGAGTCGAAGGGGCTAAACGTCCCGAAGGCTCTCGCTGGGCGGTATCCCCACCACACGGCGTGCCGGAATGAAGCTGGCGCCCAAGGCCGTCAGCAGCGTCAATACAACCACGCCGCCCAGCACCGCAGGATCGGTTGCTTTGACTCCGTAAAGCAGTCCATCGATCAGATTCATCAGGCCGAGTGAGATCACCAGGCCGACGGCGACACCGATGCCGGCAAGCTTCAAGGCGCCGCCCATGATCCAGGCGATGACTCCGCTCTTCTCCGCGCCAAGAACCATGCGGATGCCGATCTCTCGCGTGCGTTGACCCACGGTGAACGCGATGAGACCGTACACCCCCAGCGCCGCCAATGCGAACGCGACCACGCTGAACGCGCCGATGAGCCAGAGGTTGAATCGACGGCTGCCGAGTGCCTGGTCGAGCGCGCCTTCCATCGTCCTCATGCGCACCGGTACTTCCGGATCGATCTGCTGCGCGATCTTGCGGACGCTCTCCGTGATCGACCCGGGCTCGGGACCGCGCACCACCAGGAAGAACGTCGATGCCTTGACCGGACGTTGCCGCGCGACCGCGTAGAGCATGGGCTGAGCCACGGTTTCCGGCGATAGCTCGCGCACGTCGCCCACCACGCCGACGATGCGCATGCCGTGGAAGTCGCCATCCATGTTGCCGAACTGGATGTAACGGCCAAGCGGATCCTGATCGGGCCACTTCAACTTCGCGAGAGACTGACTGATCACCGCCGATTGCGGGGCGTTGGTGGCGTCGCTCTCGTCGATGAAGCGGCCTTTGATCAAGGGGATTCCCATCGTCTCGAAATAGCCCGCGCTGACCAGTCGATACTCCGCCTGGCCCGACCGGGCCTGCCGTTCTTCTTTCTGCAGATTTCGGATGAGATCGTAGGACGCGAACTCATCGGGTCGCGTCATTTCTACGAACGTTCCATTCGTGTAGAAGCCGCCGCCAAGCGGGAAGGTGTTGATGATCGCGACGTTGGTGACGCCGGGAAGTGCTCTGGCGCGTTGCATCAGCGTGTCCTGGAATTGGATCTGTGGCGAACGATCGCCATCGATCCACGGATAGGTCACTTCAGCGATGAGGGCGTTGTCGACACGGTAGCCGGGGTTGACCGCCATCACGGCGCGGAAGCTCTTGGTGAGAAGACCTGCGCCGACCAGCAGGACCAGCGTCAGTGCAAGCTCCGTCACGATCAATGCCTGGCGCACTCGCATCTGACGGCGCGAGCCGGTTCCTCCGCGCGTGGACTCAAGAAGCGCGGGTGCGATGCTGACTCCACGGTTTCCCGCGGCAGTGAAGAGACTGAGGACGATGGCGACCAGAGCCGAGACGCCGAGGGACAACGCTACGCCGGTCCAGTTCACACCCACGGTGTCGAGCCGTGGAGCGCTCGTCGGACCAAACGCAGCGAAGACTTGAACCACCACGGTGGCGATGCCGATGCCCAGCAGCCCGCCCGCGACGCACAGCACCAGCGATTCGGCGAGCGCCTGCCGCGTCAGTCGGCCCGAGGTGGCGCCCAGAGAAAGCTGAACCGCGAATTCCTTCCGACGGGCCGCCGCGCGCGCGACCATCAGGTTCGAGACGTTGGCGGATGCGACGACCAGCAGCAGAATCGACGCTACGAACAGCATGTCCAGAGCGCGCTTCGAAGCGCCCGTCGCCACTTCAAGAATGGGGACCGCGGAGGCGTCGGCCATGGTGGTCTCCTCTTTGTAGACGCTCCGCAACGCACGCGACACGCTGCTGATGTCGGCCCGTGCTTGATCAAGGCTGACGCCATCTTTTAACCGAGCCACCGCCTGGAAGTTGTGCGCGGTGCGAGAGGTCTGAGGCGGGTTCCGCTCGCGTGCCACCCAGATATTGGCGCCGCTGGGATAGTCGAATCCAGGAGGCATCACGCCGACGATGGTGTAGGTGTCGTCGCCGAGCTTGAAGGTGTCGGAGTTCTTCGGCGCGCGGGGCGCTTCATTCCGCGTTTTCTGCCAGAAGGTCGACGAGACCACCGCGACCGGAGGTGCGCCCACGTGCAGCTCATCGTCGAGAAAAAATCGACCTGCGACCGGAGCGACGCCCATCGCGGGGAAGAACTCGCGTGAGACCGTGGTGACGACGGTGACCATCGGCTCGTTGATGCCTGAGATCGCGTCCTCGCCACGCGCCATCTCCGCCATCGACTCGAAGCTGTGCGTGCCCCGTTTCCAATCAAGGAAATTCGGTTCGGAGATGTTGTTGCGCGTGCCTTTCTCCGTGAGTTGGAAGAGTCGAACAATGCGATCGGATTGCGGATAGGGAAGCGGCTTGAGCAGGACGCCGTCGTAGACGCTGAACATCGAGGACGCGGCGCCCAGGC
>JBDTQB010000555.1:0-2593 GCA_039932395.1 Vicinamibacteria bacterium | reverse complement strand
GTCGAGCCGCAAAACGCCAACACCTTCCGCGCCTTCGCCCACCAGGCCGCCGACGACATTCTCAGCCTCGCTTCTATTCAGAGCGTGACCCGGACCAAGCTTGTTTTCGTTTCCGATCGCGACTATCCAGACAAGCGGCGCAAAGAGCTCTACATCTCCGACTACGACGGTTTCAACGTCCGCCAGGTCACCGTGAATCGCGCGCTGTCCATCCTGCCGGCATGGACACCGGGCGGAAAGGGCCTCATCTATACCTCCTATCGAAACGGTGATCCGCAGATCTTCCTTTCGTGGATCTTCGAGGGTCGTAGCGTCCCTAACGTCACCGGAGAGCGGTCTGGCACCCAGGCCTTTGCCGCCGTTGTGTCGCCGGATGGGAAAAAGATCGCCTACGCCGCGAACCGCAACGGGAACTTCGACATCTGGACTTCGAATATTGACGGCACGAACGCGCATAACCTCACGGGCACTCCCGCGCAGGACACGGCACCTTGTTGGAGTCCGTCCGGCCTGGAGATCGCCTTTACGTCCGGTCGCAGCGGATCCGCTCAACTCTGGGTCATGGACCAGGAAGGCCTGAACCTACGGCGGCTGTCCACGGTCGGAAACTACAACGATGCCTGTGCCTGGAATCCCTCCCGTGAATTTGCGGAGATCGCCTACTCGTCACGTCTTGAGGACCGTACTTTTGAGATCGCAGTCGCTGATCTTTCCACCGGACAGGTCCGGCAGCTCACCACTGGTCGCGGCAGTTGCGAGTATCCGGCTTGGTCCCCCAACGGCCGTCACCTGGTCTTCGCCTGCAACCGTGGTGGAACATGGCAACTGGCCCAGACAGACCGCATGGGAACAAAGTTGCGCAACATCGCCGTGGGGCCCGGCAATGCAAGTCAACCCGACTGGGGCCAGGCCGTTAAATAGTCGTTGCTGCAATTGGACCCGAATCCAGCCCCCCCCTACTAATCTCCAGACGTCAAACCCAAGGTTTCAAATCCATGACCACACTTCAGCGTCCCTCCCGACTCCTCAGCGTGATCGCCGTCGTAACGGCGGTCCTCCTCTTTCCTTCGCCCGCTCGCGCCGATAAGAAAGAGTTCATGGCGCTCACCCAGCAAATCGCAACCCTCCAGGGTCAGGTTGCCGAGGCCGAGCAGGCCCGGGTCGAAGCGCAAAAGGATGTGAAGCGCGTGATGGACATGCTGGTCGAGCAGTCGGCCATGCTCAAGAGGCTTCAGCAGGACATGAAGATTCAGGATGAGCGCTCGATGGTCGCGATCAAGGATCAGCAAGATCGTCTCGCGGGCATCTCCGATATGTTGCGAACGTCTGGTCAAAGCCAGTCGTCCGTTAGCGTGGGAGCGGCAGCCCCAGGCGGCTTGCCCGCAGCCGGCGGCTCTCTGCCTGGCCAAATGGCGAACGGAACTCAGCCTCCGGCCATCGGTTCGCGCGACCTCTATCAGCAGGCGTACAGCGATTTCGCGCGTAAGAACTACGAGCTTTCGATTCAGGGCTTCCAGGAATATCTCCGTCTCTATCGCGACACCGAGCTCGCCGACAATGCCCAGTACTGGATCGGCGAATGCCTCCAGGCGCAGGCGAAATATGAGGACGCGGTAAATGCATTCAACGCACTTCTTCGGGACTTTGTCTCCAGCGACAAGATCCCCGATGCGCGCTACAAGAAGGGCGTCGCACTAGAAGCCCTTGGCCGGCGATCGCAGGCGGTTCTTGAATATCGCTTCGTGGTTGACCGCTTCCCCGGTTCGCCGGCCGCACGTCTCGCCCGCGAAAAACTCGGCCAGCAATAGTCGGCCAAACTCTCACTCCCCCAAGCTACGACACAAACAAAACAAGGAAACTCACATGGCCTCAGTCAATAAAGTCACGCTCATCGGCAACGTCGGAAAAGATCCTGAAATCCGCTACACCCAGTCGGGCGAGCCCATCGCCAACTTCTCCCTGGCCACCAGCGAAAGCTGGACGGACAAGGCCGGCCAGAAGCAGGAAAAAACGGAATGGCATCGCGTCGAAGTTTTCGGCAAGACAGCCCAGATCGTCCGTGACTACGTGACCAAAGGCAAGCCGCTCTACGTCGAAGGATCGATCAAGTACGACGAATACACCGATAAGGACGGCATCAAGCGCAATGTGACCAAAATCCGGGTCAGCGGATTCAATTCGCGCATCGTCCTTCTCGGCTCGCGTGGTGATGGCGGTGGCGGAGGGCCCCGTGCGACCGGGGGCGGCCCGAGCGAACCTGGACCCAGTGATGACTTCCAGGCTTCCGACGAAGACGTTCCGTTCTAGAGAATTAGGCGCGGGCGGTACTGCTGCGCCACACTGAGCAGGCGGATCTTTTCTCGCCTGCTCATTTTTTTCATCTTCCTCTGCGGTCTTCATTGCCCTCCTTAGCCACGATCAAAACGCGTTCCGCGTCCTTCAAGCACCATCAATCAGACGTCACCGCGGGCGTTCTCCGTTGGCTCGGTGAAATCGGCGCGGACGTTGACCCGCGCACGGTCGAGCGTTTGTTCTCTCGGGCCGGAGTCGAGAATCGTGGGTCGTTGACCTCGCTGGAGCAGGTTTTCGCCGA
>JBDTQB010000554.1:0-2593 GCA_039932395.1 Vicinamibacteria bacterium | reverse complement strand
TTGCGCCTCCTGAGCAACGACGATCACGACCTCTTCTACCTCGACCCCGGCGCGACCAAGCCCCGACTCCTGGTGAAGAACACCCGGGAGGACCGTTAGCCGTGGGCGCACCGGCGGTCGCATTCCCTGGTTACAAGATGCTGAAACTCCTCGGCAAGGGGGGGATGGGCGAAGTGTTTCTGGCCGAGGACGAGGCTCTCGGCCGCAGAGTTGCCATCAAAACCCTGACGCCAACCCCCGAAGGGCGGGCACGCTTCCTTCGCGAAGCTCGGTCGCTCGCGACTCTCGATCACCCCCGCGTGGTCAGGATCTACTCGTACGGGGAAACGAGCGAGTCTCCTTTCTT
Source organism: Vicinamibacteria bacterium (assembly GCA_039932395.1). Classification (GTDB taxonomy): domain Bacteria; phylum Acidobacteriota; class Vicinamibacteria; order Fen-336; family JAGNNV01; genus JAGNNV01. The sequence goes on along the minus strand of JBDTQB010000554.1, from coordinate 2,247 downwards.
TGTTATGGAGTACGTGGAGGGAGAGACCCTCGCCGATCGATTGACGCGAGGCCGCCTGCCCTTTGAGGAAGTCGCGCGCATCTCGCGGCAAATCATCGAGGGACTCGGCGCTGCTCAACGCCGAGGACTCGTTCACCGCGATATCAAGCCCAGCAATGTCCTGATCGATGCGGAAGAGCAGGTGCACGTAGCCGACTTCGGCCTCGCGCGAACGGCCGACAAATCAGCGTCGCTTACAAGCACCGGGCATTTCGCCGGGTCTCCGCACTACATGGCGCCGGAGCAGGCGCGCGGGCTCGACGTCGACTTCCACGCCGACATGTATTCCCTCGGCATCGTCATGTACGAAATGATTACGGGACAACGTCCATTCGATGGTGGCTCGGGCGCGGAGATCCTCTCCCGGCACCTCACAGAGCCGGTTCCGCGCGTGACCGGCCTTCGGCCAGAGACGCCGCCCTGGCTCGCTTCGATGGTTGAAGGCCTCACCCGCAAGGACCCGGGACAACGCCCTCAATCCTATGAAGCCGTTCTTCGGGCGATCTCACAGGAGACGACACTCTCTCCGCAGGACACTGACGGAACGATGACAAGCACCATGGGTGCCCTGCATCCCAAGAGGTCGCAAGGTGGCAGGAACAGGAAGCGCCCGCTATGGATCGGCGCGACGGTGGTGGGATTGCTGTTACTGGGCGGAGCCTGCTGGTATTTCCTGCACCGGAGGCCTCCGGGCGCACTCGTCGTGGTGGTGGCGCCGTTCTCGGCGGAGGATCCCACCGCGGGTGCCGAGGGGCGCACCATGGCGACGCTCATCCAGGACGAGATCGAGCGCCTCTCAGACAAGGACCAGATCTTCGTCGTGGGTCCCGGCGATTCAGATCGGAGCCCAGGTACGGAATCCGGCGCCCGTCGGCTGCGTGAGGCTCAGGACGCCTCGTTCGTGGTGTGGGGTCGCGTCTTCAAACTGGGAAATCGCACTGATATCGAGGCGCGCCTGACCACATCGCCCGGAAGCCCTCCGCTCACGGGCTGGCCTGAGCCTCTCTCAGTGGACGACTCGCGGCAGGGACTCGAAGCAAGGCGGCAACTGGCCCATGCCGTCGCCGCCGCAGTGGCGGGCGGGAAGCGATAACGGCCTAGTCCGACAAGAGACCTCCAAACCACCACGTCCGATTGATGAGGGCTGGCGAATCGCCCGCTTGATCTCCACGATCTTGTGTCTTCAGCGCGAACTCAGCGAGTCGATGACGACGGCGACCAAAGCGACGCGCTGAGTGCGGCAACTCTTGGTCAGAATTGACTGGCAAACCAGGCTCATTTCAATCACGCCCTGTTTCCCATTACGCTCCCTGTCGTGGGCCGACGTTCTCGTTCTCTCCCGTCAACGCCGCCGGCAGCGGCAGCGGCGTCCATCGAATCGTCGCCGGTGTCCGCCGGCGTGGTCCGGCGATTCTGGCCGGCGTGGGTGCTGGTCGCCGCGGCGGCGGTCTGCTACGGGAACGCGCTGCCGAATCCCTTCGTGTTCGATGACATCGAAGCGATCGTCAACAACGAGCACATTCGAAGTCTCAGCCCGCTTCGCGAGGCACTGACCGCTCCGCCGCAAAGCGCGGTTGCTGGGCGCCCGGTGATATCGCTAACCCTGGCGCTCAACTACGCGTGGGGCGCGCTCTCACCGTGGGGTTACCACCTGTTCAATCTCGGGATCCACGCCGCTTGCGGCGTGTTGCTGTTTCTCCTGCTCCGACGCGCGCTCGGGCTGACGAAGCCATCCCGCGTTTCGAACCCATCGGCCCTCTCGAGCCCCACAACCCTCGCCTTCGCCGTGGCGTTGCTTTGGGTGGTGCATCCGCTGCAGACCGAACTCATCAACTACGTGGTTCAGCGGACGGAGTCGTTGATGGCGTTCTGCTATCTGCTCGCGTTCTATGCGTCCGTGCGGGTGATGACCGGGGACGGCTCGCGACGCTTCTGGACGGGGATGGCCGTGGCGGCAGCCTGCGTCGGTATGGCGTGCAAAGAAGTGATGGTGACGGCGCCGGTGCTGATCGCGCTGTTCGACATCATCTTCGTGTCCGGCTCGGTCTCGCGAGCGCTGCGCGAGCGGAGGTCGCTCTATGCCGGGCTCGCGGCGTCGTGGATTCTGCTCGGCCTTTTGAACGCCACGGGTCCGCGGTGGCGAAGTGCAGGATTCTCGAGCGGTGTGTCGCCTTCGACCTATCTGCTGCACCAGGCTGAGATGCTCGT
>JBDTQB010000553.1:0-2649 GCA_039932395.1 Vicinamibacteria bacterium | reverse complement strand
CGGGAGCGTCCAGCACGTGAAACCAGATGTCCTCTCGCTTGGCCAGCTTGAAGGTCACGTCATGGTTCTCGGCAGCCGAGCGTCCGAAGATCATTTGGAGGCCACGCGCGGTGAGGTAATGCGATCGCTTCCCGGAGGGCGTCCCGTCCCCCGGCTCCACCGCGGGCGTCTCAAGTTCCTCGAGACTGCGGATTGTCTGGAGCGAAGACAGAACTCCCTCCGCCTGGGCCAGCGCTGCGAGCGTCTGCTCCCAGCGTGCATCAAACGCGCCCTTTTGTCGCTCGATGTTCCTTGCTTTTGCGTACAGCGCGTTCGCGTTCTGCGGCAGGCTGAGGGAGGGGTGAATGCGCACCGAGAGGGTCGCCGCCTCCCCCCGCGGATCGGGAATCGCGATGACCACTGCATCGCGACCGCGCGGCAACTCCGCTCGGTCCGTCGGGGCGGCGAGCAGGGCCTCCGCCTGACGCCTGAGTTCGGCGGGCTCCGGCCAGCGACCGCGATCCCGCTCAAGCGCCGCCTTGAGGCGGGACAGACGCGAAACCTCCGCGCGAGCCTTGGCCATCCTGGATTGCAGACGGTCACGAAACAAGTCCGCGCGACGAAGGGCGACATAGAGACGCTCGCCCGCCATCAGGAAGTCGGGCTGCGCTTGCGAAGCGCCATCAGGCTCAAAGGCCATGAGCATGGGAGGGGCCGCCGTATGTGTCGCATCGTCGGCGGGAGCCGGAGACAAGAAGGGCGCACTTAGAGAGCCGTCACGCAGGATGGCGGCGAGACGCTGGATCGCCGACTCGCTTACTGGCCAGCGCCTCAGGATCGGGAGGAGACCCGGATCCAGCGTATTGAGGAGCTGACGTTGGGACTCCCGCGGTGCGCTTGCGATCGCGAGAACGAAACGCGCCGCGTCCCCATCAAGCACAGAGCGGCCGGGCTGCTTCCCCGCAGAGGGCCGCTCGCCCGCTCCGAAATGGGCCAGGACGTCGGCGTCGACCATGAGGGCCGCATCGGCAGCACCACTGGTCTCAAGAATCACGGTCGCGCGCGACGTCACGAGCGTAAGGGTCCGCGACGCATCGCTCGTGAGTCGATCGATGCGCGCCCCTTCCAGATGCTTTTTGAAGAGCAACGCGGACGTTCTCGACGGGCCTTCGACGTCACGCGGATCATCTGGCACATGGCCCGTCCGCGACAGCAACCACAAACCGGCGAGCGATCTTGAGACATCGAGGTACAGGGCATCACGCGTCGACAACTCGATCCTCAACGCCGACTTCCCGTGAGGTCGAACCTTCTCGATCCGACGCCCCTTGATGCGAGGCTCGATCTCCTGCGCGTATGCGGCGAGGGTGATGCGATCGAGGCTCATTGAAACCTCAGGCGCCGATCAGGCGGGATCGCGCGCGACGACCACGGACGAATCAGACGGTGGTGACGCGGGAGCCGGTGGCGCGATCGTGCAGGGTTCGGCGATCTTTGTCCCAAAACGCCGGCCAGATGCCGATACCGAAAAGGACGACCCCGAACACACCGAGGAAGCCGCGCGCCAGCGAAGCGAGCGGACCGAGCGACGTGCCGTCGTAGCGCTTCACCTGCAGGCCGCACGCGATTTTGCCCGGGGTCGCTCCGGAGAGACCGCCGAAGAACAGCACGTACGCCGCGGCCAGCACCGAGGCAAAGAGCACGAGCCCCTGCCATGCAGGGCCAAGCCCCATGATCGACGTCCGCGCGATACGACTTGCGAAATAGAACGTGGTGGCGGTCATCGCAGACCAGACACCGATGTCGATGAAGGCTGCCTGCAGCCGGTCGTTGATGGAGGCGGCGCGGGAGCTGACCAAGGCCGCGGAGCGATTCGGAAGCTCGGAGGGAAGAGGGTCGATGCGGCTGGGCGCGACCAAAGGAAGGTCAGCCACCAGTGACCGTGTGCCCTGACCGCCCACCAGGGTTGGACGGGCTCGCTCAACCAGACTCTGGCTGGGAATCTCCACGCGCGAGTTCGATATCGCGGCCGACTCGCTGGGGCGAAGCTGCAAGTCGAAAGGATCGTCGGGCGAGGGGTTGAGGGGAACGTCAAGCGACGCCAGAAGATCGGGCGGGGGCGGTGCGACGCTGGAGTTTTCGCCGGCCAATGAATCCAATTCCTCGAGAATCTGGTCGCTCAACACCCGGGCGGCAACCGGAGCCTGCGGCGCTTCATTGGCGGAATTCCCGGGGGCGGAATCCCCCGGCACGGCCGTTTCTGCTTCCGGCTCCAGCTCGGGGACGGGCGTCTGGCCTTCGACAAACAGGGGCAGAGCATGCGTGCGGACCTGGCGGCGCTTGCGCACGCGCTCAAGGACTTCACGGCGCCATGCCTCGTCTGCGGAACCGCGGGCATCCGCGGGCTTAGCTTCGGCGATGCGGCGGGAGGAAGGCTGTGGATTGTCCCAACCCAGGGCGGTCGAATCAGCGGAGGAGCCAGTCGGTCCCTCCATGCTCCGCGGCGTCACGTCTTCCATGCGCTGAGGCGTCACGAATCGCGGAGCAAGGGCACCCGCACCATCGGTCGGCGGGTTCACGAGGGCGCGGCAGGCAAGGCAGCGCGCCTCACCGGAGGCGAGCGGCGCCGAGCACGCAGGACACTGCATCATGCTTTCTCCCCTGCTTCGT
>JBDTQB010000552.1:0-2654 GCA_039932395.1 Vicinamibacteria bacterium | reverse complement strand
CCAATGGCAAAGCCGATGACTAAGGCAAAGCTCGTGACCGCACTCGCAGAAGCAACGTCGATCCCCAAAAAGACCTCGGCGGCGTATCTCGAGGAGCTTGCTCGTCTGGCTCACAAGGAAGCGAAGAACGGCTTCGTGATCCCCGGCGTGGGCAAGCTGGTCGTCCGCGCATACAAGGCTCGCAAGGGTCGCAACCCCCAGACCGGTGCGGAAATCCGCATCCCGGCCCGGAAGCGCCTCAAGTTCGTGATCGCGAAGGCCGCGAAGGACGCGGTGTTCGGAGCGTAGTTTTGCCCCTTTGAAGGCCATCGCCTTCACTCCTCAAAGCCGCCCCGGCGCGCGGAGGGGAGCGGAGACAGCCTTCGAACCGGTCCGTTTGAAAAGCGGCGCTTCATGCGCCGCTTTTCTTTTGCCTGGAATCAGGAAGTGCTGCCGGCCCCCGCGGCGACGAGCGCCTCGGCGAGTCCGCCAATCCACTGCTCGAAATCCATGGAAGCGTCCACCACGATTTCGAACTTGCCGTTCGGTTTGCGCTTCACCGAACCGCCCGGCTTCGGTCCCAGAGGAATCATGATGCTCTCGCGATGAATCCCCATCGGGTCCGTGATCTCGAAGATCCTGGTGATTTCCGCCATTCCGACTTGCTGCATGGTGTCTCCGTGGTGTCCTTCGTGATGATGTCCCCCTCATTGTAGTCAGCCGGCTCCTTTAGGATTTAAGCGTGGACAATCAAGCAGGTGCCCCGTCCTCCCTCGAGATGGTCCTCGACGAAGCGCGCGCGCTGGCCATCGAGACAGGTGGAGATCGCGCGGGCCGAGCCGTCCGCGAGCAGGCGTCCCTCGAACGCGAAGTTGGTTTGGGGAGCCTAGAAAAGGTCGAACTGATCACCCGCGTCGAGCGTCGATCAGGTCGATCGCTCCCCGATGGCGTGCTCCAGTCGGATACCTGCGCGGAGATCGCGGCCGCGCTCTCCAATGCACCGGTGATCGCGGCCGCCCAGCCAGTCACGCGCCGCGAGGATGCCCAGGCAGGCGCCATTGAGACCGGACCGGAACATCTGGCACCCACGGTGGACCGGGCGCTCGCCACACGTGCCGAGCAGTCGCCCGATCACGTCACCATCTTCCTCACGGAGGACGACGGCTCGGAGCGGGACATCACCTATGGCGAGCTCTTCGAGGGCGCATCGCGCGTTGCGGCAGGTCTCGCCGCGCGCGGGATCTCCAAAGGCGACACCGTCGCCCTGATGCTCCCCACTGGATTCGACTTCCTACGCTCTTTTCAGGGAACTCTCTTGCTCGGCGCCATCGCGGTTCCGATCTATCCGCCGGTCCGCCTCGATCGCCTGGCCGAGTACGCCGAGCGCCAGGGCGCCATCCTGCGTTCGGCGGGCGTTCGCATCATGATCACGATCGGACGGGCCAAGCCGATCGCGGAAGTTCTGAAGTCCATCGTTCCGTCGCTCCAGGACGTGGTGACCGCGGATGATCTGGCTTCCGATCCGCAGGCGCGTCTTCGCCTGTCTCCGCGATCGCGTCCCGAAGATCCGGCGTTCATTCAATACACCTCCGGCAGCACTGGATCACCGAAGGGGGTCTTCCTTAATCACGCGAACCTGATGGCGAACGTGCGCGCCATCGGGTTTGGCCTCGACGCTCGTCCCGTTGAAGTGGGCGTGAGCTGGCTTCCGCTGTATCACGACATGGGGCTGATCGGCAGCTGGCTCTTCACCATGGCCTCCGGCTATCCGCTCGCTCTGCGTTCGCCGCTTTCGTTTCTCGCGCGACCTGAACGCTGGCTGCAAGACATCCATCGGCGGCGCGGAACCATGTCGGCGGCTCCGAACTTCGCTTACGAACTCTGCGTCCGAAGGATCCAGGACGAAGACATCGCGGGAATCGACCTTTCTTCCTGGCGATGCGCGTTGAACGGCGCTGAGCCGGTGCGCCCGGAAACCATCGATCGGTTCGTCCAGAAGTTTGCAAAATTCGGCTTCCGTCGCGAGACGATGATGCCGGTCTTCGGCCTGGCGGAATGCTCTGTCGGTCTCGCCATGCCGCCCGTGCAACGCGGCCCGCGCTTCGATCGGGTCGATCGCGCGGCCTTCGAGAAGGGCCACGCGACCAGGGCGTCTGAGGGCGATTCTCAGCCGAACATTTTCGTAAGCGTCGGCCGCGCACTCCCCGAGCATGAGATCAAGGTGGTCAACCAGGCAGGTGCCACGTTGGCTGAGCGTGAAGTCGGCCGATTGTTCTTTCGAGGTCCGTCCACCACTGCCGGCTACTACAAGAACGAAGAGGCGACCGCGGCCATCACGCACCCCGATGGCTTCCTCGACAGCGGTGATCTCGCGTACATCGCGGACGGCGAGCTCCACATCGCGGGCCGCTTAAAGGATCTGATCATTCGTGGCGGACGGAATCTGGTCGCGGCGGAAATCGAGGAAGCAGCGAGCGAGGTCGAAGGGGTCCGTAAGGGATGCGTGGCGGCATTCGGCGTGATCGAGGCGCGCACCGGAACCGAACAGGTCGTCATCGTCGCCGAAACAAAGGCGCGCGAACGCGAGGCGCGCGACGAGATCGAGCGCAACATCGTCGAACGTGTCTCGAACGCGATCGGCGCTCCGCCTGATGTGGTGAGACTCGCGCCCCCGG
>JBDTQB010000551.1:0-2659 GCA_039932395.1 Vicinamibacteria bacterium | reverse complement strand
GCCGCGTCGTTGATCTCGCGCACGATGACGTTGTGGCCGGCTTCCGCGCAGACCTGCGCGATGCCCGAGCCCATCAGGCCGCAGCCCACCACTCCAACTGTTTTCTTGTCAGCCATTGCTGTCTTTCTTTATCTGGATCCCGGCCTGCGCCGGGACATTCAGGGTCTTCAACCCTGAATGCTCTCAATGATCATGGCGATTCCCTGACCGCCGCCGATGCACGCGGTGGCAAGGCCGTAACGGCCGCCGCGACGACGCAGTTCCATAGCCACCGTAAGCAGGATGCGCGTGCCCGAGGCTCCAAGAGGATGGCCGAGTGCGATCGCTCCGCCGTTCACGTTGACCTTGTTGCGATCGAGGCCGAGTTCCTTCTCGACCGCGAGGTACTGGCCCGCGAACGCTTCGTTGACTTCGATGAGGTCCATGTCTTCGAGCAGCAGGCCCGCATCCGCCAGCGCCTTGCGCGACGCGGGAGCGGGACCAATGCCCATGATCTCCGGAGGAACGCCCGCGACGCCCCAAGACACCACGCGAGCGAGCGGCTTGCCGTGGCCGCGGGCCTTGTCGAGCGAAAGAACCAAAGCGGCCGCGCCATCGACAATCCCGGAGGCACTCCCTGCGGTCACCATGCCATCCTTGCCAAACGCGGGACGCAACGCGGCGAGGATTTCGAGAGTGGTGTCGGGACGAACGTGATCGTCGTCTTGCACCATGAAGGTTTTCTTGCCCTGCTTCACTTCGACGGGCACGATCTCTTCCGCGAACACTCCCTTCGCCTTGGCGGCGGCGGCGGCCTGCTGAGAACGAAGGGAGAACTCGTCCATCATCTTGCGGTCGATGCCGTACTGCGAGGCGAGCTTCTCGGCGGTCTGCGCCATGTAGAGACCACAATGCGAGTCAAGAAGCGCCACCATGAGGCTGTCCTCAAGCGCGCCCTGTCCAAGTTTGAAGCCGTCACGCGCCCCCCGGATCACGTGAGGCGCCTGGGTCATGTTCTCCATACCGCCCGCGACCGTGATTTCGGCCTCTCCGAGAAGCATCATCTGCGACGCGCTGATCACCGACTGAATGCCGGAACCGCAGAGGCGATTGACGGTGAGCGCCGGAGTCTCGATCTTGAGGCCGGCCTTCAGCGCCGAGTGACGCGCGCCGTACATCGCGTCGGCTGAGGTCTGCATCGCGTTGCCCATCACGACATGCTCGACGTCGCCCGGCGCCACGCCGGAACGTTCGAGGGCGGCCTTGATGGCGTGCGCACCGAGCATGTTGGCGTTGACGTCCTTGAAGTGGCCGACGTACTCGGCCATCGCCGTGCGCGCGCCGCCCATAATGAAGATGTCTTTGGTCGCTTTGATGGCTCTTTGCTCCTTAAGAATTAGAGGCCGATTCTACCTTGGGGTCGCTTGACGCCTTTGAGAGCGCGGGCGTAGCGTGTTTCCTCAAGATGACCTCTGCTCCCAGCACTCTCTTCATTCTCTGCGTCACCGCGGCCGTCGGCTCCGGCTGCACCACCGGCACGGCGTCCACCGTGCCCGTTTCACAGTCCTCCACCGGTGTCCCAGCATCCAGCGACACCGTGTTCCTGAGTTCCGACGTCTGGCAGTCAACTCCGAGCGGTCTCTTTGAACTCTTCGGCGTCGGCGGTTCATCCACGCCCACGCGCCTCACCTACTGCACGAACTGTCAGGCACTAGGTGCGACGCCCTCTCTCGATCGCAATCGCATCGCGCTCCGACGCGTGGTCGCCGACACAAATCGTGACGGCAAACTCGACGAGTTCGACACCACGAGTCTCGTGCTGGTGGACCTCGCCCGACAGCTCGAAGGCCCGTTCCTTCCCGATGGTTGGACCACCAGCAGCGCCGACTGGTCTTCGGATGGCACGTTCCTGATCCACACGTCCTCGCCGAACGGCGGCGCCGATGATCTGTATCAGATCGACGCCAACGCCCAGAACAACAGCGCCCTTCTCACCACGCCCACCGTGAGGGAGCGCAACGCGCGCGTCGACACCGCCATCTCCCGGATCGTTTATGAACGCATCGACGGCACCGGTGTGGGCAAAGCAGAGATCTGGATCTGGCTCTCCTCCAACAATCAGGTCAAGGTCACCGATGGCGGTACGGTGGGCGCCGCACTCGCCAATTCCTACTACCTGGTCGGCTCCGACGCGAACCCCGACTATTCGCCGGACGGGGCCAACATCGTTTTCCGACGCCTGACTTCGAACGCAGTCAACGGCGGCGCCTGGGACATCATGACCGTGCCTGGCGTGGGCGGCGCGGCCAAGGTTCTGGTTTCGGGCTCGCAGTACCGCTCGGCTCCCGATTGGGGCAAGGACGGGATCGTATTCGCCGAAGGCAACCTGACCACGGGCGGGGTCGACGTCGTGGTGGTCGATCCGACGACGGGTGGGCGCCGCGTGATCCAGTCGCTGCCCCCCGGCTACAGCGCCATTTCGCCGCGTTGGATCAACGGCGTCAGTCCGTAAGCCGTCCGGCGCGCCCTACGGGGTCGGCCCGAACATCGCGGGGTCGTAGGCGACAATCCGGCCCATGACGGCGGATGCGGCTACGGTCAGCGGCGAGGCAAGATAGAGCGAGCCCGGGCCAGAACGATTCTGGTAGTTGCGGTTGATCGCGGACACCGTGACCTGCTG
>JBDTQB010000550.1:0-2665 GCA_039932395.1 Vicinamibacteria bacterium | reverse complement strand
GTGCGGCGGCCTTCTCGGCCTTCTCAAAGTCCTTCACGATCCGTCGGATGTAGCTGCGGGTCTCACGATACGGGGGGACGCCATTGTGTCGCGCCACCGCACCTGGGCCGGCGTTATAGGCGGCCAGGGCCTCTGCAACCCGGCCCTCGTATCTCTCAAGGAGCTGACGAAGCAGGCGGGCGCCGGCATCGATGTTCTCGGCCGCGTCGAACGAGTTCCGCACTCCAAGTTCTCGGGCGGTTCCCGGCATCAATTGCATCACACCTTGAGCGCCCTTGCTGGATACCGCGGAGGGATTCAGGGCGGATTCCGCCTTGGCCACGGCGCGCACGAGTGATCGCGGAAGTCCGTATTTGTGGGACGCCTCCGCGACGATGTCTTCGATGCTGCGCAGAGAGGGAGGAGCCGTGCTGGGAGCAACGGTCGCAGGCGAAGCGGCCAGCGGCTCTACGTCGACCACTTCGTCCGGCTCGACCTTGAGGACATCCACTGCCCGGATCTCGGCGTCGCCGCCTTGGAGCGTGGCGATACACGTGGCGCCCCCACAGGTGAGCGCGTCGATCTTCAGCGTTTTCCCGCTGCTGAGGAAGAGCGTGTCGGCAGAGGCGCTCTGCCCAATACCCACGACCAGACTAGAAAAAAGGACGGTCAGAAACGAAGCGCGACACATAAAGACGATCCGATATCCGTCTACTCGATGACGACGATGTTGAGCGTATCCGTGAGCGCGGTGGCGGCCAGAACGTCCGCCCGAAGAGTGATGGTGCCCGCAGTGGTTCGCTTGGTCTGAACCCGGCCGACAACCTCGCCGTTGTTGTTGGTGGCCCGATCCGCGTTATCCAGAATCGTGTCCTGAGCAGGATCACTGGAGGTAAAGCGAACAAGCACTCCCGATACGGGGTTTCCCTTGTCATCAAGCACGGTGGCCCTGAAGTTCGCGATGGTTCTACCCGTCTTCAAATCGATGACGGGGTCGATCGCGAAGAGGCGAACGGTCGCGGGTCGGGTGGCGCCGACGGTCACGCTCTTCGCGTCGGTGGTGACGCCCCCGGAAAAGGCGGTGATCTCGGCGGTGCCGGAATTCGCATCCGAGATCAGTTTCACGCGGGCAACACCGTCGTTCGTCTTCGCCTGTTCCTGAATCTTGCCAAGAGTCGTGAAGAACTGAACCACCGTTCCGTCGGGAACGGGAGTGCCTGCCGGCTCGATGACGATGACGGACACCGTCGCCGTGTCGCCATTGAGGGCAATGAAGGACGGATTGACGGTCATGACCATGGTTGAGCCAACGGGTGCCGTCAACAGAGCTTGACCACAAGAGGCCGCTGAGAAGCCAACCGCCAGAATCAGCAGCAAACGGCTCAAAACAGACATGGTGCGGTACATCCTGCGCGACATTGACGTCATTGAGTCACCGTAACATGAACGGCTCCGGCGAGCGGAACCGGGCTCAATCCCGCGCCCGAGCCAAGGGACAAATTCTCCACGAAAAGCGTGACTTCCCCTGCGCGCGTGGCCCGAAAGCCCACCATGACGACCGCGCCCGTGCCCCCGGCCAGGGGAGTGGCTCGCTTGAACATCGCTCCCGCGTGGGTTCCCTCAAGCTGCCTCTCCGCGACGACGGGAACGCCATCCACGGAGAGAAGCTGCCCCGGGCCGATCTCCACGAATTCAATGAAGGGAGAATCGGAACGGACGGAGACCGACACGTCCTTGACCGAACGGGCATTGAAGAGATTGATGGCGACGCGCTGGACCTCGCCCACTTTCATCTTTACCTCCGTCCGGTCCCACGCCGAACGGGAGGCCAGGGGCGCTTGCGGCGCGGGCGAGGTTGAAGGGGCTGGGGGAGGCGGGGCGGCCGATGAGATCGCGGAAGGAGGCAAAGGGTTCGGGGTTGGATCGGGCGGCTGAAACACCGCAACTCCGGTAGACGCTCCTGCAACCGGCACGCCGGTCGGCGGGCTGATCGGAGCTGTTCCCGGTTCAAGAATCACCGGCGGCGCAGGGTTCGGACGCGACGTAGGCACCCCGGAAGTCACAGGCGTCGGCGCGGCCGCAGGAGCGGGTGCAGGCGAAGCCTCGGGTTCCGGCTCTTCGGGTCCGAAAAGCGGCCGAACCCCGGGGATACGCAGGTTGCCTCGCAATCCGAGATAGAGCGGCTCTACGTCCTCGGGAAGGATGTTTGGAGCGCGGAGAATGTGAGGCGTCAAGGAAATGAGGATCTCGATTTCCTCGTCGCGCTTCGTACGACTGCCCAGGAGCTTGTTCACGATGGGAATGGACTCGAGACCCAAGGTGCCCTTCAAGGTGCGCGCATCGCGGCCCTGAACCAGCCCGCCGATCACCGCCGTGACGCCATCCGACATGCGCAGCGTGTTCTCCAGCTTGCGGGTCAGGAAGGTCGGGTAGTTGGTGGCGTTGGCGCCCGTGCCGAAGACCTTGTCTTCACCGATCAGCGAGAATTCCGCCTTGATTTCCATCGTGACTTCGTCGGTGGCGGTGACTTTGGCCTTGTCGATCTCAAGATTAATGCCGACCGTCTTGTACTGAGCGCTCGTGGTACCACCGAGCCCGACGCCTCCGGCGGCGCCCCCCGCACCCGTCGCGGCGTAGCCTGGATAGAACTGCGGGATTGGGATGTCGGTGCCGACGTTGAACGCGG
>JBDTQB010000549.1:0-2674 GCA_039932395.1 Vicinamibacteria bacterium | reverse complement strand
CGGCTGCCTCTCATGTGGTGCACTTCGATCGGTGGTGGAATGCCGCGGTTGAGAATCAGGCGACCGACCGCGCCTTCCGTATTGGTCAGAAGAAGAATGTGCTTGTCCACAAGTTCGTTTGCCGCGGCACCATCGAAGAGAAGATCGATGCGTTGATCGAATCAAAGAAGCTGCTGACGAAGAATCTGATCGAAGGCGCGGGCGAACTGGATCTCACCTCTTTGAGCGATGTCGAACTGCTGCGTCTGGTGTCGCTCGACCTGGGTGCGGCGTCGGTGGGAGAGTAGGGCATGGAGTATGAGTGGAGGCCGTACGTTCCTGTGGCTGCCCGCAGGCTTCAAGCGAAGCGCGCGCTGGAGCGCATGACGAAGACCTCGGGGCACAAGGCCGCTCCCGTGGAGATCGAAGGTCGCCGTATCGCCACGTCATTCTGGGGAAAGGCGTGGTGCGACAACCTCGAGAGCTACAGCGACTTCGCGAATCGCCTGCCTCGCGGACGGACGTATGTGCGCAACGGTTCGGTGGTGGATCTCGTGCTCACGGCCGGAAAAGTTGTCGCACGCGTGAGCGGCTCGGACCTGTACCGAGTGGAGATTGAAGTGACCCCGCTGGCGGCCGCTCGATGGAAGGTGCTGTGCGCCGAGAGCGCGGGTGCCATCGACTCCGTGGTTGAACTGCTGCAAGGTCGATTCGCCAAGGGCGTGATGCAGAGTCTGTGTCAGCCGAAGACCGGCATGTTCCCACAGCCTTCCGAGATGCGCTTCTCGTGCAGCTGTCCCGACTGGGCCCAGATGTGCAAGCACGTGGCCGCGTCGCTTTACGGGGTCGGCGCGCGTCTCGACCGGTCTCCAGAGTTGTTCTTCCTTCTGCGCCAGGTGGACCAGAAAGACCTGATCGCGCAGGCGGGACAGGCGCTGGCTCAGCCACCCGTCCCCGTCGCGGCTGGTCGCGTCTTGAGCGCCGACGGTCTGGAGGATCTCTTCGGTCTCGACCTGGGGGAGGCCGCGTCCTCTCCTCCGACTCAGCCGGCCCTCAAGACGCCTCCAAAGAAGAAGGCGATGAGCCCGAAGAAACGTATCGCGAAGAAGGTGGTGGTCGCCCGCCCGACGAAGACGCTCGCGCGGTCCCGCCCAGAGGCCCGCTCGAAGATCACGGTCGAGCGGATGGATCCGGCAGTCGAGTCGGGCCAGTGGACGTTCACGCCAAATGCCAAGGGGAAGTTCACCTTCTCGAAGCGCGGATAGGGTCGGTTCGCGCCTGCGCCCTTTGCCAGGGCCCGCTCAGGTAAAATCAACTCTCTACACGATCCAGACTTCGCCGCGGCCGGATGTTCTCTGAAGCGCCGCCATTCCAAGGAAGAACAAGGCAATTATGTCGACCGGCTCCAAGATCACCATCGCAAACGGCGTCCTCAACGTTCCCGACGATCCGATCATTCCCTTCGTTGAAGGCGACGGCACCGGCCGCGACATCTGGCGCGCCGCCGTTCGCGTGTTTGATGCCGCGGTTGCGAAGAGCTACGCCGGCAAGCGGAAGATCGTGTGGCACGAGGTCCTCGCCGGCGAGAAGGCGTTCAACGCGACCAAGGAATGGATGCCCGCGGCGACCTTGACCGACTTCCGTCAGTACCTGGTCGGCATCAAGGGACCCTTGACCACTCCGGTCGGCGGTGGCATCCGCTCCCTCAACGTGGCGCTTCGTCAGGAGCTTGATCTCTACACCTGCCTCCGTCCCGTGCGTTTTTTCAAGGGCGTTCCGACGCCGGTGAAGAAGCCCCAGGATGTGGACATGGTGATCTTCCGTGAGAACACCGAAGACATCTACGCGGGCATCGAGTGGGCCGAGGGCAGCGCCGACGCGAAGAAAGTCGTCAACTGGCTTCAGACCGAGATGAAGGTCAAGAAGATCCGCTTCCCGGAAACTTCAGGCGTCGGCATCAAGGTCATCTCTCGTGAAGGGACCGAGCGACTCATGCGCGCGGCCATCAGGTACGCCATCCAGTTCAAGCGCAAGAGCGTGACGATTGTCCACAAGGGCAACATCATGAAGTTCACCGAAGGGGCCTTCCGTGACTGGGCCTACGCGGTGGCGGCTCGTGAGTTCCGCAACGAGATCGTGACCGAGCGGGAGTCGTGGATTCTTGGCAACGTCGAGAAGACGCCGACGCTGTCGGCCGCCGACAACGCCAAGATGATCGAGCCCGGCTACAACATGATGGTTCCCGCTCAGCAGGCCGAGCTGGTGAAGGAAGTCGAAACCGCGCTGGCTCTCCACGCCACGCATGGCGACGGCAAGTGGAAGTCGAAGATCCTCATCAAGGACTCCATTGCCGACATCACGCTTCAGCAGGTGTTGACGCGCCCCAAGGAGTTCGAAGTCATCGCGACTCCGAACCTCAACGGCGACTACCTGTCCGACGCTCTTGCCGCGCAGGTCGGCGGCATCGGCATCGCTCCCGGCGGCAACATCAACTATGAGACCGGCCACGCGATCTTCGAAGCGACGCACGGCACGGCTCCGAAGTACGCCGACCTCGACAAGGTCAATCCCGGCTCCGTCATCCTGTCCGGCTGCATGATGCTTCGCTACATGGGCTGGGTCGAAGCGGCTGACGCCATTGAAGCGGGCATCGAGAAGTCGATCGACCAGAAGCGCGTGACGTACGACTTCGCGC
>JBDTQB010000548.1:0-2677 GCA_039932395.1 Vicinamibacteria bacterium | reverse complement strand
CGATCGGCAGGGTGTCCACGAAGTAGCGCGCGCTGCGGTCCCAGAAGGCGAGAAGTGGAAACGCAGCCAGGGGCAGCGCGACATCCGCGAACAACAAAGCCGGCAGCACGCCACAGAGCAGCATGGCGAGATTGAAAAGGGCGAGCAACTGGAACAGAACGATCAACACGACGATGAGCTTCGCGACGTAGATCGTGATCCATCGCTGCGGACTCGCATGGAGCTGCTTCCAGGTGTTGTTCCGGTACTCGATCTGGACGACCAGACTCGTGACCAGGATCATGGTCAGCGGAAGGATCATGATGGAGTTGGCCTCCCAGTTCATGGTCCAGAGCTTTTCCCAGAAGCCGGGCGTTCGATACAACGCCGGCAGTTGATCCGGACGGCGCAAACGCGAAGCGAGGACGATCAAGGGGACGAAGAACGCCGCGCCCAGAATGAGCCAGCCGACCAGGCTGCGGCGCACCTTGATCCATTCGCTTTGGAGACTGTGGACGAGATTGATCATCGTGAGGCCCCGGTTCAGTTCCCGATCAGGTCCATAAAGATGCTTTCGAGGCTGCCCTCGCGTGATGTGATCTCGTGGACCGACAGACCGTCCATGACCAGCGCTCGGTTGATCCGGCCCAACTCCGCAGGGCCGAGGGACGGTAGCCTGATCTTTCCGTCTTGACGCGAAGGAGGGACGCCGGCCGCGTGCAGGACATCGAGCGCGCGTTCGTTGTCGCTGGTATCGACGGTGACGAACGAAGACTCGGCTTGCTTCGCTACCAGCGACGCCAGCGCCCCCTGAAACAGCAACGATCCGCGGTTGATGATGCCGACATGAGTGACCAGTCGCTGGATCTCCGACAGCAGATGACTCGACACCACGATCGTGATGCCCCGCTCGCGATTCAGGCGAAGGAGCAGGTCGCGGATCTCGATCATCCCGTGCGGATCGAGTCCGTTTGTCGGCTCATCCAGAATCAGGAGCGATGGCTCGTGGAGCAGGGCCACCGCGATGCTGAGCCGCTGCTTCATCCCGAGTGAGAACTCGCCTGAGCGTTTACGGCCGGTATCCGCAAGGCCGACAAGTCGAAGGACTTCGGAGATGCGATTCGTCGGACTCTGATAAATCAGACGCCAGACCTCGAGGTTCTCGGCGGCGGTCAGGTGAGAGTAGAGCGATGGACTCTCAACCGAGGAACCTACCGCGGCGAGAATGCCGACGCGATCGCGCGCAATCGACTTGCCGAGGATCTGGATCCGACCGCTTTGAACCCGCAGCAAACCCAGAATCAGCCGAAGCGTGGTCGTCTTTCCGGCGCCGTTGGGACCGAGGAAGCCGTAGATGCTCCCTGCGGGCACTTCCAGGGCGACGTCGCGAAGGACGGTCTCACCGTGGGCGAACCGATGCGTGAGGCCTTGCGTCTCGATGGCGTTCATGACGCCATGGAAGTTAGTGAAGTGCTGTCGGCTTCACCAGATCAAATCGGTCAACTCCACCAAACGATCGGCAAAGCCGGTTTTTCGCCCTACATCCACTTCGCTTTCTTGAAGCGATAGACCAGATACAGGTCGATGCCGACCATCATGGCGAGCGCGAAGGGATAGCCGAAGGCCCACTTCAGTTCGGGCATCTGCTCGAAGTTCATTCCGTAGACGCCGGCAATCATGGTGGGCACGGCGGCCAGGGCAGCGTAGGCCGCGAGCCGTTTGGTAACTTCGTTCTCCGCCATCGTGATGAGAGAGAGATTGACGGTGATCGCCGTGATCACCATGTCGCGCAGGCTATCGATCACCGTCTTGAGCCGTAGAACGTGGTCGTAGACATCGCGGAAGTATTCGTCGAGGCCGACGCAGATGGAAGGAATACGACCGCCGTGGAGCTTGCCCAACACCTCGAGAAGCGGGCTGGTCGCCCGATCGAGTGAAATCAGTTTGCGTTTGAGCCCGTAAAGCGCCTCGATGTGCTCCCGCGTGGTCTCACCCGCGAAGATCTTCTCTTCAATGGAGTCCACCTGCTCGTTCAGCGCATCAAGAACGGGTGCGTAGCGATCCACCACCGCATCCATCAACGCGTACAGCACGTAGGCCGGACCGTGCTTCAAAAGCTCCGGCTCCTCCTCGGAGCGCCGCCGCACATCGCTAAATCCATGCTCGGCGTTGCGTCGGACCGAGACCACGAAGCGGGGGCCGCAGAAAATCCCGACCTCCCCGTGCTCGAGTTCGTCACCGCGCATCTCCAGCAACTGAAGCACGACGAAAAGAGAGAGCCCGTACTCATCCATCTTCGGCCGCTGATGACCGTGCTGCGCGTCCTCGACCGCAAGTTCGTGGAGACCAAACTCCTGCTTGACCACCTGCAATTCCTCGGGCGTCGCGTCCTTGAAGGCCACCCACACGAAGCAATCGGGCCGCGTCGAGTAGCGACCAATATCCGACAAGGGGATGTCCTCGACCTTTTTCCCCATCTGATAGACGGCGCAATTGACAAGCATGGAATCAATCCGAGTCTAATCACCCGTTCGAAAGTATTCTTCATCTGAAGCACGATGGCCAACGAAACCCCCAGAAACGACGTCCTCGAACGTACCGAGACGGTCAAGAAGGAAAAGAAGACGCCGCCGTACCGCGTGTTTCTGATGAACGACGACTACACGCCCATGGAGTTCGTGGTCGAAGTGCTGATGGA
>JBDTQB010000547.1:0-2696 GCA_039932395.1 Vicinamibacteria bacterium | reverse complement strand
GGCAAGGCGGTGGAAGGTGCCGTCCTTGGGGCGTATACCTTCGACAAGCACCGTCTTGAAAAGGAGCGCTTCTTCAAGGAGAAGCTCTCTCTCGAGATCGTGGTGCATCCTGATCATCAGGCAGACGCTGAAGCGCGCAAAGGTCGCTACGCCTGGGTCTCCGAGAACGTCAACCTCGCCCGCGACCTCATCAATGAGCCCGCGAATGTCGTCACGCCCGTCATCCTGGCGGAGCGCGCGCAACGGATCGCGCTCGAGACCGGGCTGCAGTGCGAGGTTCTCGATGAGATGGCGCTCAAGGCCAAGGGCTACAACGGCCTGCTGCACGTAGGTGCTGGCAGTGCCACACCACCTCGCATGGTGATCCTGCGCCACATCCCGCGCCAGAGTTCGACCGAAACCATCGCCCTTGTGGGTAAGGGGTTGACCTTCGATTCCGGTGGCATCTCCATCAAGCCCGCCGACAAGATGTGGGAGATGAAGGGCGACATGGCGGGTGCGGCCGCGGTGCTGGGTGCGATGCGGGCCATTGCCAAACTGCAGCCCAGTGTCCGCGTCATCGGCATCCTTTGCTGCGCGGAGAACATGCCCGGTAACAAGGCGAATCGCCCGGGCGATATCTTCGTGGCCAAGAACGGCAAGAGCGTGATGGTGGACAACACCGACGCCGAAGGCCGGCTTGTTTTGTCTGATGGCCTGGCGCGCGCGGGTGAAGAAGGCGCCACTCATGTGGTCGACGTCGCGACGCTGACCGGAGCGGTCGTGCGGGCGCTGGGCCCGTCGGTTGCGGGCGTGCTTGGAACCAACCGTGAACTCGTCCGCCGCGTCATCGCCGCGGGCGAGAGTCACGGCGAAGCTTTCTGGGAACTCCCGCTCATCGAGGAGTACCGCGATGCTTTGAAGACGCCGTACGCGGACATCAACAACATCGCCGCCGGCGGCGTTGCCGGCGCCATCACCGCGGCTCTCTTCTTGCGCGAGTTCGTGCCCGAAGGCGTCGCGTGGGCGCATCTCGACATCGCAGGTCCGATGTTCCGTGATCGAGAGTGGCGTTACTACGAGGCGGGCGCTTTGGGTTTCGGTGTGAAGACCCTGGTTCACCTTGTCGAACGGTTCAGAGACGCGGTTTAGTCACGCGATGAGTGACGTTTCGCCCTGGTTCCTGGGCCTGATTGCCGCGCTCGCGAATATCGCGGGCGGCCTGATTCTTGTGTCGCGACGACACTGGAACGATCTGATCCTGCGCTACTTCGTGGGGCTGGGTGCTGGCTTCATGCTCGCGACGACGCTGCTGCACATGATGCCGGTGGCGGTGACCACGTCGCATGGCCCCTTCCTTGTGCTCGCCGGCTATCTACTCGTTCATTTCTTCGAGCACACGGTGGCGCCGCATTTCCATTTCGGCGAAGAAACGCACGCCCATGCCATGGAACCCCCGAGCGCTTCATGGACCGCGCTCGCCGGGCTTTCGGTGCACGCATTCTTCGATGGTCTGTCGATCGCTTCAGGCTTTGCAGTGTCGCGTTCTCTGGGTGTGCTTGTCTTCTTTGCGATCCTGCTGCACAAAGTTCCGGAAGGATTCACCGTCGCCTCGATCGCGATCGCTTCGGGGCAGGGTCGCAAGGGCGCGTTACGCTCTTCGCTGATCCTCGCGTCGGCTACCCTGCTTGGCTCGTTCGCGCTGATCGACCCCGCGTGGGCCAGCTTCGCGCTTCCGCTCTCCGCCGGCGTCACCTTCTATGTGGCGGCCTCAGACCTGATTCCCGAAGTGAACGCCATCCGCGGCATGCGCATGGGAGCCTCTGTCTTCGCCGGCGTCGCGCTCTCGCTCATCGGGGCCGAACTGCTGGAGCTTCTCGGACTCCACTAAGAAAGGCGACCGTTCAAGGTCGCCTTGGGCGCGTCATCGAGGCATCGAGGCATCGAGCGACGAGCCTAAGCCTTCTTCTGGAAGGCCCCCACGAACTCCTTGAGCATCAGAGGATTGTTGCTCTTGATTGTCCCGGTGATGAAGTCGGTCGCGGACGGGCTTTTCTTCCCACTCCACACGTCTAGGAAAACCTTCGAAGTCGACTTGAAGAAGCAGTCGGCGTCGTCAGTCTTACCCGGCGTCACCGTGCAGGCTTCGGGCGTCAGCACGACCGTCCACTTCTCGATGTCGTCGAGCGAGAAGTAGAAGGTGCGCGTCGACTTCACGCTGCCCTTGACGAACATTTTGGGCAGCGACTCAAACATCTGTGCGACTTCGCTTTTCGCCATGACTTAGTTCTTCACCTTGGGCATGGTGTCCACGAACTCGGAGACCAGCTTCTTTTGCGCCTCGGGCGTCATGGAGGAAGCGATGATCTTCGAGGCGCCAAGCACCGCGAGATCGGCCACTTCTTCACGAAGCTTGGCCAGAGCCACCGCGGTTTCCCGGGCGATCTGTTCCTTCGCGCGTCGAACGATGTCGTCGCCTTCGGCGCGGGCCTTCGCCATCAGGTCAGCCTTGAACTCTTCCGCTTCCTTCGTGGCCTTCTTGATGATCTCTTCGCGCTCGGCGCCGATCTGGCGGACCAGATCCTTGTGCTGGGCGAGAAGAGACTGAGCGTCCGCGTTCGCTTTGTGCGAACCCTCGATCGCTTCCTTGATGCCTCGTTCCCGATCCTCGATCGCCTTGAGCAACGGGCCCCAGGCGAACTTGCCCATGATGATGG
>JBDTQB010000546.1:0-2697 GCA_039932395.1 Vicinamibacteria bacterium | reverse complement strand
TCACCGTCATCGCAGTTTCACCGTGGCGAGGCTCATCAACGCGAAGATGAAGGCCACGATCCAGAAGCGGGTGACGACCTGGGTTTCCTTCCAGCCCATCAGCTCGAAGTGGTGGTGAAGGGGCGCCATGCGGAAGATCCGTTTGCCGGTGAACTTGAACGATGCCACTTGCCCGATCACGGAAAGCGCCTCGACCACGAAAAGGCCGCCGATCGGAATCAGAAGAAGCTCTTGCTTGATCAGGATGGCCACGGTGCCGAGCGCGCCGCCCAAAGCGAGGGATCCCACGTCGCCCATGAAGACCTGCGCGGGATAGCAGTTCCACCAAAGGAAGCCCATGGCCGCTCCGGTGAGGGCGCCGCAGAACACGGTGACCTCGCCCGCGGACGGTTGAAACAGGAGATCGAGATAAGTCGCGAAGATGCGATGTCCAGTGACGTAGGCGAGGCCGGTCAAGGCCGCCGCCGAGATCAAAGTCGCTCCGATCGCCAAGCCGTCGAGGCCGTCGGTCAGGTTGACCGCGTTGGTGTATCCGACCAGCAGAACCCCCGCGAAGACCACATAGAGGATGCCGAGCTCAGGCTGAAGCCTCTTGAAGAAGGGGAAGACCACGCGGGTCGAAAAGCTTTCCGGATCCGCCAGCGACCCCAGGTACAAGCCCATTCCGATGGCGAAAGCAGCGGCGAACTGCCAGCCCAGTTTCTGACGCGCGGTCAGACCGAGGCTGCGCTTCTTGACGATCTTGATGTAGTCGTCGGCGAAGCCGATGCCGCCGAAGGCGAGTGTCGCGAAGATCAGAACCCAGATGTTGCGATTCGTCAGGTCGCCCCAAAGGAGCGTGGGGACCAGCGTGCCGACCACGATCAGGATGCCGCCCATGGTGGGCGTCCCCGCCTTGGCCTTGTGCGACTCGGGGCCGTCGCTGCGGATCTGTTGCCCGAACTTCAAGCGCCGCAGGCGTTCGATGGTCCAGGGGCCGAAGAGGAGGACGATGAGGAGTGCGGAGAGCGTCGCCATCGCGGTGCGGAACGTGATGTAGCGGACGACGTTGAACAGGCTCGCGTGTTCGCGCAACGCGAAGAGCAGGTGGTACAGCATCAGAGGGCCGCCTCCGGATGCGCGGCCACCGGATGCGCGGCCACGAGCGCTTCCACCACGCGCTCCATGCGCATGCCGCGCGAGCCCTTCACCAGAACGGCGTCCCGGTCGTGAACGAGTTCAGCGACGCGGGACGCGAGTGCGGTGGAGTTTTCGAACAGGCACTTCGCTTCGGCCGGAAGGTTGGAGGCGCCCAGCACCAGTTGCTCCGCGAGTGTCCCGACGCCGATCAGGAGATCGATCTGCGAACCAATCGCGGCACCCGCCTCACGATGAAGTCTTGCTCCGTCTGGACCCAGTTCCAGCATGTCGCCGATACAGGCGACGCGCCGCCGGTCCTTCGCGAGCGCCAGGGTTTCCACGGCCTTTTGCAAGGCCTTGGGATTGGAGTTGTAGGTGTCGTCGATCAGGAGGATGTCACCTTGAAGATGACGAACACTCCCGCGGTTGCTGCCCGGCCTGAGGTTCGAGGCACGCTCGGCGCACGTGGCGAGGGAGAGGCCTGCCGCCGTCGCGACAGCCGTGGCGAGAAGAAAGTTGGCGATCGCGTGCGGCCCGGGAGCGGGCAAGGTCACCGCGCACCGCTCCCCTCCCGCCTCGACCTGGAAGCGAGATCCGTCGAGCGTCATGGAAATATCCGACGCCTTGACTGAGGACCTCGCGCCTTCGCCGAAGAGCCGCACCCTCGCTTTGGTGGCAAGCGCCCGGCTCCAGAGCAAGGGCTCGTCGGCGGGTGCCACCGCGGTGTCATTGGTTCCGAGCGTCTCGAAGATTTCGGCTTTGGCGGCAGCGATCCCCGCGACCGAGTCGAAGAACTCGAGATGGACGGGTGCCACGTTCGTGATCGCCGCGATCTTCGGGCGAACGAGGTCGGCGAGACGCGAAAGTTCGCCAGAGTGCGACATACCGCACTCGATGACGGCGGCCCAGTGATCCGTCTCCAGGCGCGCGAGGGTCAGCGGCACGCCGAGATGATTGTTGAGGTTGCCGCGTGTGGCGAGAACGGGGCCGTTGGCCTTGAGCACTTCGGCGGTGAATTCCTTCGCCGTCGTTTTTCCCGCCGACCCGGTAATGGCGACGAAGAGGGCTCCGCTCCGCGCGCGCACCAGCCGCCCGAGTTCGAAGAGCGCCGCTTCCGGATCACGGACCACCAGCGCGAAGGTTCCTTCGGGAGGGAGGTGACCCTTCTTGATCACGGCGCACGAAGCGCCTTTCACGAAAGCGGCTTCGACGTGATCGTGGCCATTCACGCGCTCGCCCTTGAGCGCGACGAAGATGTCGCCGGGTTCAATCGTCCGTGTGTCGATGGACGCACCACGCGCGGCGCGAACGGGCGTGCCTTCCACCGAGGCGCCAATCGCAGCCGCGATTTCGTTCCACGACAGCGTCTCAAGGATGCGCATCAGCACCTCCGCTGTCCCGTCCGAGTGACCGGATGATGTCCTTGGCCACGAGGCGATCGTCGAAAGGAATCTTTCTTTCGCGGATCGCCTGGGTCGCCTCGTGACCTTTGCCTGCGATGACCACGACATCACCGGGCTCGGCGCTGCGCAAGGCCAGGTCGATCGCGTCGCGACGATCGGCAATGAGCTTGAACGG
>JBDTQB010000545.1:0-2702 GCA_039932395.1 Vicinamibacteria bacterium | reverse complement strand
TGCTCGCGTCCGACCTGTCGCTCTTCCGGCTTGATCTGGCGCGCTCTCTGGGTGCCGTCACCTTTGACGCAACCCAGGGGATCCTCGAGGACTGGGTCTGGTCGGAAACGGAAGGTCGAGGCGCCGACGTCACGTTCCTGGCGGCGACGGGGCAGCCGGCGTTTGATGCGGCGGTTGAGGCAACCCGGCCGGGGGGGCGCATTATTCCGTTCTCCGCCACCTCGCGCGGCGAGGTCTATGAAGTAGATCTCGGGCTTCTCGCCGCGGCGGAGAAACAGATCGTCAGTGTTTACAGCGCATCGGTCGACGTTCAGGCCGAGGCGGCTGATCTCGTCTTCCGGGGAGGGGTGCGAGTTCAGGAGTTGCTCACCAACTTCTTTCCGCTTCAGCGCATCAACGACGCCATCGACCTGTTCCGCCAGCCGAAGGTCACGACTCTGAAGATCGCGATCGACATGAGGCTCGGTTGAAGGCGGCGGTCCTCCACGGGCCGGGAGACGTTCGTTTCGAAGATGTCGCGGATCCGCAACCCGGGCCCGGCGAGATCGTCGTCCACACTCGCGCCGCCCTCACCTGCGGCACCGACCTCAAGGTGGTTCGCCGCGGCTATCACGCGAAGATGCTGCATCCTCCGTGCGTCTTCGGTCATGAGGCGGCCGGGGAAGTGGCGGCTTTGGGCAAGGGCGTCACCGATTTCAAGATCGGTGATCTCGTGGTTGCGGCGAACTCGGCCCCGTGCGGAGCCTGCAGGTTCTGCCGGCGCCATCGCGAGAGCCTCTGCGACGATCTGCTTTTCTGGAACGGCGCTTTCGCCGACTCCTACGTTGTGCCCGCTCGGGTCGTGGGCAAGAACGTCCTTCACCTTGACGG
Organism: Vicinamibacteria bacterium; assembly: GCA_039932395.1. GTDB lineage: Bacteria > Acidobacteriota > Vicinamibacteria > Fen-336 > JAGNNV01 > JAGNNV01. The sequence continues at coordinate 1,832 of JBDTQB010000545.1, read as the reverse complement.
CGTGAGCCCTGAAGACGCCGCGATGATGGAACCGCTCGCGTGCTGCGTCAAGGGCGTGGAGGACACGGGCGTGCGCGAAGGAGACCGCGTTCTGGTGATTGGTGTCGGCCCGATCGGGCTCATGCTGATCCGTCTCTGCGTGCTCAAAGGCGCTCACGTGACGGCTGCGGCGCGTCGCCCGGAGTCGCTTCTGCAGGCCAAGGAACACGGCGCGCATGCCTCCATCAAATTGGCCGCCACCGAAGCGGATCTTTCGCTGGATTCGAATGAGGCGGCGTCATTTGATGTCGTCTTCGATGCCGGTGGTGCTTCAGAGACCGCTGCATTGGCGATTCGTTCCGCCCTCAAGGGTGGCATCGTGAACCTCTTCGCCGGCTGTCCCGCGGGAACATCGGTGAGTCTGGACGTCACGCGAGTCCACTACGACGAGATCCGCATTCTTGGAAGCTTTCACCACACACCGGCGACCTTTCGGGAAGCGTTCCGCTTGATCGCGTCGGGCGCGGTCTCTCCATCAAAGTTCATCACCGACCGAAAACCGCTGGCTGAACTCCCTCCCACTCTGATCCGACCGACGTCCGGTTCCCTGAAGACTCTGGTGACGTTCTAGCAGCGCGAGCGGGTGGTGGCTTGTGGATTGCATCGCTCTATCGGCGTAGTCACCAACGCGCTGATCAAGCGATTCATCCCAAGGGAGATCCCTCATGCAAGTGCTGAAAACGCTCGGACTAGCACCCGCTCTTCTGGCCGCGTCTCTTTTCGCCTTGAACCTCGCCTTCGTAGAAAGTTCCCTCGCCCCGGAACGTCCTGCTGCGAATGACAACAAGGGCAAGAAGAAGTCCGCCGCCAAAAAAGCCGACAAGTCGGACGAGCGTTTCTCCGAGTCGGGTGCCAGTCTGGATTGTCAGATGCAGATAGTTTCAGTCGGTCTGCCCGACGTCACCGAAGCGAGCGGTGTGGCTATCGGACGGCGGACCGCCTCGGTGTTGTGGACCCACGGCGACTCGTACGCGGGCGAGCCCGTGCTCTATGCCATCGACTCAAAGGGCGTGGTGAAGGGCAAGGTTCGCATCGAAGGGATCAGGGTGACCGACTGGGAGGATATTGATGTCGGACCGTGCGGCAGATCCAGTTGCGTCTATATCGCGGACATCGGCGACAACAATGGAATTCGGAAGAACATCACGATTCATCGCGTGCCCGAGCCACTTCCGACCGACGCGTCGGCACGCCCGGGCGATTCATTTCAGATCACGTTCCCTGACGGGCCGCAGGACGCGGAAGCCATGTTCTTGTCCTCGTCCGGCGAGATGTTCATTGTGACCAAGGGGGACACCGGACCGATCGCCGTTTATCGCCTGGGTGGGTCGCCGAAGCCCGGTTCGATCACTCAGCTGAAGAAGGTCGGAGTGATTCAGGACGGTCCTGTGAAACGCAACGAATGGATCACCGGCGCGAGCCAGTCGCCCGACGGAAAGTGGATCGTCATGCGCACCCACCACTCGGTCTTGTTCTACGAGGCGGATCGATTGATGAAGGGTGACATGAAGTCACCGCTTTGGTCTGATGTGAGCTCATTGCGCGAACCGCAGGGCGAGGGGATCGCGCTCGGTGCGGATGGGAGTGTGTATCTCGTCGGTGAAGGCGGACGCAAAGGTGCAGCGGGCACGCTGGCGACGGGCACCTGCAAGCTGCCGTCGTAGGCGCTGCCGCGAGTCGATAGTTGGGCGCCTTCGTCCCGCTAGATCGGTTGTGGCTTGGGTGGATCCCGGCTTTCGCCGGGATACGCAGTTCGCTTTCGCTCGCTGCTAATTAAGCGCGCCGGGCGTGGC
>JBDTQB010000544.1:0-2706 GCA_039932395.1 Vicinamibacteria bacterium | reverse complement strand
CGAAGACGTAGTCGTAGTCCTGAAGGCCGATCTCCGAGCCCTCGGTGGCTTCGCCCGGATCGGTGACCAGCACGCCCGAGACTTCGACGTTGCGGCGGGACACGCGATCCAGGATGCCCTGGCGGTTGTCGTTCGCGAAGCCCGCGCCGATTCCTGAGATGAAGACGATGATTTTGCGCTCGCCTTCCTTTTTCTCAAGATCTTCCGAGGCTTCGACCAGGGCATCCAGGATGCGGTTGCCCCCGACGGGAGCGGTGCGGCGCAAACGGGATTCGATCTCTCGCGAGGCTCCGTCCTGGTCGAGGGACAAGTCGTCGATGACCTTGACGGGGCGATCTCCGGCGGTCCACACGGAGACACGCGTGTTCGACGGCAGCGCGCTGATGAACGCCTTGGCCGCGACAAGAAATTGAGCGCGGTACGGCGCGCCCATTGGCTGCGATGAGTCAATGAGGAGGGCGACACGCGCCGGGCGCTCATCCAACTCGAAGCGCGTGAGCTCGCGTGTGACGCCGCCCTCGCTCAGCGAAACATCGGACGCTTCCAGATCCCGAAGAGGTGCCTTCTTCGCGTCGGACACCACCGCGCGCAGCGAGACGCTGTCGGTTGCCGGTTGGAGCAGGCTGAGCGCGGCCAGCAGGCAGAGGATCACAGCGAGTCTTCTATCATGGGCGTGCTGCAACCTCGGAGCGTAACAGGAGCGCCGTTTCCCGACTGTGATTTTTCAAAACAAAACGGCCGTCGTGATCACGGTCAGTGACTCGGCATACGCGGGCAAACGAGACGATGTCTCCGGCCCGGCGGCTCGACAGGCGCTTCAGGATCTGGGGCTCGAAGTGGATGGCCCGCTCGTTGTTCCCGATGAGGGCGATCGCATCTCCGAACTCCTCATCTTCTCGGCGGCTCGTGCTGACCTCGTGGTCACGACGGGAGGGACAGGTTTCGCTCCGCGGGATGTGACCCCCGAAGCGACACGACGAGTGATCGACCGCGAGGCACCGGGCCTGGCAGAGTTGATGCGACTGCGGGGACTCGACAAGACGGTTTTCGCCCCTCTATCGCGCGGAGTCTGCGGCATCCGGGGACGGAGCCTGATCGTGAATCTACCGGGCTCGCCAAAGGGGGCCATGGACGGACTTGCCGCCTTGTCGCCCCTGCTTCTCCACGCTCTGGATCTCATCGCAGGCAACACAGAGCATGGCACCGGGCCCGTGTCTTGAGGTGTCTTGAGGTTTGTCCGGCGTTCGGCGCTCTGGTAGTCTTCCGCCAGAGCAAATGACGGGTCCTTTCCGGGATTCGTCTCCACAATCTGGTCAAAACCGCTAGTCCCAGTCGAGGATCAGGAGCATGGCTGGACCCGAGGAAAACCGTTCATCGAACGATTTCAACAGGGTTCTCCGTGAGGCTGCCCCTTATCTTGGTATGGGCACAGCACTTGCCGTGACAGTCGGGCTGGCGTTTGGCCTGGGTTACTGGCTTGACGGATTGATGGGGACCAAGCCCGGATTGTCTCTGGCGTTTGGCACTCTGGGGATCGTGCTCGCCCTCGTCCAGTTCGTCCGGATGGCGTCCACCCTCAAGAAGAAATCCTGATTCAGAAGCCGGAACCTTACTCAAGCCCCCCCTACTTAAGCTTTGATCACCCCTCTCCAAATGGCGTTCGGCATGACGGCCTTCGCAGCCACGTCCTGCCTGTTGGCCACCCGCCTGATCGCCGATCCGCCGTCGGAAAGCGCCGTCCTTCTGGCCACCATCCTGGCCACTGCCAACGCGGTCGCCGCGGTTGGCCTGGCACAGCTTGGCGCGCGTTCGAGTTCGACCAAGGGTTTTTTTGGTGCGGTCTTCGGCGGCATGGTCCTGCGCATGGCGACAACGCTTCTGGGCTTCGTGGTCGCGGTCAAGCTTCTGTTCCTGCCAGCCACCTTCTTTGCGGTGGCCCTCCTGTTTTTCACGGCTCTGTTCACAGTTGCCGAAGTGACGCTCTGGTCACGACAAAGTTTTTCTCCGCAGGTTGAGCTCTCATGATCATCGGCGCTTCTCTTCTCGCTCTGGTTCTTTCGCTGGCTCCCCAGCATGAGGCCGTTCCGGCGGCTTCGCCCTCAGGGTCGCCCGTGGCCGCTGAAATGGCGGCGTCCCCGACTCCCGTAGCCGAGCACGGCGAAGCAGCCGCTCCTGCCGCAAGTGAAGCGCATCCGACCGAGGGGCACGCTGAAGGCGCTGTCGCGGAAGGTCACGAAGCGTCCGGCGAAGAGCACGGGAGCCCGTCGCAGATCCTGATGCATCACGTGACGGACGAGGGTGCGCCTTACACCTTCAAGATCTGGGATTGGCGCCTCTTCACCGTTCCGATTTCCAAACACCTCTTCTTCATGATCGTGGTGATGACACTCATCGTGACGATGGCGCGCATGGGCGTCCGCAGCTACAAGAACGGGCAGCCCTCAGGGATTGGCTCCGCAATGGAAGCGATGGTCCTTTTCGTGCGTGACGACATCGCCGAGAAGAACATCGGGCACGGCGAAGGCCACAAGTACACACCACTGCTGCTGAGTTTCTTCGTCTTCATTTTGATGGCGGCGCTGTTCGGCCTGCTTCCCTTCTCATCGACATCCACAGGGAACCTCACCGTCACCATGGCGCTCGCCGCGGTCTCTTTCATGGCCCAGCAGTGGGGCGGCATTTCGAAGTACGGTGTGGTCGGGCACT
>JBDTQB010000543.1:0-2720 GCA_039932395.1 Vicinamibacteria bacterium | reverse complement strand
GTTGTTCGTCGTTGCATATGTTCAATATGCGCCATCCTCAGCGCCTTGCGCTCCGAGCGCCTCGGCACCGACTTATGCACTGTATTTCTGTTACGGGACACTAGGACGGAGCGTAGAGAAGATCGAGCAACTGACGCTCGACCGACCGGAATTCCGCTGAGGACTTGAGCGAAATCTCACGGTTCGCGAAGACTGGAACGTTGACGCGATGAAGAATCCGCGCGGGCCGCGCCGAGAGGACGTACACCGTATCGGCCAGGTAGACCGCCTCGGAAACGTCGTGCGTGATGAAGATAGTGGTGTTGTCCTCGGCGCGCGCGATGTCGAGCAGCAAACCCTGCATACCCCAGCGCGTCTGAGGGTCTAACGCCCCAAAGGGCTCGTCCATGAGGACCAGGCGCGGCTGATTGATCAGCGTGCGCGCCAGAGCAACGCGCTGCTTCATTCCGCCCGACAGGTCCTTTGGATAACGGTCGGCGAAGTCGGCCAGGCCGACCGACTTCAGATACTTTTCGGCGCGCTCGTGACGTTCCTTCGCCTCCACTCCGCGCAGCCGCAGGCCGTACTCGACGTTCTCGCGCACGGTCAGCCATCCAAAAGACGTGTAGGCCTGGAACACCATCCCGCGATCTCGACCCACGCCGGTCACCAGCTCGTCGCCGAGATGGACGGTCCCTTTGGTCGGAGGCATGAGGCCGGCGATCGCCTTCAAGATGGTCGACTTGCCGCAGCCGGACGGGCCAAGAAAGACCACGATCTCGCCGATGCCGGGCCGATCTTCGATTTCAAAGGACACGTCACGCACGGCTTCCGTGTTCTGACCATCACGGCCAATGTAGGTGACGCACAAGCCGGAAACGCGCAGCTTTGGTCCTTTGGCCTTCAGCTCAGGGCGATAGCTCGCCTGCGCGGGGCCGGACCCCACGGTGACGGCGACGGTGCCGGGCTCGCCCGCCGAGGGCACGGGAGCGGGAGCAGCCGGGTCTTTGGCGCTCAAACCGCCTTCTCCTTCCAGCGGAAGGCGATGTTCCAGAACAGGCGGATCGCCGAGTCGGTGACCAGGCCGATGCCGCCGATCACGAAGAGTCCGGCGAAAGACCAGGACGCCTTCTGATGGGTGCGGGCGAGTTCGACCATGTAGCCGAGCCCGTGCTCAGGGTTCACCGCTTCCGCGAGGATCACATAAGTCCAGGAGATCGCGTTCATCACGCGGAACGAATCGCAGATCTCGGGCAGCGCCGCGGGCACAAGCACCGTTCGAACCACCTGAAACTTGGTCGCACCGAGTGTCAGCGCCGTTTGAACCAGTTCCTCAGGCACCGCGCGAACCGCGGTGACCACGACAGGGAGCAGATAGACGAAGACGCCGAGAAAGAGGAAGGCGATCTTCTGCTTCTCATAGATGCCGAACCACAAGATCAAGAGAGGAATGAACGCGGAAATCGGCATATAGCGGAGCGGCGAAACGATGGGCTCGAACAGACGGTTGATCGCCTCGAAGGAGCCCATCAACACCCCGAGCGGTACCGCAATCGCCGACGCGAGCAAGAACGCGATCCCGATGCGTCGCGACGAAACGAGGATTGCGTTCCACAAGTCGTACTCGATGAAAAGCTGCAGAATCCCCCTCACGACCTCGGTGGGCGACGGCAGAAAGTCGGGAGGGGCATATCCGCCGTACGACAGGCCGCACCACGCGCCAAGCAGGAGCGTAGGCGACACCAGTCCCAGGGCAAACGATGTGCCCTGGGAAAGGTTGGTACGAAGTCCGAAAAGATCTCGCGCCATACTCGGTGACTCCGTCCGCGAACGCGCGGCTACTGAGCGAGAACGACCTTGATCTCGGTACGGCGATTGAGCTGGCGTCCCGTCTCGGTGTCGTTGCTCGCCACCGGCTGGCTGGACCCGCGTCCGATGGTCTGGAAGCGGCTTGCCTCGATGTTCGGAAAGTTCTGCAGGATGTACTTCTTCACCGCCGCGGCGCGGCGTTCCGACAGCGTCATGTTCGATGCTGCAGCACCTGTCGAATCGGTATTGCCTTCGACACGAAGATACGTCTGACCGAAAGACGTCATGGTATCGCCCAGCGCATCGAGAACGAAGTAGGAGCCGGCCATGATCTGGTCAGAGCCGGGCGTGAAGTGGATGTCGATCTGTTTGTTGATGATCGCGCGATCCTGGCTGCTCGGAGCCTTGGCCGCGACCTTCGCTTCTTCCACCTTCTCGCCGGGATACGCGGGAGCGAGAGCCGCGATGAAGCGGGTGTCGGCCCAGTCCTTGGCGCTGACGGCGCGGGTGACGAGACCTTTCTTGCGCCAGATCACGAAGGCGGTGTCGAACAGCGTTTCGTAGTGAGCGCGCCCGCCGGTGAGGCCGTAGAACTGCGCGTTGTCGGCGAAACCCGTGAGCTTCAGGCCCGAGAGCATCCCCGACACCGTCTCGCTGTCGAGCTTGAGCGCCTTGCCCACGAGGGCATACGAGTTGGCGGGATCCTTACGCATCATTTCGATGCCTTCAAACCAACCGTGGACGAAGTCGCGCACGGTTTCCGGAGCGTTGTCGATCAGGTCCTGGCGGGCGACCAGAGTGTCGGCGATGATGTTTGAAGCGGCGGTGGTCGAAACCAGAACGTGCGCCTCGCTCTCTCGAGCCGTGACGGCGCCGGACAGATCCGGTTCCCAGGTCACCGCGGCATCCACCTGCTTCGCCTTGAACATGGC
>JBDTQB010000542.1:0-2735 GCA_039932395.1 Vicinamibacteria bacterium | reverse complement strand
CACCCGGCCAGCAGTTCGTTCCGTAACACCATCTCGCTCGACCAATACGTCGCCGAACGCATCGGTACGCTCACGCGCTTTCCGTCCATCACGCTGGCGGTCAACGGTGGCGCACGGGGCCTCTCCTGGACGGGCACCGGTGTGGCCATCCCGCCGGAGGAGCGGGCGGCCGATGTGTTCAACCAGCTCTTCCTGCAAGGCACGCCGGAGCAGGTGCAGGCTCAGATCCGCCGTCTCGACACGGGTCGAAGCATCCTCGATGCCGTCTCCGATCAGGCGAAGGATCTCGAGCGCAACCTCGGACCGCGCGACCGCGGCCGGCTGGATCAATACTTCACCAGCGTCCGCGATCTCGAACACCGTTTGCAGGAGTCGCGTGGTTGGGAAAGCAGACCCAAGCCCGTGGTCAGTGTTGCGGCGCCCGTGGATCCGACCAACCCCGCGCAATACATGGACAAGGTGAGGGTCATGTACGACCTGGCCCGTCTCGCGTTCGAAACCGACTCCACCCGCGCGATCACGCTCATGCTGAACAGCGTCGGCACACCCGCCCTCACCCTGCCCGGCGAGACCATCACTGACAGCTACCACAATCTTTCGCACCACGGGAAGTCGGAGGACAAACTCACGCAGCTCAAAGTGCTCGACCAATGGCACATGAAACTGCTCAGCGGTCTCTTCAAGGGCCTCAAGTCCGTCCATGAGGGCGACGGCGAGGAGACGCTGCTTGATCGCACGATGATCGTCTACGGTTCCAATCTCGGCGACGCCAATTCGCACTCAACCACCAACCTCCCCACCCTCTTTGCCGGCGGAGGTTTCCGTCATGGGCAACATCTCGCTTTTGACCGGGAACAGAACTATCCGCTGCCCAATCTCTTCGTGTCGATGTTGCAGCGCTTTGGGATTGAGGAGAGTCGCTTTGCTTCATCGACGGGTCGCATGACCGGCCTGGAGATGGTGTGACGCAAAAATGAATCACCGTGCCCTCTTCTTGATCTTTATGCTGGGCGTCGCCGGCGGGGCGGAAGCCCAACCCGGTGAAGTCGTGATTGATTTCGAGCAGACGGAGATCGGCAAGCCTGTCCCAACCTGGACGGAGAAGGGCGTGGTCTTCGCCCTTGCCGGGCCGCTGAAGGAGAGCAAAGCGGTGGGGCGGGTCACGTTCTTTCCGTATCTCTCCACGGCACGGAAAGGAATCCTGAACGCCATGGCCACCGACCAGGCCATTCCCGTGCAGGCCACGTTCCCGACTGGCGCCTCATCGGTCGCGATTGTCTTTTGGGCGTCCACCGGTTGCCCGGCCAAACTCCAGGCCTTCGACAAGACTGACAAGGTCGTTGACGAAGCGTCGATCGAGAGTGCGCCCGGTCGGAAGGCGCCGGGTGATCCGGTGCCGCAGTTTGAACTGAAGGTGACCGCTGCGAAGATCGCCTATGTCCGTTTCAGCGGACCCCGCAATGGCGAATTCCTGGCCGCCGACGAGCTTCGCTTCGAGCCGCTTAAGGGGAAGTAGACATCATGACCACCCGAATTCGCTTATGGACCTCTGCCGTGATTCTGGCCGCGGGTCCAGCACTTTACGCGCAGTCGGACACGCCACTTACCTTCGGGGCGCCTTTCCTCGATCATGCCGTGCTCCAACGAGACAAGCCCATCGCGGTCTGGGGCACCGCCGCCGCAGGCGCCCCGGTCACGATCACTTTCGCCGGACGCGCGGCGACCGCGCGTACGGACGATGCCGGGCGATGGACCGCTACGCTGCCGGCGCTGCCGTCCGGTGGGCCCTTCACACTCGAGGCGACGGCCGGCCCGAACGCGACGCGGTCCATCACCGATGTTCTGGTGGGCGACGTGTTCCTCTGCTCTGGCCAGTCGAACATGGAGATGCCCGTCGGCCAGTCACGTGGTGGTGAGTTTGCCGCCGCGCGCTCGGCCAACGATCGTATCCGCCTGTTGACGATTCCGCACCTCGGCCTTCCTGCGGCCTCGCGCTCCTTCGATCCGACGGCGATGTGGCAAGCCGCCGATGCCAAGAGCGTGCGTCCGTTCTCCGCCGCCTGCTACTTCATGGGCAGCGAGATTCAGGAATCGCAGAAGGTTCCCGTCGGGCTCATCCATTCGTCGTGGGGTGGCACCGCGATCGAGCCCTGGATCGGACGCTCCGCGCTGAAGGCACCCAGTTTCCTCGAGCCACTCGAACAGCTTCGGCAGTACAGCCAGGACGAAGATGGCGCGAACCAGACCTTCGGCCGAGCCTGGGAGACCTGGTGGCGGCAGCACGGCCAGGGCGAACCTTGGACGCCGGGCGATAAGGGTGCGTGGAGCGACCTGCCGGGCCTGAAGAACTGGAAGACCTGGGGTGTCCCGGAATTGGCGAAGCTCGACGGCATGGTCTGGTATCGGCGGTCCATCGAACTGACGGAGGCCCAGGCGGCGCAGACGGCCACTCTGGCGCTCGGCGGGATCGACGAAGTTGATGAGACCTGGGTGAACGGACACATCATTCGTAACACGTTCGGCTGGGGGACTCGGCGAACCTACCGACTGCCGGCGGGCACGCTGCGGCCCGGAACTAACACTCTGGTGATCAACGTCCTGAGTACCTACGACGCGGGCGGCCTGATGGGGCCGGCGGACGCGATGTCGCTCACCTTTGCCGACGGCACCCAGGTGCCGATCGGAGATCGCTGGCAATATCGAGCGGTGCCGCTCTCGGTCGGACGTCCGCCGCG
>JBDTQB010000541.1:0-2749 GCA_039932395.1 Vicinamibacteria bacterium | reverse complement strand
TTCGCCCGCGGACGCATCGTCGCCTTCGACCGCGACGCCTACGATCGCACCTTCGACGCCCAGAGCATCAAGCCCGTCCTCGATCAGATGATTCAGATGGAAGGCGGGGCCGGAACGCGAACCTTCGATGCGGTGATCGATGGCGCGGGCCTCATCTCGAAGCAGCCCGGACGCAGAGTGATGGTGCTCTTTACCGACGGCGAGGACGCGACCAGCCGGCGAAGCCTGAAGGACGCGGTCAAGGCCCTTCAGGAAGCCGAAGTCACCTGCTACGTGGTTTCGTATTCCTCGCGCCTGGCGGGATTCACTTTCGGCGGCGGCTCATCGGATATGGGAAGAGTTCGCGACGCCCAGCGCGTCCTCGAAACGCTCGCTCAGGATTCCGGCGGATTCGTGGTGGATGGAACCTCTCCCGATGTCGTAGGCCAGCTCAGACGGATCGTGGACGACATCGCGTCGTCTTACGTGATCGGCTTCACCGGTGCGGTGACGAAGAAAGCCGAGCATCGTCGCCTTCGCGTCGAGGTGGCTCGAGGCGACGTGATCCTGCGTCATCGCGAGGGCTATGACACCAAGGCCCGGTAAACTGGCGTTTTGGGGAGTGATCTGTGGTTGAGAATGAGAGCGTCGAAGAAGTTCCGGCAAGTGGAGAGGACTTCGCGACGCTGTTCGAAGCGTCCTACGCGGCGAACAAGATCAAGCGGCTGACCAACGGCCAGTCGGTCGAGGGCACCATCGTCGCCATGGGCGCGGAGGTCGTGCTCGTTGACGTGGGTGCTAAGAGCGAAGCCACGATTGATCTCGCGGAGCTGAAGAATCGCGAGGGCGTGGTCGAAGCGAAAGTCGGCGACCGGCTTCAGGCCACCGTGGTTTCGACGGTTGGCGGGCTTCGCCTCTCGCGCCGCCTCCAGCGGGGTGCTGCTTCCAATCAACAGCTCGAAGATGCGTTCCGCGCCGGCCTTTCCGTCGAAGGCAAGGTCGACAAGATCGTGAAAGCCGGCTTCGAAGTGACGGTGAACGGCCAGCGCGCCTTCTGTCCGCAATCGCAGATCGACGAGCTTCGCGAAAGCGATCCGCTTGTCCACGTCGGCCGGGTCTATCCGTTCAAGATCGTCGAATACAAAGAAGGTGGCCAGAAGTTTGTGGTCTCCCGACGACGACTTCTTGAAGAAGAACAGCAGGCGCGCGCGGCCGAAGTCCGTCAGCAGATCGTGCCCGAGGCGGTGGTGAAGGGACGCGTGGTTTCCGTGCGGGACTTCGGCGCGTTCGTCGATCTGGGCGGCGGCGTTCAAGGTTTGCTCCACGCGTCCGAAATGGGCTGGTCGCGTTCAGATCCTTCCCAGGTGGTGAAACCCGGGGAAGACGTCACCGTGAAAGTCCTCCGCGTGGAAGAGGGCGGCAAGATCGCGCTCGGCATGAAGCAGCTCAGCGCCGATCCATGGACGGCCGCGGCCGCCAACTACAAAGTGGGCCAGGTGGTCACCGGCCGCATCACACGCCTTTCCGACTTCGGCGCCTTCGTCGAATTGGAAGCAGGCATTGAAGGACTGGCGCACGTGTCGACCTTCGCGCCGACCGGGAAAACCGGTGGCTGGTCGAAGTCGGTCACCGTGGGTCAGACCGGAGCGTTTGAGATTCTCAGCGTCGACCCCGCAGCCAAACGCATCGGCGTGACCCTGGTTGAAGAAGGCTCGTCGCGTGCGGGCGCCGCCAGGCCGTCTCGCTCGGCCATCGCGCCGGGTGCTCGCATGATCGGAAAGGTCGAACGTCACGACAAGATGGGCCTCTTCGTGTTCCTGGCTCCAGGCGTCACTGGTCTTCTGCCCGCGAGCGAGACCGGAACGGCGCACGGCGTCGATCTCACGAAAGCGTTCCCCGTCGGTTCGGACGTTGACGTCATGGTGCTGGAAGCCGACGCGGCCAAGCGCCGCATTCGCCTCAGCATCAAGGCTATTGCCGCCGCTGCAGAAGCGGCGGAAGTCAGCGACTACAACTCGCGATCGGATGCGGCGCAAACGTCTTCGAGCTTCGGATCGCTCGCCGACAAACTGCGCGGAGCGCTACAGCCGAGGAAGCGTTAGCTGAGCGACTTGCAGCAGCGGAAGCCGAGGTGGTAGTTCTCGTGGCTGGCCGTGTCCATGACTTTAGTTCCATGCCAGAACGGCGCGCGCCAGCGGCACCAGCCTTCGTGCGCCTGGTACTTGTCGAAGATGAACCAGCTGCCCTTCATCTCCGTGACGCCTAGTGTCTTGCTGCCGCGGCTGGACATCTGAGTCTCATCGAGGGGCAGATTCATATGTTCCGCCGCGTTACCGTTGATGTCGTAGACGCCGGAGGGGCTGTGGCAGGCGGGGAAGTAGCCGGCTGGGTACGTGTTCGATCCGCAGTGCGCCCAGTCGCCGCCGTTGCAACCCGCGGACTTTTTGCTGTTTGTCCCGCAGACGCCCTTCCGGTAGGTAGGTCCGTAGCTCCATGACTTCGTTGGGGCATCCTTGCGGTTGTGGACCGAGCGCATGGCTTCTGCTCCCGCCATCAAAGACTTTCCTTTGGCGAGGGCGAAGTCGTAGTCGGGCTCTTCGAGGCTGCCTGCGCACCCGCCTTCCCACTCGTGCGCATCGCACAGACGTTTGCCTTCCGCCTCGCAGACGAGGGCCGCGTCACGCGCCTTGATCCAGACCACCGGATACGAGCAGGGGATGTTGGGGAACTCGAACTTGTCGATGCACGACGTCGCGTCTTCCGGCTTCTG
>JBDTQB010000540.1:0-2772 GCA_039932395.1 Vicinamibacteria bacterium | reverse complement strand
ATGGATCTCGACCTCGACGACTGGGAACTCGGCGCGCTGATCTCGTACTACCAGTCGAAATCAGTCCGCTCGAGGATCGCTGAGTACTGCGGCGGGTCGCCTGACGACTTCCGATCGTTCACCGCCCGCGGTCTGGCGCTTTACGGCGGCATCGACCTGACGCAGCGCGTGGAAGGCGCTCCGGTCGAGGTCCCGGTGGAGACGTGGCCTTCCCTCTTCAAAATGGGCGCCGATGTCTGTCGGTCGCTGGATGATTCGTCCGGGACCCTGATCGCGCTCGATGTCGACTACATGAATCACGGTGACGCCTGTGAGCCTTACCGGGATCCGACTCGAACGTTCGAGCGCCTTGAGCCCGTCTACGCAACAGCCCTGGCGCTCATGGCCGACTACGGAATCAAGCCCCTGACCCTCATGACCGGTCGCGGTTATCACCTCATCATCAAGGCCGAGGCGGGGGGGCCGTTTGAGGCATCGCTCAAGAACCTGGGAAGACGGGGACAGGGAACGAGCCAAAGCGGCAGCCTTCCGTCGTCGTCTGGCGCGAACGCCGCGCATCAAGGAGCCGGCCTTCTGGTTGAGCACCTGGCGCACGAGATCTGTCGCTCGCTCGCCGGCCGGACGGAAGTCCCGCTCACGTTACTGGATCTGCCTCCGGTGGCGAATGAGCCGTTCATCTGTCTCGACCTGTCAGCCTACGGCGACGTCATCGGGAATCGGAGTCTGCGGTGCGCCTTCTCGGGGAACCAGAAAGCAAGAATGGGATCGCTTCAGGTGTGGCCGAGAGTGGTGGCGGTTCTGCCTCGACACGACGAGACGCGGAGCGACCTCATCCGCGCGCGCGCCGACCTGAACAACGCCGCTGACCTGGCGGAGACCTCGAGTGCCGCCATCCCTTCGGTCTGGGCCGCGGATGGCTGGCTCGCGTCGTACGAAGCAAGCGGGCTCGCAACTTTTCATCGTTACTTCGATCGGGTGGGCGTGGATGCGGCGGGGCCCGCGCCGGCTCCTTTCCTTGTGCCTCAATGCGCCCTTCGGCCGCTGGTCCAGCCCAACGATGCGCTGCTCGAGCCCGGGTCCCTTCGGACCGTGGCTCTCACCCTGTGGGCCCGTGGCTATCACCCGCGGGAGGTTGCGGAGCTCATCTCTGGCCGCTACGCGTCTCCGGATCACTGGGGCGACTATTGGGAACACTACGACCGCGCCACACGCGCGGAGTTCTACGTTCGCATCGCATGCGGCGCCATCGCTGGTGGCATCGAAGACTGGGATGCGTTCACCTGTGACGCTCAGCGGCGCAGTGGCTATTGCACGGGCTCTGGTTGCGGCATCGATCTCGCCCAATTCAGCCCTGGCTCCAGAAAGGGAACATCATGAAGTGGGATATCGGGCTGTCGACCGGAATCGCGTACGACCATCCAATCCGCGAGATCCTGCCGTACATCGCCGACTCGGGATTTCGAAACCTCGAGATCAGCACGTCTCCGGGTCATTTGAATATTCAGGACCCCGAGGAAGTCTCGGCGGTCGCGCGGCGCATCCACGATCTCGGCTTACGGGTTCATTCCCTCCACGCTCCCTTCGGCGCGCACGCTGATTTCACAAATCTCGATCCCCACGTTCGGTGGTCGGCGATGCAGCAACTGTCACACGCCGCGCGGGCCCTTGAGCTTCTGGGCGGCCACCTGTATGTGATCCATCCGGGCGGCGAAGACTCGCGCTGGGTCTGGAATCGGGAGGAGCAACTGAAGCTCAGCGTCGAGTCGCTCAGCACGGTCTGGACCGAGTGCCGCGCGCGCGGCCTGACGCTCATCATCGAGACCCCCCTGCCTCACCTCCTCGGCGGACAGATCGAAGACTTCAGCTGGATTCTCGATCGACTTCCGACTGAAGGGGTGGGCATTTGCCTCGACACCTCGCACACCTTCCTGGGCGGGACGCTCTACGAATCGATCGAACGATTCGGCAGCCGCCTGGTCCACGTCCAGGCCAGCGACAATCGGGGCCACACTGACGATCACCTGGTGCCTGGAGAAGGCATCATCGAATGGGGGCGCGTTCTCTCGTCACTTGAGCGCATCGGATACCAAGGCAACTTCATGCTGGAAGTGACGGGACATGGCCCGCTGCAGGAACGCGTTTCCCGCAGCGCGTGCCTCATCGGCGGGACGGGACAGGCACCCGCCGGTTGGCCCACGGCCTCCACGGTCAGCCCATCGAAATGATGCAAATAGCGGATATCCATGACGTTCATGGTGCCGCCAACATTGCGCGAACACACTTTGTTCAGCGGCGAGGTATTCAATGGAAACGGACGTAAGAAACAATCCAGCTTTACTGAAGCTGGACCTGTACTGCCGTGGAGTTCGCCTCGATCCATCGTGCCTGGTCGAGGAAGATGGCGGTCGCAAGATCCTGCGCACCCGCGCCGGCCTCGGAAGCGGCCTTGAGCTGCTTCTTCCGACCGGTCTGTGGACCAACGTGCCGGTCAGTGAGCCCTTCGCCAAAGACTCGCCTTACGAACTGCGACGCTCTGAAGGCGCCTATCAGTTGTATCGCGACCATGAATTCATCTGCACGGTCACCCTGGCTCCGCGCCCGGATTGGTACGAACGACAGACCACCACCGGGAAACCGATGACACGTATCGGCACCCTGCAAGGCACCTATCTCGGCATCTACCAGGCGAAGGTCTGCGAGTTCTGGACCGAGAAGACGAAGGTCAACTGCAAGTTCTGCTCGGTGGGACTGAATCTCGGAATCGACGACGCC
>JBDTQB010000539.1:0-2782 GCA_039932395.1 Vicinamibacteria bacterium | reverse complement strand
ACACCCTTTGCGGCACGAAGGTCCTCTATCGCGCCGACTACGAACGCATCGCGGCCAATCGCGCCTACTTCGGCGACTTTGATCCGTTCGGCGACTTCGATCTTCTTTTCGGCGCGTCACGCCTGAATCTGCAGATCGTGGACCTGGCGGTTCGCTATCACGAACGCGAATACGGCGAGACCAACATCAGCCGTTTCTCGCACGGATTGTTGCTGCTCCGGATGAGCGGCTTCGCGTCGCGCAAGCTGAAGTTCCTCTAGCGGGAAGCCTCCGGCGGGCCGGATCAGTCTCCTACGACGCGGTTGCGTCCGGACTTCTTGGCGCGATAGAGGCGCTCGTCGGCGCGCTGCATCAGGACTTCAGCACTCGGCGGACCCTCCGGCAGAGTGCAGGCGACGCCGATACTCACGGTCAGGCAGATCGCCGCGCTGGAACGTTTGTGCGGCACCTTCAAGCCCTGCACGCCAATGCGGATTTTCTCCGCGAGCTCCATGGCACCGTCTATGGGCGTGTCGGGCATGACCAGGACGAACTCTTCGCCTCCATAGCGCGCAACCAGATCCGCGGAACGTTGCACGCGTTTGCGCAGGGTGCGCGCCACGAGCTGCAGCGCGTGGTCACCCATCGCGTGTCCGTAGGTGTCGTTGTAGCGCTTGAAGAAATCAACGTCGAGCAGCGCCACCGAGAAGGGTTGGCCCGTGCGCCTGGTCCTTGCCCATTCGGCCGACAACGCTCCGTCAAACTGGCGCCGGTTGGGAAGCTCGGTGAGCCCGTCGATATTGGCCAGCGTTTCCAGCATGCGACGCTGACGGACGACCTGCATGTGGAGAGCGACGCGCGCCTTGACCACCGTAGGGTGGAACGGTTTCGTGACGTAGTCGGACGCGCCCGCGATCAGGCCCCGCTCTTCGGCTTCCGGACTGTCGAGGCCGGTGATGAAGACGACGCAGATCGACGACGTGCGCGGGTCTTCCTTGAGACGGCGAAGAACCTCATAACCATCCAGATCCGGCATGACGACGTCGAGCAGGATCACGTCAGGGATCGTTTCCTGCGCGAGGGCCACGCATTCCTCGCCATTCTTACCAAGAAACACGCTGTACTCCGACTGCAGCAGGTCGCCCAGCATCTGCCGGTTGGTCGCCGAGTCGTCAACGATCAGAACCTTCTGCAGCCCAGATGAGTTCTGACCAATCATGCTCTTCCGGATTGTAGACGGTTCAATGCCTTGTTCGGCCGGTCCATCGCCATGAATGCGAAGTGAGCGGTCCAGAAAAACTGAGACTTTCATGGGTCGCCACCCGTCTAGAAATGACACAGCCCAAACAGAAAGGTCAATTTCATGAACAAATCACTCGTGCTGCCCGCCGCGCTTGCCGGGCAATTGATCGTCGGAAGCGCTTTCGCGCAAAGCGCGCACCCCAACGTCACCGTCCTGCGTATGTCCGGTCCGCAACTCGGCGTTCGACTCCAGGAAGTCGACGGCGACGCCGTGTCCCGCCTGAAACTCAAAGAGGAGAAGGGCGCGCTGGTCGTTGATGTGATGGAAAACTCCGCGGCGGAGAAAGCCGGAATCAAGAGGGACGACGTGATTCTCAAGTTCCAGGGCGAGTCGGTCCTGACCGCAGCCCAGCTCAGCCGTCTCGTCAAAGACGTCCCTTCGGGCCGCAAGGTCGATCTGGACATCGTCCGCGAAGGCGCCCCGATCAAGCTGACCGCGACTCTTCAGAAAGGCGAGCTCAACGGCCGCATGGGCGAGCTTCCCGACGTCGACATGCCCATGCTGCCCGAGAACTTCGCTCCAAAGGGAGCCTTCAAGTTCCGGGGACAGGGTGAATTGCCCCGCACCTTCAACTTCAACATGGATGAGAACGGACCGGCATGGAAGGCCCTGACTCAATCGGGCCGCGGTCGCCTCGGCATCACCTACACCGAGATCGAAGGGCAACTGGCCACCTACTTCAAGGCGCCGAAGGAGAACGCCGTTCTGGTGAACTCGGTGTCGGAAGGTTCCGCCGCGTATAAGGCCGGACTCAAGGCCGGCGACGTCATCATCAAGGTCGGATCAACGTCCGTTGAAGACGCGTCAGATCTGCGTGACGCGGTCAACGATCTCGAGGGGGGCCGCGCCACCGCGATCACGGTGATCCGCGATGGCCGCAGCGTGGATCTGTCGGTGACCGTCGAAGATCAGCGGAAGGCGAAGATGGAAGGCTCTCGCTTTCGAAAGCCCGTTTCGTAGACCCTTCGCGTCTTACTTCAGCGCGAGCTTGATCGCGTCCTCGAGAACGGTCCTGTCCTGACCGTTCACGAGGTACTTCACGACCACGCCGCTCTTGTCAACGAAGAACATCGTCGGAAAGACGGAAACGCCGCCATAGGCACCCTGAGCTTCGGCGTTTGCGTGGGCCAGCTTGAACTGGATCCCGAGCTTCTTGACGTAGGCCGCGCGGTCCGCGTCGGTGTAGTCGAGTTCCAGAAGCCGGTCAGAGTTCAGGCCCAGAATGGTGAAGCCCTTCGGGCCGTACATCTTGTCGAGTTCAACCAGCAAAGGCGAGGTCTTCACGCACGGCGGGCAGTTGGTGAACCAGAAGTAGAGCAGGAACGGCTTGCCCGCCATCGAGGCGAGGCTCAGATCAGCCCCCTCGTAGGTCTTCACCGCGAACGCGGGAGCGGGATTGCCTTCCCAGCCCGCGATGGTGCGTTCGAGAATCTTGCCGAAGCGGGGATGGGCCTGGATCATCGCGACGTCCACCGATACGATCTCGCCGCTCTTCGGATC
>JBDTQB010000538.1:0-2797 GCA_039932395.1 Vicinamibacteria bacterium | reverse complement strand
CGACGTACAATCCCCGGTTCTGCATGAACTCCGACGTCCATCTGGTCGAGATTCATCGCGACGGGTTCGCTCTCATTCCGCGGGATGACGACCCCGAGCCGGGAATCGCGCTCATTGTCGAACCTCCGCGCGGTGAGCGTCTCGCGGTCTGCACCTGCGCGGCTTGGTACAAGCGTGCCAAGGGTAAGCGCTGCGGCCACATAGAGCGCCTGCGTGATCTCGCCGGAGCGCTGCGGCTTTCGTGGGGGAATCGCCCGTTCGCGGACGTCCTCGAAACGAGCTTCTGGGGCCAGCTCGCGCGCATTGTCCAGAACGAACAGCCGCGTCCTTGCGAAAGCAGCCCGATCGAAGCCGTCGAGGGCGGCTATCGCATCCGCGGAGCGGGCGGGGAAACGCTCGCCATCATCGAGCAGTCCGACGAGTCCGACGAGTTCGAGGGGACCAATGATGTCGCCAAAGCCCGGAGCGGCCTCCCCCAAAGACTGGCGGATCGGTGCGACACTGGCGGACGCAGGAATCATCAAAGAGCGAGGCTCCTTGCCCGCCTCCGCGATCTCCAGACCACCGACCAGGAGGCGGCCCTCAACAAGATGGGCTCGCGCACGCAGCGCCAGAGTTTCGAGTCCAGCCTCTGGCATCGGCTGGCCTACCACTGCGTGCGAGAACATGGCGATGCGGGAACGTTCAGCGCCGCCATCGACCTCACCAGCGGCTTTCCCTGGCTGGTGTACACCCTCGAAGGCGCGCCCACGCTGCGGGTGCGCCTACCTCCTGCTCAACTCGAGATGGTCCTCCGCCTGCTCGGCGAGCGGTCGCCGGAAACCGCCATCCGGCCGATTCCACTGCGTTCTCTTCTCGCCGTTAAGCCGGAGACGCAGCTCGACCTTGATGTCCGGGCGGGAATCGAAACGTTGCAAGCACTCGGGGAGGTTCGATTGCTCGCGAGTCCCGCCCTGCGTCCATTCCGGTACGACCGGCTCGTCTTTCTGCCCACGCTCAAGCTGCTTTCGGAGATGGAGGTCCCGGGCAACGAACGGAAGTTCAAGGCTCCCGTCGCGATGCAACTCGCCCGGAGCACGCTGCCCACGATCACGCTCGACCCGGACGAAGCGGCCACGAACGCGCCCGATATTCTCCAGATGTTCCAGGAGTACGACGCCATCGAGATCACCGAAGCGACCATCGAGGGCGGCGCCTACTGGCTGGACTTGAACTTCGCGATCGGACAGGGCACGGTGTCCCTGGCCGATCTGATGCAGGCGCGGGAGGAGCGGCGCTCCCGCTTTGACGTCCCGGGCGGATGGGTGGATCTACAAGCGCCCGCTTTCGCCGATCTCGATCGGCTGCGCGCGCACAAGGACGCCTCCCTGCGTGAAGGGTCCCGGGTGGCCGTCTCGCCGCTGGAACTGCTGAGGATGAGCGCCCCGCGCGGCGCGCAGGTGCGCATGGGCGCCGTTACGGGCGAGGCGCAGGCGCGGGTCGAGCGCCTTCTTGAGGGGCGCGCGACCACGCCGTTGTTGCCCCCTTCAGGCCTGACCTCCTCCCTTCGGCCCTATCAGCAACTGGGCCTTGAGTGGCTCGGCTTCCTATGGGAGCACGGCTTGTCCGGTCTGCTGTGCGACGAGATGGGCCTCGGCAAGACCCATCAGGCGATGGCTTTTCTCGTCGCCCTCCGCGATCAGATCGGAGTCCCGGGACCCTTCCTCGTCGTGTGCCCGACTTCGGTCGTGAGTCACTGGCGCGACAAGCTCCGCGCCCACGCGCCCGGTCTGCCGGTGCGCGTGCATCACGGGCAGCAGCGCGGGAGTGCGGCCCCTTTGAAAGGCGCGATCACCCTCACGTCCTACGCACTGCTCTGGCGTGACATCGAACAACTCGGTGACTCGCCGTGGGCGGCGGTCGTGTTCGACGAAGTGCAGCAGATCAAGAACCGCGGCACGCGCGCGCATCAGGCCGCCCTCGAGCTCAAGGCGCAGATGCGCCTCGGTCTCACGGGCACGCCGATCGAGAACCAGCTCGGTGAACTGAAGACACTCTTCGACTTCATCCTCCCTGGCTACCTGGGCACGGACGAGGCCTTCACGCGTCGCTTCGGCGGCGCACCTGGCGTGCCTCCGCGGCGACTGGATGAACTCCATCGTCTGATGCGCCCCTTCGTGATGAGGCGTCTCAAGTCGGCGGTGCTGCAAGAACTTCCGGAACTCACCACGGACATTCGTTCCTGCCCGTTGTCCGGGGAACAGAAGGCGCTCTATCGGGAGGCGCTTTCCGCGCGGGCCCCCGGGCTCTTGCAGAAAATCCGCGCGGCCGAGGAGCCGGTTCCCTACATCCACATCTTCGCGCTCCTCAACCTCCTGAAGCGGATCTGCAATCACCCAGCCCTCGCCCTCGAACGTCCCGCCGACTACCGGACGCTCGCGTCCGGCAAGTGGGATCTCTTCTGCGAACTGATGGACGAGGCGCTCGAAAGCGGGCAGAAGGTCATCGTCTTCACGCAGTTCCTGGGCATGATCGCGATGTTCGAGGAACACCTGCGCGAGATGGCGGTCGGCTTCGCAACGCTGACCGGCGCGAGCCGCGATCGCGGAGCCATCATCGACCGATTCAACAACGACGAGGACTGCCGTGTTTTCCTCGGCAGCCTGAAGGCGGGCGGCACCGGCATCGACCTCGTCGGCGGATCGGTGGTGATCCACTACGACCGCTGGTGGAACGCGGCCAGAGAGGACCAGGCGACCGACCGCGCCCATCGGATCGGGCAGACGCGATCCGTACAGGTCTTCAAGCTCGTCACGGA
>JBDTQB010000537.1:0-2800 GCA_039932395.1 Vicinamibacteria bacterium | reverse complement strand
GCGATGGAGACAACCAGTCGGAGGTTCGCTTCGACCAGTTCCTTCTTCGCCTGCTCGGCCTGGATCTCGCCGATCAGGACGGAGTCGAGAGTCTTTTTGAGATCCGCGGTCGACGAACCGAAGTCGTCCTGGAGATCGCGCAGAGCCTGCTTCTTCTCCTGGATGTCGCGCTTGATGACCTTCTTCTGCTCTTCGGAGAGGCGGCCTTCGCTCTTCACGATCATGCGCGTGACCTGCTCTTCGAGCTGGGACACGCGATCAACCGCTTCGCGCAGACGATCAAGAAGGCGACGCTTGACGTTCTCGGTCAGTTCGAGGCGACGAATCGCCTTCGAGAAACCGACGCGCTGGCGTCCGATGCGCCACTTGCCCTTGACGTACTTCGGGTCTTTCTTGGGAGTCTCTTCGTATTTGGCCTTCAGCGTGAGGTAGCCATCAAACGCGGCCTTCACGTTGCCGACGAGCTTCAAGGTCTCGCGCTTCTTGCGCTCGAGCTTCTCTTCGGTGATTTCTTCTTCGACGAAGATGACCAGTTCCTTGACGCCGATGCGCGACGCTTCGAGCTGTTCGCCGGCGGCGAGGATTTCGCGGGCCGCCATGGGCGTGCGCGTGATCTGCGCGAGCATGATGCGCTTGCCGCGCTCGATGCGTTTCGCAATCGCGACTTCGCCTTCGCGGGTGAGAAGGGGAACGGTACCCATCTCGCGCAGGTACATGCGGACGGGATCGTTGGTTTTGTCGAGCGTGCCCGGACTGAGATCGATCGTTTCGCCTTCTTCGGCGTCGGACTTCTCACGGAACTTCTGCTCGGAATCGATGATCTCGATTCCCATCGAACCGAACATCGCGAAAACGTCTTCGAGCTCGTCGGACGTGTGAATGTCCGTGGGGAGCATCTCGTTGACTTCTTCGTAGAGAAGGTAGCCCTTCTCCTTGCCCATCGTGATGCCGGTGCGTACTTCGTCGTACTTCTCTTCGAGTGTCAGGGCCATTTTTGTCTTCTAAGTGCTCCGCTGCTTCAGGAACCTTGTATTTTCTCCTGTCCGGGCGCTTTTCGCCAACGTGGACTAAGAGACGGACCGAAGCGCCTCGATTTCCCTTGAAAGACGGGTTTTCTCGTCCAGGACGGCGTCGATGTCGGCGCCCGCTCCGCCTCTCACCAGGCTTTTCTGAATTTCCGTCAAGCGTCGCTCAAGAAGCAGTTTACGAAGGGACATGGCGCACGAACGAGCGGAAGACGCCTCGATTTCGAGGTCCTGAACCGCGATTTCCCGCAGGACGCGACGATCTTCGTCGTCGGGCAGCGCATCCTGAAGGGCGCCGAGGGACGCGTCAGCACCCAGGTCTGAGAACCGAAGCAGCGTGGCGAGGATCGAGCCGGAACGCAGGGAGGACAAGTCGAGACCCTCAAGCTCCGCAAAAGCATCGGCGACGTCGGGAAGGTTCTTGAGGGCCAGAGCCACGAGCCACACTTCCGACCGCGTGAGTTCCTGCTTCGGCCCGGCCTGCGGAGTTCGAATCGCGGGCGTGAACGCCTGCGGTCGAATGGCCTGGCGTGATCCGAGAGACCGAGCCAGTTCTTCGGTGGCGGCGATCGGGTCGATCTTGCCGATCTGCGAGATCCGCGGAATCCAGGCCGCCCGCTCCACCCCGCTCTCGATCTTGCCGAGTGCTGGAAGCAAGGCGTTCATGTACGCCGCCTTCCCCGAGGGGCTCTCGATGTCGTTCTCGCGTGCGGCGAGGCGAGCCAGCCATTCGATCGCAGGCTCGGCCGCTTCAATACGGGCGAGGAAGGGCTCACGGCCACGGTCACGAATGAAGGTGTCGGGATCGTGGCCGGATTCGAGCGCCACCACGCGAACGTCCATCTTCTCGTCCTGGAAGATCTCGATGGATCGCCTGGTGGCTTTGACTCCGGCGTCGTCGCCGTCGAAGCAGAGAACCGCCCGTGGAGCGAGGCGCTTCAGCAGACGCGCCTGTTGTGACGTCAAGGCGGTGCCGCAGGGCGCCACGGAGGAGAGCACGCCCGCCTCGATCGATCGGGCCACATCGAGATAGCCCTCCATCACGATGGCCCGGCCCGTCTTGCGAATCTCTTCCTTGGCCCAGCTCAAGCCATAGAGCGTCCGACTCTTCTGGTACGCCGGACCCTCGGGAGAGTTCAGGTACTTCGGCTCGTCAGCGGGATCGAGGGCGCGGGCGCCGAAGGCAACCACTCGTCCGCGATCCGAAAGAATTGGAAAGATCGCCCGATTGCGAAACCGATCGTAGAGGCCGCGCGGGCCGCGAATCGCGAGTCCCGCCATCTCGATGAGCTCTTCGCGAAACTGGACCTTGAGCGCGTTCAGCATGTCGTGCCAGGCATCGCGGGCCGCGCCGGCGCGGATGAACTCAAGGGTCTTTCTCGAGAACTCGCGGCCTTCCAGATACTCTCGCGCTCGCCGGCCGGCGTCGGCCCAAAAGAACTGTTCGTATTGCCGAGCCGCCGCTTCGAGCACCGGTTCGATCTCGACTCTCTGCCGGTCCTCCGGAGTTTCCTCGCGGCTGTCCGGGATGGGGACGCCAAAACGGCGGGCCAGAGACTCGACGGTGTCCTTGAACGAGAGACCCTCTTTGAGTTTGATGAACTCGACGACGTCGCCGCCCGCGCCGCAGCCGAAGCAATGAAAGACCGGCGGATCCGCGCGCACGGTGAACGACGGCGATTTCTCCTTGTGAAAGGGACACAACCCCTTGTGCGAGCGTCCGACCTTGCGCAGGACAACGTGCTCGGAAACGACGCTGATGATGTCGGCCCGGC
>JBDTQB010000536.1:0-2829 GCA_039932395.1 Vicinamibacteria bacterium | reverse complement strand
CCACCTTGGGTTCTGATCAGAGCTGCGCGCATTTCATCCCTCGAAACGTCCTATAACCTTCGACCTGAGCGCCCGAACCAAGGCGTCCGCAAACAGTCGCCCGCCACCATCGATGATACAAGCCTTCAGAGTCACGAAACGTTATGACGCACAGGGCATTGCGCTCCGTGACGTCTCGCTTCACGTTCCGAAGGGAGAGTTCTGCTTTCTGACCGGTCCGTCCGGTGCCGGCAAGACAACCTTGCTCCGTTTGATCCTGCGCGAAGAACTGCCGACCGAAGGCCAGATCCTGGTCGGTGGCCGAAATGTGTCAGCCTTGCCGAAGCAGAAAATTCCCGAGTTCCGGCGAACTCTCGGCGTCGTTTTCCAGGACTTCAAGCTGCTAAAGATGAAGACGATTCTGGAGAACGTTGGCTTTGTTCTTCGGGTGCTCGGTGTTCCTGAAGAAGAGCGGAAGCGCCGTGCGTTCCTGGCCCTGAAATCGGTTGGGCTTGAAGACAAACTCGACGCCTTTCCGCTCCAGCTCTCGGGTGGCGAGCAGCAGCGCGTGGCTATCGCACGCGCTCTGATCAACGAACCTGAGCTTGTGCTCGCCGACGAGCCGACCGGAAACCTCGATCCCGAACGGGCGGCCGAAGTGATGGCGCTGTTTGAAGAAATGTGCGCCACCAAGGGGACGACCGTCCTCGTCGCGACTCATGACCGGGAAATGATCGAGCGCATGAAAAAGCGCGTCATCACCCTGGTCAAAGGCCAGGTCGCCGAAGTCTCGTCCTGAGACTTACCCCTTCGCAGCTTGCGCCGCTGCGGCCAGACTCTGGGCCGCAAGCATCGCCTGAACGCGCGCGATCACCGCGTCCAGCGCCACGTTGTTTTGGGCACCTTCGGGAACGATCAGGTCAGCGTAGCGCTTTGAAGGCTCAACAAATTCGA
Source organism: Vicinamibacteria bacterium (assembly GCA_039932395.1). Lineage (GTDB taxonomy): Bacteria > Acidobacteriota > Vicinamibacteria > Fen-336 > JAGNNV01 > JAGNNV01. The sequence goes on along the minus strand of JBDTQB010000536.1, from coordinate 1,896 downwards.
GGTGCATGAGGCGCACGCTCTCCAGGTACTGTTTCTCCACCGAGTCAAAGGTGCGGCCACGTTCCTTCAGATCGCGGCGCAACCGGCGCAGGATGCGCACGTCGGCATCCGTGTCGATGAAGAGTTTGATGTCCATGATGTGGCGGAGCGACTCTTCCGCGAGAACCAGGATGCCTTCGAGCACGATGACCAGACGCGGACGAAGCGCGTCCGGCAACACGACGCGCGCGTGGGTCGTGTAGTCATAGGTCAGGTGCGGCACCGGCCGCGACATCTTCAACTCGCGCAGGTCCTGTTCCAGCAGGCTCGTGTCGAACGCATGCGGATGGTCATAGTTCCAGCGGGACCGCTCATCCGGGGTTAAAGAGCTGGTGTCCCGGTAATACGAATCCTGCGGGACAAGCAGACAGCTTTCCTCGCCGATCGATTCGACCAGTTTGCGGGCGAACGATGTCTTGCCAGAGCCCGTCCCTCCAGCCACGCCGATAAGTATTGCCATGTGAGTGACCGTTATTATGACTCCGCATGTCCAAGGCGGTGCGCTACGCGTTCGAGGAAGCCTTCTCCGGCCTTCTCCGAAGGCGTGTGCTCACCGTCGTTTCCATTGCCACCATCGGCGCATCTCTCGGCATCTTCGGTTTGTTCTTCTCGATCGCGCGGGCAGGCGGAGCGCTGGTTGATACCCTGGCCGGCAAAGTTCAGGTCGTGGTCTATCTCTCGCCACAGTTGACGCCTTCCGCGCGTGCCGCCATCGCGACATCCATTAAGAATCAGCCGGTGGTCAAGGGTGTGGAGGAACGCACCTCCGAGGAGGCGCTCGCGCGTTTCAAGACACTGTTTCCCGATCTCGCCGCCATTCCCGAAGAGGTGGGTGAGACGCCCTTTCCGCCGTCTATTGAAGTTTCGCTGAAGCCTGCCCTTGCCAAGGCCTTGATCGTTACGAACCTGATCGAAAGCTGGCGCAAGATGGACGGGGTCGACGACGTTCACTACGACGCGATTCTGGTGAATCGCCTCTCCGCCTTTGTCAGTTTGGTGCGCGGTCTCGCCCTGGTCCTTGGGTTGGTTCTCGCGGTGGCCTCGGGCTTCACTATTGCGAACGTGATCCGCCTGTCCGTCTATTCGCGCGAGGACGAGATCGAGATCATGCGTCTCGTGGGGGCTTCAAAAGCTTTTATTCGCGGGCCATTTCTGGTCGAAGGCTCCTTGTCCGGAGCCTTCGGCGGGCTGGTGGCGAGCGGGCTGCTCGCCATGGTGCTGGGCAAGATCGTTGAGGCTTTGCGAGGCGCGAATCTGGGGGCGACCCTGGCTCCGACCATGGGTGCCGCCGACGTTTTCGCGCTCGTCGGAATCGGTGCCGGCGTTGGTCTGCTCGGAAGCTTTGTCAGCCTGGGCCGACTGAGAGACTGACGTGATCATCGCCGCGCAGACGTCGTCGATGCTGCAGCACACCTATTGGCTGGCCGTCCGTGGGACACAGCAATTGGACCTGGCGGAGCGATTCGCCACGGCTGCCGATGAGGCGGGCTTCAAGGTGCTGGCCCTCAAAGGCATTTCCATCGCACAGGAGTTGTATGGCGTGATCGAGAACCGGCCGATGGCCGACGTCGATTTCCTGGTCGTCGACACGCATCGGTTCGCAGAAGTTGCGGACGTAGCGAGAACACTGGACCTGACGGAGATTGGAGCATCCGATCACGCCCTGGTCTTCAAGGAACCGCGAAGCGGCGTGGTTCTCGAACTCCACATTTCATTGACGGCGTGCCCGGGATTGTTCCCCATCGATCATGGTGGCCTGTGGGAGCGCCGCAAAACCGTCGTGGGCGCGAAGTTCCAACGCCTCAGCGACGCGGACCTGTTGATTCATCTGTCGCTGCACACCGCCTTTCAGCACGG
>JBDTQB010000535.1:0-2835 GCA_039932395.1 Vicinamibacteria bacterium | reverse complement strand
GTCGAACACTTAGTCTGCTGCGAAGCGGAAATATACGACGTCGTATATTTCGATAACGACCGTAAGGATTCCTGAGTTCGTCGTGTGTCCCGTGTTCGTAAAGTGCCGCCCATGGGTTGATTACACTCCGTTTAGCTATGTCTGGTCAAGGACTCGGCCGATCCTGGCGGAGAGTTCGGTCGGCGGCGGAGCCGGAAGGAGTTCCCAGGGACTCTGCACGCCTCGTCCGCCTTTGTTCAGGACGTGGGTGTAGATCATCGTCGTCGAAATGTCCGAATGGCCGAGAAGTTCCTGAATCGTGCGCAGGTCGTAACCACGTTCCAGGAGATGGGTCGCGAAAGAGTGCCGAAGGGTGTGGCAGCTCGCTGGTTTCGTGATGCCCGACAGCTTGACCGCGTCACGAAAGGCTCGTTGCAACATCGACTCGTGCATGTGGTGACGAAAGCGGCGGCCGGTCGCCGCGTCGAGATAGGTGCGCGAGGCTGGGAAGACCCATTGCCAGGCCCACTCTCTGGAAGCATTCGGGTACTTGCGGGAAAGACGGTCGGGCAGGACAACGCGGACCACGCCAAGCGACTGGTCGAGATCGAAACGCCTCTGGACTTCGATGAGGTGTTGGAGCAGGCGCATCTCCAGGCCCGGCGGCAGCATGGTTCGCCGGTCTTTCTGGCCCTTTCCCCGGCGGATGATGATCTCTTTGCGATCGAAGTCGATATCCTTGATCCGGAGTTGCATCGCCTCTGAGATGCGCAGGCCGCAGGCATAAAGAAGAGACGCCGCCAGGGCGGGAACTCCGCGTATGTGGACGAAAACCGCCGCTACCTCGCTGGGCGAAAGAACGACCGGCACGCGATCCGGGAGCTTGGCCCTGGGTGTTCCCTGTAACCCTGTCAACTCACGGCCTAGGACCGTCCGGTACAGGAACAGAATCGCGCTGAAGGCCTGATTCTGGGTGGAAGCGGACACTCGAAGCCGGGTCGCCAGCGCTCCAAGGAACCGGGCAATCTCGGGCTCTGCCATGGCGTTTGGATGGCGGCGTCCGTTGAAGACGATGAAACGCCTGATCCAGAAGACGTAAGCCTTTTCGGTTCGCGGGCTGTAGTGACGAACCCGGAGAGCTTCGCGGACGCGATCGAGCAGGCGCAGCGGCGGCCGGCCGGCTGGCACGACTTGGTTTTCAGGCACGGGAACTCCCAGGTCTTTGGGAGATGGGCCACGCTAATCCATGGATGTGCGTGACGAGGTCCGAATGGAGGTCAGTCGGCTTTGTCCCCCGCCCACGGAGGTTCAGGGTCTCGGGCGGTTCCTCGATCCGGTTCGAGCGATAGACTCCGCCTTCCACTTTTTTCAGCCTTCGGAGTCAACCATGGGCCTTTTCGGCAAACCAGATCCTCGACCTGCGGACAACGCTCCGGCGCCTTCCGCACCTCAAGCGCAGCCCGCACCCGTGCGTCCATCCGCCAAGTCCACCGTTTTCGGCGAGAAGACCCGCTTTAACGGCAAAATCGAGACGGACGAGCCGCTCGTGATTCACGGCCACGTGGATGGCGACATCAAATCCACGAGCGAAGTAGAAGTGGGCGACAGCGGCGACGTCAAGGCCACCGTTTCAGCGAAGTCCATCGTGATCTCCGGCAAGGTGGTCGGCGACTGCGTCGCGTCCGACCGGATCGAGATCCGGGCGTCCGGCAAGTTGAACGGAAGCATCAAGGCTGCCCGAATTTCGATCGCGGACGGAGCCGAGTTCAAGGGCACGAGCCAGATGAGCGGGTCCTCGAAGTAACGAACGGCGGGGGGCGGTCGCTATAATGAGACGTCCTCAAAATCATGTCCAAACCCAAAGATTCTCCGATTTCGCCTGAAGAAATGGCGCCTTCCGAACCCGATCAAAACGATGGATCTACGCAAGATCCATCGTCCACGCCCGCGGATCCTCTGATTCTCCTGGAACAGGAAGTCGCGTCTCTGAAGGATCAGTTGCTGCGGAGGCGCGCCGAGTTCGCGAACTACCAACGCCGTGAGGACAAGGATCGCCGGACCGCGAATGAAGACGCGGTCATTGCGCTTCTTTCCGACCTTCTCCCCTCGATCGATTCGCTCGAAAAGGCGCTTGCCGCCAAAGGAACGCTCGCCGAGATCCGCGCTGGAGTCGAGATCACCCTGAAGGACCTTTCTTCGACACTGTTGAACAAGGGCATCACCCAGGAAGACCCGACGGGCCAGAAATTCGACCCGCTCCGTCATCAGGCCTTGTCGTACGAGCCGGTGCCAGGCGCCGAGGACGGCACCGTCGTCGCCTGCTACCGCAAGGGTTTCATGATGGGCGATCGACTGATCCGTCCAGCACTGGTTAAAGTTGCCCAACAAGCGACGGAAGAATCGCCTTCTGTCATAGTCCCGGTTTCCCACTAGGAGAGTTCATGGGACGCATCATCGGCATCGACCTCGGTACGACGAATTCCTGTGTCTCGGTTATCGAGAACGGGCTTCCTGTCGTCATCCCCAACGCGGAGGGCGCCCGCACGACACCGTCGGTCATCGCCTTTACCGCGAAGGGCGACCGTCTGGTCGGCCAGATCGCCAAGCGCCAGGCGATCACCAATCCCACGAACACGCTGTACGCGATCAAGCGCCTCATCGGCCGGAAATTCAATTCCGCCGAAGTGGCCCATGCGCGCAAGTTCGCGCCTTTTGAAGTGGCCGAATCGCCCAACGGCGACGCTCACATCCGCGCGGCCGATCGCCTTTATGCGCCTCCCGAGATTTCCGCCCTCGTCCTGCAGAAGCTGAAGCAGGGCGCCGAGGAGTATCTGGGCGAACCGGTCGACGAAGCCA
>JBDTQB010000534.1:0-2854 GCA_039932395.1 Vicinamibacteria bacterium | reverse complement strand
GACAGCAGGCGGTGCAGTTGCATCGCGAACGCAAAGCCTTCGAGGATCTAGGCGCGCAGGTGGTCGTGGTGGGCCACTCCAGCGTCCGCTACGCCAAGGCCTTTGTCGAAGAGACCGGCCTTTCTCTTCCCGTCTATGTCGACAAAGACCGCGCCATCTACAAAGCTCTCGATTTCAAGCGGCCGCTTCTTTCCTTCCTTACACCGAGCGTTTTCAAGAACGCGGCGGTCGCGAAGAAGCAGGGTTTCACGCAGCCAGGCGTGCACGGAGATGCCTTCCAGCTGGGTGGGGTGATCCTTCGCATGCCCGATGGTTCGATGCCCTACAAGTACGTGAGCAAGTTCGCAGGCGACCACCCGGCCATCGAGGATCTCAAGGCCGCGGTCCGGAGTGCTACCAGGTAGCGGCGGACGTCAGTCCTGAATGGCTTCGCGGTAGAGCGCCCCGAGATCCACCCCCCGCCGCTCGCGGACGATTTCACCCGTGGCCGCTCTCGTGTAGCGCGATGCATCGCCTTCGAAGGTGAGCACGGTGACGGGCTTGCTCTTGCCGCGCAGGTTCAAGATGCCGACGGACTTGAGGGCGAGCGACTCGGGATCGCGGTCGCCGATCAGACCGCTGTCGAGCAGAGCCGAACCCGGCATCGCACGGTGCTCCAGTCGCGACGCGGTGTTCACGGTGTCGCCCAGCAGCGTTCGATCCTGCTGATAGAACGGACCCACCGATGTCACGATGGTCGGTCCCCAGGCCACACCGACGCGCAATTCGATGGGCTCAAGATCCTGTTCCTTGAGCTGCGCCGCGATCTTTGTGCGCGCGTCGAGGATGTCCGACACCGCGGCCACCGCCGCCAGACCTTCAGGGAAGAACCCCATGATGCCGTCGCCGATGTATTTGACGATCTCCCCGCCGTGCTGGTAGCAGATGGATGCCACGACGGTGAAATAGGAGTTCAGCATGGCCACGATCTGGGCGGGCTTCAGCGTTTCTGAAACCCGCGTGAAGCCACAGATGTCCACGAACATGACCGCGCGGTCGACCACTTCCTCGATGCCTTCCGGACCGCCGCCGCCCACTTTGTCGATCTGTTCCCAGGTCGAAGGCGGAATGTAGCGCCGCAGCACTTCCTGCATGCGGACGTTCTCTTCGTGGATGGCTTCGAGCTGGGTATACGACGTCTGGATCTCAGCGTTTTTGCGGGCCAGCTCACGTTCGTAGTCGAGACGGCGAATGAGGAGACCCATCTGGTCGCACAGGGTGAGGAAGGCCGCTTCGTCCGCCGCTTCGATGGTCTCGCGGATGTCATCCTCGACCACGAAGTAGCCACGGAATTCGTCGCCCGAGAAGACGGGAATAGCGCAGGAGAATCTCGGAGCATGACCGAGGATGAAACTTTGACGCGACAGGTGAAGTGCTTCCCCCGGTTTGGCACTCGCCGTCTGAAGTTCCAGGACATCACGCATGAGCGCCGGCGCTTTCGCGCCCTGGAACGACGGACACGCGGCTTCGATCGACCAGAGGCCCTGGCCGTGGCGCTCCAGAAACGCCGAGAAGGCATAGCCCGCGCGCGTCACTGCGGCGGCGGTCATGACCGAGCGCGCTCCGCTCAGATCAGCGCGCTGAAGGGCCAGATGGACGACGTCGCGGACCATCTCCAGACGCGAACGAAGTCGCGCCTCAGCGTCGTATGAATCGCGGTTCTCCAGCACCGTTGCTACGTAGCCGGAAAGAAGGGACAGCAAGTGCATGCTGTCTTCTGAAGGCCGCTGTGCGTCATCCGGGTCTTCGAAGAGGATGTAGCCCCAGAGGCGATGCGGCGAGCGGATCTCCACCAGGCCATGGTCTCCAGGCTCCGGTGGGAACTTCCTCGCGCGAGCTTCCGAATAGGTCTGGCGCGGAGGCGGGTGATTCGAGCTCACGAAGGATCCCGGCACGAAGGACGCGAGATCCAGCTTGAACCCACGCTCGAACGCCTTGAACAGTTCAGGAGTCGGCACGCGTTCCGGGAGCTTGCCCGTTCCATGAACCGCGGCCTTGAACGAAAACTGATGGTCCGCATCCGTGATGTAGATCGCGGAGCGCCGGAAGGGCGTGATTTCAGAGACCGCGCGGGCGAAACGGCTGAGCAGTTCTTTCGAGTCGCCGCTGCCGACCTTGAGGCTCCGGGAGACTTCCAGCAAAGCGGCCGCGCGACGTCGCATGCGCCGGCGCTCACGTCCCAGCCGGGAGAGCCGCAACGTGACTTCGCTCAGCTTGGCGAAGTCGATCGGCTTGGGAAGAACATCGTCGATGGCTTCGCGCACGAAACCGCTCAGGGCCTCGATGTCGAAAGCGCCCGACACCACCAGGATGGGCACATCGAGGTCGGTCTCTCGCACACCCTGAACGAACTCATGACCGTTCCCGTCGTCGAGCAGGTAGTCGACGAGGACAAGGTCGAAGTGGCCCTTTGCGTACTCCGCCAAACCGTCCGCGACGCCGCCTCGGGAGACCGCTTCCCAACCAGCCGTTGTGTAATGACGTTCCAGAAGCCTCCGGAAAATGGCGTCGTCGTCGACGATCAGGACACGGGACTTGGGAGCAGTGGTCACGGCCGAGCGATCTTAGCTGCCCGGTAGAATCCCTCCGTGGCCCTTGAGATTGATTCCCGCATTACCCAGGCTCCCAAGGTCGAGCTGCACCAGCACACCGACGGCTCGATCCCGGTCGAAGTGACCTGGAAGCTCATGCGCCATCATGGCCTGAACCCGGTCGACACCATCGACGAGATGCGTGGCCGCCTGGAAATCCAGGAGTCCGAGGAAGGGACGCTCATGTCCTACCTCGACAAGATGCACTACCCGCTCTGGATCAC
>JBDTQB010000533.1:0-2863 GCA_039932395.1 Vicinamibacteria bacterium | reverse complement strand
TCCTTCGCGACGGCAAAGCCGACATCGCCTTCACGCTCGCGGACACGTTGAAAGATGCGGCCGATGGGCATGGCGCGTTCGAAGGTCGGCCCGTGGATCTGCGCGCGCTCGCCGTCCTTTACACGAACGTGACCCACGTGGTCACGAAGAGAACGAACGGGATCGCGAGCCTGACGGATCTGAAGGGCAAGGTGGTGTCGATGGGCTCCGCGGGAAGCGGCACGGAGACGATCGCCGATCGCACGCTGACCGCGGCCGGACTCGATCCCGCGAAGGACATCCGCCGCGAGAATCTTTCGGCTCAGGCGTCGGCCGATGCTCTGAAGGACGGCAAGATTGACGCGTTTTTCTGGAGCGGGGGTTTGCCGACTGCCGCCGTGCTTGATCTTGCCATCTCCGCGCCGATCACCCTTCTTGAAACGGCGAGCGTGTTGCCCAGGCTCCAGGCGCACTATGGCGAGGGGCTGTATCGAGCGGTGTCGATTCCGGCCTCGACGTACTCGTCCGTCGAAACCGAGACCCATACCTTTGGCGTCTCCAACGTTCTCGTTGTCCCCGCGAAGTTTGACGACAACCGCGCATACCTCATCGTGAAGGCGATGTTCGAGAAAAAGGCGGCGCTCGCTCTGGCGCACGCGGAGGCTCGAAACCTGGATCCGAAGACCGCAGTCACAGGCTCTCCGATCGCGTTCAGCCCCGGCGCTTTGAGGTACTACGCAGAGAACGGCACCACCGTCCAGGCGACACCGACCAAGCCATAGGCCAAGCCACGCGCTGCGGCACCGGTTCGCCGCCGGTGTACTCTCGCGGACCCGTGAGCGAAGAGAAGTCCGCGACGCTGCCTGAAGACGCCGAGGAGGCGATGGTGCGCCGGGTCCAAGGCGCTCCGCCCGCGGCGACCCTCGTTGCGATTGCCCTCTCGCTCCTGGTGCTCGCCGGCGAAGTCACGGTGGTCGAGACGCTGCGTTTTCGCGCGATCATTCTCGGGCTTGGTCTGGCTCTCGCGTTTCTGACTCTCAAGCCAAAGGCGGAGCGGGCGCGCAGCGTTTCCTATGGTCTGGCGCTTGCCTCCTTGGGCATCTCTCTCGCCATCGCAGCGAGTGGCCGTGGCTTTCTTGCCCGCGCCTCCGAGCCGACATCGCTGGATCTGGGTTTGGGCCTGTCTTTACTGGGTCTGGTGATCACTGGCGCCTGGATCTCAACCGGCGCCGCCTTGCCCGTCCTTTCGCTCGCGACCATGGCCTACGTCCTTTGGGGCGGGGAGCTGGATCGCGTCGGCCTATCGATGATCGCGCACCGCGGGTACGACATCGCGCGCCTCGTCGGCTCGATGGTCATGGGATTCGAAGGCATCTTCGGCGTTCCGCTGGATGTCGCGGCAACGACCATCGGCCTGTTCGCGATCTATGGTGCGGTGCTCGAAGCCTCCGGCGCGGCGCAATTCTTTCTCGACCTGTCTTTCGCGACGTTCTCCGGCGGCAACTCCGCACGAGGCGCGGGTCGTGCGGTGACGCTCGCGGGCTTTCTGCTGGGCTCCGTCTCAGGAAGCGGCGTCGCAACCACACTGACGTTGGGCGGCGCCTCGGCCCCTCTCCTGAAACGGGCCGGCTTCAGTCGCGAGAACGCTGGCGCGTTGCTCGCCGCCGCCGGCATCGGCGCGATTCTTTCTCCGCCGACCCTGGGAGCCGCGGCGTTTCTGATCGCGGAGTTCCTGAAGATTTCGTATGGGCAGGTCCTGCTGATGGCGGTGGTGCCCACGCTGCTCTACTACTTCGGGATCGTGCTCATGATCGAAGCGGACGTCCCGCGGGAAACCGTGGTCAGCGCCGCCACAAGCGATGCGCCGATGCAAGCGACTCCACTCGCCGCGATTCTGAAAACGGGCGGACATCATCTGGTTTCTCCTCTGCTGATCGTCGCGTTTCTGATGATGGGCTACTCGGCCACGCGCTCGGCGTTTCTCGCCGCCTGTGCGGCGGTGGTTCTGAGCTTCATCAATCGGGCGCAGGCGTTGACACCAGCGCGCCTCCGACGGGCGATGATCAGCGCGGGAGCGACGCTCGTGCCCGTGATCACGACCACGGCCTGCGCCGGCATTCTCGTCGCCGGTCTGACCCTCACGGGTTTGGGGCTGAAAGTCGCGACCCTGATCGTCTCGCTGGCCGGATCGAATGCGACGGGCGTGATTCTTCTTTCCGCGGTGTCCGTGTCGGTCCTGGGTTTGTCGGTGCCGGTGACCGCGTCATACATCTTGTCGGCCGTCACCATCGCACCCGCGCTGATCCATGTCGGCGTCAACGAACTCGCCGCGCACATGTTCATCTTCTACTACGCCGTTCTGTCCGAGGTGTCGCCACCGACCGCTCTTTCGCCGATGGCCGCTGCCACGATTTGCCATGGAGACCCATACCGGACGGTGATGGCGACGTTGCGCTACACCCTGCCCGCCTTTCTGGTGCCGCTGATCTTCACGATGCATCAGGACGGGCTCGGCCTGCTCCTTCAGGCCCCCTGGTCTGAAGTGACGCTGTCGACCACTCTCGCCGTCCTCATCGTGATGGCGGCATCTGCCGCGGCTTCGGGTTATTTCCGGCGGTCTCTTTCCATGCCTTGGCGCGTTGTGTACGGTGTGGCCGCCGCCCTGCTCCTCTTTCTGGTCGGCCCGTGGCGCTGGCTGGGTGTGGTCGTATTTGTTCTGGCGATCGTCGGAAGCCGACCGAATCGTTCGCCGCGACCGTCCTCGTGATTGGACCCAGTCGGATCTCGGATTGCGCGATGATCGGGTCGTCATGACATCCCAGGAACAGGCTTCGGTGCGACGGCTCTCCCGCGTGCTTGCACAAGGGCGCTTTGAGTTCGATCG
>JBDTQB010000532.1:0-2867 GCA_039932395.1 Vicinamibacteria bacterium | reverse complement strand
CGTCGCACTCGACGTCGTACGGAATCATCGCCCCCGCGATCGTTGGAAAGTCGCCACGTCAGCAGCCGATCGGCCCGCTGGTCGTCCCAGGAACCTACAAGGTCCACCTGAGCGCGGGCGGCCTGAGCGAGACTCGTGAGCTACAGGTGACCAACGACCCGCGGAGTCCCGCCACCCCTGAGGATCTCGCCGCTTTGTCGCGGACCGAACGAGGCCTGGTGGCCGGCATCGAGATCAGCCGCCTCGCCATCGACAACCTGAACGGCATCCGCAAGGAGGCCCAAGAACGCGCCGACGCGGAAGGAAATGCGGCGCTCGATACCGCGATGAAGCGCTTCGACGCAGGAGCCGTCCGCATGATCGCGACTCTCGCCGGAAATCGAACCCTCGCCTCGCACCTCGCGAGCCTGGAATTCGCGGATCTCAGGCCGACGGAAAGCACTGCCGCGGCCATCCGAGAGAGTTGCGCCAAGGCTGACGAGGTTCTGAGGCAATACGACGCTTTCCTGAACACAGAGTTATCCGCGCTTCAGAAGGTTCTCCATGCGACGGGCAAGGGCGGAAGCGTTTACTCCCCGAAGGTGGAGACTCCCCTCTCAGCGTGCGCCGTCCCCTGAGTTGCAGCTCAGGCGCGAACGAGGCGTACTTCATCGCCGACGCTGACTCTGCCCGGCTTTAGCACTTCTGCGTTCAAGGCGAGTCGCCCGCCGAAGCGGCGACCGATGTCCTTGAGGACGTTCGGATCGACGGCCAGCGTGTCCGGGTCGACCGTCGTCATGGGACAACGGCCACGACGGGAGTCCACGCGGATGACAGCGTCCCCGATGTGGAGTTCTCCATCCGGCCAATTGACTTCCTCCATTCCTTCGACGCCGCCGATGAGGATGTTCGGACGCAGCCGGCGAATGTCGCGACCGAATTCCGCCACGGCGCCGTCGGTGGCGACGAGCAGGGGCAGGACGTCGAACCTCTCAAGGCCTTCGTAGGCCTCAAGCCACGCGTCGTTTCCTGCCGCGCCCTTGACGAGCGCCAGCGCCTCGTCGCTGTCCCAAGGATGGCCGTCGATTCGCGGCACACCGTATTCCGGCAGAGTCCCCCGCAGCCCGAGCAGTCGATGATGGCGACGCGACGTCCGCACACCCTCGGGCCCGCGGACGTGAACGATGCGATCTCCGGGGATGCCCGCTTCGCCAAGACGCGCCGAGGCCAGCGCCTCCCCGGCGAGGGTCTTGACCGGATAGCGCCACAATCCCAACACTGTCAGGTTCATCAGATCCTTCGTTCGTCCTCGCGAATAGGAGCGTCGTTGATGCTCGCGAATCGCCGCGCCATCAGGCCCTCGGGATTGAACTCCCACATCTCGTTCCCGTAGGCCCGATACCACTGGCCGGATTCGTCGTGCCATTCATACTCGAAGCGCACCGCCATCCGATTTTCGCGGAATCCCCACAGTTCCTTCTTGAGGCGATACCCGTTCTCCTTCGCCCACTTCTTCTGAAGGAAGGCGCGGATCTGCTCGCGCCCCTTCAGAAACTCCGTGCGGTTTCTCCATTCCGAGTCCTCTGTGTAGGCAAGGACGACGCGATCAGGATCGCGAGAGTTCCACGCATCTTCTGCCGCCTGCACCTTGGCAAGCGCGGTCTCGATCGTCCACGGGGGTCGGAGAACGGGTTTCGTGCTCATGGCGTCAGGCCGCCTGCCGGCCAGCTTCCACCTTCGGGAAGTCGACCACTGTGAGTGCTGCCTTGTTGAAGTAGTTGGTGAAAACATTGATCGCGACATGGGCGAGGATCTCGGCAACCTCGCCCTGGCTGAACCCCGCTCCCAAGACTCCGGCGAATTGCTCGTCGCTCACCGCACCGCGCGAAGCCACCACCGCCACCGCGAATTTGAGGGCGGCGTCGGTCTTCGGGTCAGACCCGACCGCGTTGCGGCTCTCAGAAAGCTGATCCGGCTTGAGCCCCGCCATCTTCCCGAGCGCAGTGTGCGCGGACAGGCAGTAGTCACAGCCGTTCGCCTGAGCGACCGCGAGTGCGATCTGCTCGCGCAGCCCGGGAGAAAGCAAGCCGTTTCCGAGTGCTGAGCCGAAGTTGAGGTAGCCCTCGAGCACCGCCTCTGAGTTCGCCATGGTGCGCATCATGTTAGGAGCCATCCCGAGTTTGGCCTTGACCGCAACCAGAAGGTCTTTGGCCTTGCCGGTAGCCTGGTCGGGGTTGATGGCAGTCAGTCGGGGAGTGTGGGTCTGGAGAGTCATGAGTGGTCGTTTTCCTTTGTCAGTTTCCACGCGCCCATCTGGGCGCGGGGCGCGAACATCGCCGCGCAGTGCACTATTGAGCAGGACCGATGCCATCGGCGCAAATCTCTCTAAACCGCTGTGTCTAATCACTATGGGTGAGATTTGTCCGACGGGAGAAAAGTACGAATATTCGTTATAGAACGAAATTACGTTCTAACTTCAGCTATATTTCGTTGTACGTGAACCCCGAATCCCTTCAGATGATCGCCCTGTCCCTCACGGAAGAGAGGTCGGTCGAAACTGTTCTTCAGAAGATCGTTGAAGGCCTTGGCTCGCAGTCGGGAATCGCCCTTGCACGGGTCTGGCTGATCGAGCCCGGAGATATCTGCGAGACCTGTCCGATGAAATCTGATTGCGCCGATCGGGCCCGCTGCCTGCATCTCGTCGCGAGTCACGGTCACCCAACCAGGCCGGCCGACAACTGGGAGCGTCTCGACGGCGCGTTCCGGCGATTCCCGATCGGCATCAGAAAGGTCGGGCGGGTCGCGGCCTCCGGCCAACCGATTCTGCTCAAGGACGTGAGCGCCGATCTGCACGAGTTCGCGCGACACGACTGGATTCGCGAAGAGCG
>JBDTQB010000531.1:0-2875 GCA_039932395.1 Vicinamibacteria bacterium | reverse complement strand
AATCTGTTTTTCGCCATTCGAAATCTGAGGAAGCAACTCGCGGTAAAAGTCGCGGACGTAGGACACGTTGGACACGTTGGAAAGGAACCGCAGGAATCATGAGTCCCCATCGACATCTGTCGAGCGAAGACATCTGCGAACGGGTCCTCGAAGGCCTGCCTACGCCGGAGATTGACGGCTGCGCGCAATGCGAGGGCGAGGCGGCGTCGTTCGCCCAGGTGTTCGGCGGCCTCCGTCGGGCTGACACCGAGCTTGTGTCGACCACCGACTGGGATGATTTGATTCTCCGCAGTCGCATCCGTGATGCCGTCTCGAAGGAGACGGCGCATGCGCCTTCGATCTTCGATCGCCTCATGATTTTCCGTCCGGTGTTCGCGGCTGCCCTGGTGGCGGTGATGGTCTTGATCGCCTGGGCGCCTCTGTCGCGCTTCGCCGAGCCGGATCTCTCGCCGAGCGCGAATGCGAAGCAGACCGGGATGACGAGCCCGGCCAGTCACCTGCGCATTCCTGCCTGGACGCCTCTTCCCGCCGAATCCGAGGATCAGGGCCTGGCGGTCCTGGCTGAGTGGACGCCGAACGAGGATGAGTTGACCGTGGCCCGTTGCCGTGCGGCCTGCCTGGGCGGAATGACCAATCACGAAGAGAGCCTGATTCTCGCCGCGAGCAATGCGGCGTCCGTGATGCCTCTCCCTGGAGCAAGCCCCCTATGAGTCGCCCTTTTGATCTGGTCCTGGCCAGCGCGTTTGTTCTGCTGGCCGGCGTGCTTTCAGCGGCACCCTTGCGCACTGTCCCCTCGAGAGAGGACGAAACCGCGCAGCAGAAGGCAGCTCAGAAGAAGAGCGAGATGCCGCCGGTCCATGCCCCGGAATTGCGAGACGAGACCTTTCGTCTGATGGACGCGTATCTCATCAGCAATCTCCAGGAGAGCCTGGATCTGAGCGACGAGCAGTTCGCGCGCGCCCTTCCCTTGGTGAAGCGTCTTCAGGCCGATCGAAGGGACAGCGCCATTCGTCGCATGAGAGCGCTTCGGATGCTCAGGAAGACGCTCAATTCCGGTTCCGCCACCGAGAGCAGCGTCGCCGACTTGTTGAAGGAAGTGAAGAGCGCTGCAACCGACGAGCGCGCAGCCACTGTTCACAACGTCGAAGCGCTGGACGCCGTCTTCACACCGCTGCAACAGGCCAAGTACCGCGTCTTTGAAGCTGAAGTCGATGTGAGACTCAGGCATCTGCTCGCCAAAACCCAGGAGAAGGACCGCTCCGGCAATCGCTGATGGAAAGTCGGGCGCTGTGGCCCGCCCAGTAAAGTCAAATAAAACAGTCACTTAGACTAGGCGATTCCTGGCCTGTCGGATCGTCGTGCTAAACTCACGCGCCTTGGTGACGCTACCCGGCGGTTTTGGGATCGTTCCCGAACGCGCGCTGGGCGGTTTCGCCGTACGATTTCTTGCTTTGTCCGCAGCCATGGCTCCGTACGCGAGGCCGATGTAAGGCCTCACCGTTGCTGCCGCACGCACTACAGTCCGTTCCGGAGGATTTGGCACATGATCGACCCCGAAGCCGCTATCTTCATCGCCAATGACGCGATGGCCGAGATCATCAAAGCGAAGAGCGCGAAGGGCAAGATGGTGCGCATCTCCGAGCAGGGCTTCTATGAAGTGCGGCTGACCCTGAACGGCAAGAGCCACACCGCCTTTATGCCGATCTCGACCACCGTGCTCGTGGCCGCGGTCGCCGATGACGAGTTTGCTTCGATTCCGATCGAGCGCTGACCTCTCGTCCGCTTTCTTTTCCTGACGCTGCCCTCCGACACGGCCGTCAGCAGCTCTTTCAAAAATTCTGGAGATAAACCCGCATGTCCCGTGATCTGAAGATCATTCACATTGGCCTCGGTCCCATCGGCGTCGGCATCGCGAAAATGGTGCTCGGCAAAGAAGGGCTCAAAATCGTGGGCGCTTGCGACCCGGCTCCCGAGAAGGCCAATAAGGATCTCGGCGACGTGCTTGGCCTCGGCAAGAAGGTCAAGATCAAGGTGGCGGGCGATCCCGTCAAGTTCATCAAGAACGCGAAGGCGGACGTGGCGATCGTCTCGACCACCTCCTCGGCCAAGGTCGTGAAGGCGACCATCGAAGCGCTGATCAACCGCGGCATCAACGTGGTCACGACCTGCGAAGAGTTCGCGTATCCCGTTCCGGCGAACCTGAAGGTCTTCAAGGATCTCGACGTGATCGCGAAGAAGAAGAAGGTTTCCGTTCTTGGCACCGGCGTGAACCCGGGATTTGCGATGGACGCGCTCGCCCTCACCATGACAGCACCCTGCGAGGAGGTGACCCGCGTCTCCGTCACCCGCATTGTCGACGCCGGCACGCGCCGTCTGCCCCTTCAGCGCAAGGTCGGCGCGGGTCTATCGCTCGCCCAGTTCAGCCGCGCGAAGGCGGAGGGCACGGTCCGTCACGTGGGTCTTCCCGAATCGGTCCAGATGATCGCCGACACGCTTGGCTTCAAGCTGGACCGCGTGGAAGAGACGCTTGAGCCTGCGATTGCGCCGCGCGACTTGAACACCGACTACCTCCGCATCGCCGCCGGAACGGCCGCCGGCATCAAGCAAAGCGCGCGCGGCTATTCGAAGACTGGCTTGGTGATCAGCCTCGACCTTCACATGTATGTCGGCGCCGATTCGCCTCGAGATCACGTGGTGATCGACGGTTCGCCATCCATGGACATGACGGTCAAGGGCGGTATCGCGGGCGATATCGCGACCGCGGCCATCTCTGTCAACGCGATCCCGAAGGTGATGTCGGCCCGCCCGGGCGTGCTCACCATGCGCGACATTCCGTTCGTCCATTGCTACAACAAGGAAGAAGCGCGCAACCCTC
>JBDTQB010000530.1:0-2879 GCA_039932395.1 Vicinamibacteria bacterium | reverse complement strand
AAGCTCATCGAAATCGTGGAGATCGGCAAGCAGTTGTTGATGACCCGCGGGTCGCTCACCACGTTCAGCGTCGCGAATGATGTGGCGAAGTACTTCGCCATTCTTCCCGCGGCTTTCGCGGCCACCTACCCCGCACTCAAAGCGCTCGACATCATGAGCCTCACCAGTCCCACCAGCGCCATTCTGTCCGCGGTGATCTTCAACGCGCTCATCATCGTGATGTTGATCCCGCTCGCTCTGCGCGGCGTCAGCTATCGCGCCTTGGGCGCCGACGCTCTCCTTCGTCGCAATCTGTTGATCTACGGCGTGGGTGGACTGATCTCGCCTTTCGTCGGCATCAAGCTGATCGACATGCTGCTCTCCGCCATCGGCCTTGCCTGAGGAATTCCCAATGAAAGACCATCTTCGACCCGCACTCGTTCTCCTTGTGACCCTCTCGGTGCTGACGGGACTGCTCTATCCTTTCGCCGTGACGGTGCTCGCCCAGGTCCTCTTCCCGAGCCAGGCCGGCGGCAGCCTGGTCATGAGAGATGGCAAAGCGGTCGGTTCGCTCCTCATCGGCCAATCGTTCACCGAACCGAAGTATTTCTGGGGCCGCCTCTCCGCCACTGGACCCGTTCCCTACAACGCCGCTGCGTCGTCCGGATCGAATCTTGGGCCGTTGAACAAGGCCTTGCGCGACAGCGCCATCGCGCGGATCGAGGCCTTGCGCGCCGCCGACCCGGGCAACACCGCCGCCGTGCCGATCGACCTCGTCACTGCCTCCGGCAGTGGCCTCGACCCTCACATCAGTATCGCGGGCGCTCGCTATCAGGCGGCGCGCGTCGCCCGGGTCCGCGGTGTGAATGTGGGCGTGGTGGAAGAGCTGATCGCCGCGTCAACCAACGGCCGGGCACTGGGCCTGTTTGGTGAGCCCACCGTCAATGTCCTCGAATTGAATCTCGCCCTGGACGCGGGCGGCCGGCCGCTGCGTTGACCGAGGGTCGCCCTGATCCCGATGCGCTCCTGGCGCGGGTCAAGGAGCAGGAGGCACGAAGCAGCCGAGGGAAACTGAAGATCTTCCTCGGAGCATCGGCCGGGGTCGGGAAGACCTACGCCATGCTCGAAGCGGGTCAGAAGTACCATCGCGAGAATCGCGACGTGATCGTCGGCTGGGTGGAGACCCACGGCCGTCAGGAAACCGCCCGCATCCTCGAAGGGCTGGAGCGGCTTCCGCCGCGCAAGGATGCCCACCGGGGCGTGGACCTCGCCGAGTTCGATCTGGACGGGGCGCTCGCCCGAAAGCCCGCTCTGATTCTGCTCGACGAGTTGGCCCACACGAACGCTCCGGAGTCGCGTCACGCCAAGCGATGGCAGGACGCGGTGGAGCTTCTCGACGCCGGCATCGATGTCTACAGCACGCTCAACGTTCAGCATCTGGAGAGCCTGAACGATGTCGTGGCTCAGATCACCGGCGTCAAGGTGAAGGAGACCGTCCCGGACTCGGTCTTTGACGACGCCAATGAGATCGAACTCGTGGACATCGCTCCCGATGATCTGCTGCAACGCCTGCGCGAGGGCAAAGTCTACGTGCCCGAGCAGGCGAAGCGCGCGATTGAGGGCTTCTTCCGCAAGGGCAATCTCATCGCCTTGCGCGAACTGGCGTTGCGGCGCTCGGCCGAAAGAGTGGACGAGCAGATGCGCGACTACCGTCGCGACCACGGCATCTCCGCCACCTGGCCCGCGTCCGAGCGACTTCTCGTGTGCGTGGGCCCCAACCCCGCGAGTGAACGCCTCATTCGCACGGCGCGTCGAATGGCGGTAGGGCTGCGCGCCCAGTGGATCGCGGTGTCTGTCGAAGCGCCCTCTCACGCAAGCCTCCCGGAATCGGACCGTCAGGCGCTCGCGGACAATATGCGTCTTGCCGAGAGTCTCGGCGGCAAGACGGTCATTCTGTCCGGCGCGGATGTCGCGCGACAGCTCGTGCTGTACGCGCGCGAACACAACGTCGGCCGCATCCTCGCGGGCAAGCCCACGCACCCGAGATGGCGCGACCGTCTGCGCGGCTCCCTCGTGGACGCGCTTGTCCGGGACAGTGGCGACATCGACATCTACGTCATCTCGGGGGACGCCACCCTCGACCCGAAACGAGTGCGCCCGCCCACGACGTTCCGGCCGACGTCGCCGATTTCGGACTACGTCTCCGCCGTGGCCATCGTCCTGGCCGTGACTCTTGTGTGCTCCCTGATGTCACCGACCTTCGACAACGCGAACCTCGTCATGGTCTATCTCCTCGGCGTGACTCTGGTCGCGACCCGCTCGTCGCGCGGACCCGCCGCCCTCGCGTCCGTTCTGAGCGTCGCCGCTTTCGACTTCTGCTTTGTCCCGCCCAACTGGACGTTCGCGGTGGCCGACACGCAGTACCTGCTCACCTTTGGGGTCATGCTGCTCGTGGCCCTGCTGATCAGCACGCTTGCCACGCGGGCCCGCGCTCAGGCGGACACGGTGCGGCAGCGGGAACGGCGCACGGCCTCGCTCTACGCGATGAGCCGGGACCTGGCGGTGGCCCAGAGCGTCGACGACGTCGGCCGTTTGTCCGTCAAGCATGTCGAAGATGTCACCTCGGGGCAGGCGTTCGTTTTGTGTCAGGGCCTCAGCGGCGAGCTGCGGGAGGCGGGTGCTCGGCCCCAGGCGTCAGCGTTTAACGACAGGGACGAGGCGGTGGCGCGGTGGGTCTTCGAGCACCGACGGCCAGCGGGACTGGGCACGGACACTCTGCCCGCCGCATCCGCCCTGTTCCTTCCCCTCACGGGTTCGGATCAGAGCCTGGGCGTGCTCGGAATCCGGATCGGCACTGGCCTCTCGTTCAGCCCGGACCAGATGCAGCTGCTCGAAGCGCT
>JBDTQB010000529.1:0-2889 GCA_039932395.1 Vicinamibacteria bacterium | reverse complement strand
GTGCCGAAACGTAGTAGCCACCCGACGCGGCATAGTCGCCCATGCTGACCACGACAGGCTTGACCGCGACCGTGTTCTCAACTTCACGCGCGATTACATCGGACGCCGACCCCGAACCGCCGGGAGAATCGACTCGAAGCACCACCGCTTTCACGCTGTCATCCTCGGCCGCGCGACGGAGCGCTTCTGAGATGGTCTCGGAGCCCGCCGCGGTGCTGGATCCGAATCCCCCGCTCTGGCTTTCTCCGGAGAGGATCTCGCCATCGACGAAAATGAGCGCGACTTTCGGACGCGAATCGAAGGCGCCGGGCTTGTCGCGAAACTCGCTCAGCGCGCGATGGGTGCCTCCCGCCGCCTGAAGGACTTCCTTGGGATAATCGAGCTTGTCGACCAGGCCCGCGTCCATCGCGGACGCGCCGTCGTAAGGCCCGGCGGAGATCAACGTCTCCATCTCGGCGTCGGTCTTCTTGCGCGACTTGGCGGTGGCGGAGATGAACTCGCGATAGATCCCGCCGATCAGCGCCTCCATCTGCTCACGATGCGCCGGAGTGAACTTGCGTTCGGTGTATTGGTTCGGCGCGTTCTTGTACTTTCCCATGGCTACGAACTGCGCTTCGACGCCGAGCTTGTCGAATGTGCCCTTGAGGAACATCACCTCGGCCGACATGCCGTGAATTTCCAGGATCGCCTCGGGCAGCGCCACGATCTCGTCCGCCGCGGACGCGATGTAGTACTCCATGTTCGCGCTGTCCTCGAGCGTCGCCGTCAGTTTCTTGCCCTTGGCGCGCAGACGCAGCAGCGCGTCACGCAGTTCGCGCGCGCGGGCCCAGCCAAGATCGCTGCCGCCGATACGAACGAGCACCTTCTTGATGCCGTCTTCATCGCCCGCGCGATCGATCGCGCGGATCACCGCCGGAAATGATGGCGGGGTGTCGCCGGACAAGGCGGACTGAAGGGTCTGGGCCGGGTTCTCGGGGAAGGAACCGGCGATACGAATGGAGAGGACGCTGGAGCTCGAATCGGTCCGCTTCCCGGCGGAGAAACCTTCGCGCTTGGCGACGTAGGCGATTCCGCCCAAGACCGCGGCGGTGAATGATGCGACGAGGACCATTCCGACCGCGATCCAAAAAAACCGTTTCCGCCGCGACATCGCCATGACCTGAGCCCGCTCCTCTTCTTGTGCCTACGCCATCAACAATGGAGGCATCCCACCAAGGATGCCCCGCGCCAGCGAGCTAGATGCTCGCCAGTTCTTCCATCTTCTTACGGGCGTCCTGCGCGTACGGACTTTGCGGAAAGCGATTGACGAGTTCCGTATAGGCGCGTCGCGCGGCAATGCGGTCGGGAATGGCGGCCAGAGACTCGGCGAGGCCGAATTGAATCCGATCCTTGGGTAGGCCGGCGTTTGGATCCTTCGCCAGCGCCTCGTAGAACGCCTTGGCCTCCGCCGCGCGGCCGGACTGAAGCACAATTTCCGCGAGCCGGAGTCTCGCCATCGCGGGTTCGAGCTCGCTCTGATCCTTGCGGGCCGCGATCTTCATGAGCGCCTCTTCGGCTTCCTTGGCCTGGCCGAGTTCGATCAGGCACAAAGCCGAGTAGTACTGCGCGCGGCGACCCGCCGGCTGCGACGAATAGTCTTTCGCCACCTCATCGAACATCCCCTTAGCCTTGGTGAATTTCTCGGCGGAGGTCTTGTAGATGACCGGATCCCCAGCCGCGGGTGCTGGAGTTTCGGGCGAAGCAACTTCACCATGGAAGACTTCGGTGGCGCGCGCGAAGGCCGATTCGGAGCTTCGGGCGCGGTACTTCTGCACGGACGAGAGGCCAACGAGAACCAGAATCAGGACGAGCACCGCGAGCAGGGGCTTGCCGATTTCCGAGCGCTGCAAAAAGCCACGGGCTTCGGTGAGCGCCTCGCTCACGTCATCGCGCCGGAGTTCTTTCTTGAGTTCCTTGTCCAAAACCTGATCACCTTTGAGTTCGAAAAATCTGGTGTGCCCGGAGGGACTTGAACCCCCAACCTTGAGCTTAGGATGCTCCTGCTCTATCCAGTTGAGCTACGGGCGCACGTAAAAACGCGAGACTGGAGTTTACCTTCGGTCGGCGTCTGAAGCGGTATTTCGGGCCGTCAACGCCTTAATAGTTAAGCAGGCTAGCGACCGCGTGCGGGGCGAGCCGCGAACGGCCCTGTAGGAAATCGAGTTCGATGACGAACGCGAAGCCTGCCACGGTGCCCGCCGACCGACTGACCAGCTTCCCTGCCGCTTCGGCCGTGCCGCCCGTGGCCAGGACGTCATCGACGATCAGCGCACTCTCGCCGCTGGTCAGCGCATCCGCGTGCATCTCCAGCGTGTCTTCGCCATATTCAAGCGCGTAGGTTTCACGCACGGTGGCGCGCGGAAGCTTCTTCGGCTTGCGCATGGGCACAAACCCACACTGCCGGCGATTCGCGAGGGCGGCGCCAAAAATAAATCCACGACTCTCGATCCCGATGATGCGTGTGTATTTCATATCGCGCGTCATGTGATCGAGTTGTTCGATCGCCGCCGCGAAGGCCGGACCGTCCCCCAGCATCGGCGTGATGTCGCGGAAAAGGATCCCCACCTTTGGAAAGTCGGGCACATCCTGAATGAAGTCTTTGAGGTTCAAGGTCATGGCGCGCGATTCTAGTGGCCTGTCCACGATGGTTGGTCCTTTCCTGGGCCGGCGACTAACCTGAGAGCGTGATCCCGCCGCGTCGCATGCGTCTTTGCCTCACCGTGCTCGTCGGCCTCTTGATGTTCAAGCTGTTCACATTCGCTGCCGCCCAGACGCCCGCGGCCCCCCAAGCGCCGCCCCACATCATCATGATCGTGGCCGACGGCACGGGCTTCCCCTTCGAGGATCCAA
>JBDTQB010000528.1:0-2917 GCA_039932395.1 Vicinamibacteria bacterium | reverse complement strand
GGTTCAATGCCGGCTCATCAAGGACTGGGATCATTTCATCTGGACCTTCAACTACTTGATTCATCTCCGCGCCAATTCCGATCGCATGCGCGACGAACTCGTGACCACGCAGATGGCCGAGACCGAGGCTCTGGCGAAGGCATCTGAGATGATGAAGAGTCTGGTGCAGGGCAAGGACATCGTCCCGCACATCGAAGCGCTCCTCAACGCCGACAAGGCGAAAGCGGAGTGGTTCGTTCGCTAAACCCCGCGTCGGGAATTAGACATCGAGGCCAGAGGAAAGATTCATGCTGAGCTGGTTATCCGGAGGACAGAGCGTCCAGCAACTCATCGCTGCCAAGAAGTGGGATAAGGCTGCTGCCCAGCTTCAGGCGGAGATCAAGAGCGCGCCCAGGGACTCGCGCACCCGCATGCAACTGGCCGACGTGCTCATCGAAGCCGGCCGTGGCAAGGACGCTGTTCCCATCCTTCTCAAGCTTGCCCAGGAATTCGGGACTGAGGGTTCAGCGCCGCGTGCCATCGCGGTTCTCAAGAAGGTCGAACGGATCCAGCCCGGTCGTTCCGATGTGCAGAAGGCGCTTGCGGCCCTGATCAAGAAGTCCGCGCCCAAGGTCGCCGTCAGTTCGGGGATCGGGGAGATCATCCGTGGGACGGATCAGTTCGAGATGGAGGAGATCGGTCTCGACCTCCGCCCGTCGATGGAACCCTCCGAGTTCATGTTCCAGGCGCCCGCGTCCCTGGCGGTGCCTCCGCCTTCGACACCCGCGGCGACCCGGCCAGCACCGCCTCCTCCCAAGGCCGTTCTGAAGGAAGAAGAGAATGTGGAGATGGAGATGGAGGATCTGGTGATGCCTCCGCCGATGTCGTTGTTCGAGATCGCGGCGATGCCGGCACCGATGGCTCCCCCGCCGGTTTTCGTGATGCTCCAGGCGGCCGCGCCTCTGCCAGCTCCGGCCCCTCAACCCGCCGCCGCCCCGCCCTCCGAACCTGCGCGCGTTGTTCCTATGACGGAAGCCGCGAGCATGCTCGCCAACATGACCGGAGCCGACCGAGGCCTCTTCGACGACCTGCTCGATACCATTCAGCAGGTTCTCGATGACGCCCCGCCGCCCTCGGCCGATGCGCCGGCCGCTCCGCGTTTTTCGAGTCCGCTCTTCGCCGACTTCGACGAAGGCGACCTGGTCGCCGTCATTCAGGGTCTGGAACTTGCCTCCTACGAGTCGGGCGACATCCTGATTCTTGAAGGCGATCCCGGCACGAGCCTCTTCGTCATCACGTCGGGCACGGTTCGCGCGTATGTTCGTCAACCGGACGGCAAGAACAAGATGGTCCGCGAGATGGGCGAAGGATCGTTCTTCGGGGAAATCTCGGTTCTGTCCGGCAAGCCCCGCACTGCCACGGTCACCGCGAAGACGCCCGTCGAAGCGCTGGTCCTCGAGCGCAAGACGCTCGACGAGATCTGCAAAACCCATCCAAGTGTTCGGACGACGCTGCAGAAGTTCGCGGCCGAGCGCCTCAAGGCGAATACAAAGTAAGCCATGGTGAACGTTCTCCTCATTGAAGATAACGAGATGAACCGCGACATGCTGTCGCGCCGTCTCACCAAGCGCGGCTACAGCGTCGTGATGGCCGTGGACGGCCAGCAGGGCATCGACATGGCGGTGTCCGAAAAGCCAGATCTGATTCTGCTTGACATGAGCCTTCCCGTGGTCGACGGATGGGAGGCGGCCCAGCAGATCAAGGCAAACCCTGCATCCGCGGGCATCCCTCTGATCGCGCTCACCGCTCACGCGATGGCTGCCGATAGAGAACGTGCCCTGTCCGCGGGCTGCGACGACTTCGACACCAAGCCGGTGGAGCTGCCCCGCCTGCTCGGCAAGATGGAGACGCTGCTCAAGGCCAAGGGCATCACTCCGCCCGAAAAGGCGTAGACCGCACACAAGAATGGCGGCTCCTCCCGGATCGCACGGACCCGACGCGGCCGATCCGCTCGCGCAGATTCGCCACGATCTGAAGACGCCGATCAACCAGATCATCGGCTACAGCGAGATGCTGGCCGAGGACGCTGAAGAGAAAGGCGAAACTGAGGCGCTCGCTGATCTCAACAAGATTGGTGTGGCCGCGAAGAACCTGCTTGAGCTGATCGACAAGGAGCTTCGGCCCGGCAAGATCACGCTGCCATCCCATGACGGCGCGCCGATGATCAAGGAGGCGAAGCCAGAGCTCGCTTCCACCAAGGCCAAGGCGGTGCTCGTTCCCGATCTGCCTCCTTCCCTTCAGCCCCTGCCTCCGCTGCCCGGCAACACCGATCCAGGCGTCGATCGCCTGCTCGTGGTCGATGACAACGAAATGAACCGCGACATGCTGTCGCGCCGCCTCAAGACCAAGGGCTACATGGTTGACGTCGCGGAAGATGGCCAGCAGGCGCTCGACATGCTGGCGAAGGAACCCTTCGATCTCATCCTCCTCGATGTGATGATGCCCGGCATTTCAGGGATTGACGTTCTGCGCGCCGTGCGCCAGACCAAGTCGCGCGCCGACCTTCCGATCATCATGGCGACCGCGAAGGATCAGAGCGACGACATCGTGGAAGCGCTGAAGCTCGGCGCGAACGACTACGTCACGAAGCCGATCGATTTTCCAGTGTGCCTCGCGCGCGTACAGTCGCAGCTCGCGCTGAAGCGCGCGCAGGATCAGGTGAAGCGACTCAACGCCGGCCTCGCGCGCCGCAACGATCTGATCAAGACCACCTTCGGGCGCTATCTCTCCGACGAGGTGGTCGATCAAATCCTCGAAGCGCCCGGCGGCGCGCGCCTGGGCGGCGACAAACGCACCGTCACCATCATGATGTCCGATCTTCGAGGCTTCTCGGCGCTCTCCGAGCGTCTGCCTCCGGAGCAGGTGGTTCGCATCATCA
>JBDTQB010000527.1:0-2920 GCA_039932395.1 Vicinamibacteria bacterium | reverse complement strand
AAGTGACGGCCGCGTATCACCTCGATGCCTGGGGGAACTACCGCTTCACGGCGGAGCTTGCACCAAGCCACAACCGGCTTGGTTTCACCGGACACTACTGGGACAACGAAGCGGGCCTGTACTACGCCAAGGCGCGGTACTACGACCCGTTCACGGCCCGATTCACGCAGTCGGATTCCTTCCTCGGGAACATTGATGATCCGCCGAGCCTGCATCGGTACTTCTACGCGGCTGACAATCCGACGCGCTACGTCGATCCAACCGGACATGCGGCGGAAGACGATAGGGAGCAGCGGAAGTTGTATGGCGGAAGAAATGCAACGATCAGCGCCGACTCATCCGCCAGCGCGGCCCGCGGGGCGTTTTATTACAGTGCTGAAACCGCGCTTGAGTTCGCTTCGCCGATCCCTCTTGGGCTGTCTGATCTCGACACATCGATCCACCCGCTGATGCCCAACAGCCAATCAGGCAGTTGGTGGACGGGCGCAAATCAGATGAGTTCAGACTACGCGGCTTTCAAAGGGAAGTACGGCCGTGAGGCTCAAGTGGCCGAAGGCGCCGCGGTGATGAAGTATGGCGGCAAGGCGGGCAAGGTCATGGGCGCCGTGACGATCATCGGAGCGATTGTTTTCGGAGGTAAGCCCGGGGAGATCACGGGTGTACAGGAAGAAAAGCCAAAGGAATACCGAGGTGGCCCGCATGAGGAAACAAGACTGCCTAAGGGCGACGAGCTTGATTCGCACCACATGCCAGCGAAGGCAGCTAGTCCCTTGGACCCCGCGAAGGGTCCTGCGATCCAGATGGAGC
Organism: Vicinamibacteria bacterium; assembly: GCA_039932395.1. Classification (GTDB taxonomy): domain Bacteria; phylum Acidobacteriota; class Vicinamibacteria; order Fen-336; family JAGNNV01; genus JAGNNV01. The sequence continues at coordinate 2,113 of JBDTQB010000527.1, read as the reverse complement.
GAACGGACCACTGGGAAACCTCAAGCCATCCAAGGCAGGGCTTGGCGTCAGTCGAGTATCGGGCAAAGATCAAAGAACTCGTTGACAAGGGAGAGTGGCGCAAAGCTCTCGCCATTGAGATCAAGGACGTCCGACGGATAGGCGGCACCAAATACAATGAAGCGATCAAGCAAATGCTTGAGTACGCGCGGACACTGGAGGAAACAGGCTTCCTGAAGAAGCCTCCAAAGAAATGACCAAGCTCTCCATATTGCAGGTACCGTTTGACATCAGGTCGTATGAGGGGGTTGGGCCTGTTTGGTTTGGGATGACACCAGACCAAGTTCACGCGGCGATCGGAGAGCCCATCCGACAGGCACGCAACCGACGTGATGAGGCCGACGAATCTTGGGGTGTGGTCAGCGTTCGGTACGATGGCAAGGAGAGGACAGTCGTTGAGGTGGGGTTGGTGCCTCCCGCAAGAGTCTTCCTCGAAGAGACGGAACTTTTTTCTGCACAAGATCCGATGCGTTTACTCATGGTCAACGACCCTGCGCCGATGGAATACCTTGGATTCATTGTGTTCTTCCATTTAGGGGTGACACTCTCTGGATTCCATGATCGTGACCCGTCGCAGGAGGCCCTTACGGCTTTCGCTCCGGGGAGATGGGATCATCTTCGATCGGCGATGCGCCCATACCGGTAGGGTCGTGGCTGCTGGCGCTGAACTTCGCCTCAAAGCTGCTACTGCGTCCCCCCCGGATCCTTGAATCACGTTGCGAAGCAGATCACCTCGGGTTAACTCGGCTGCCGCGGCGAGTTGTAGCTTGGAGGGCGGCTTTGCAGTAGCGGGCCTCTGGGGAGTTTGGATCCACCCGGCTGTCTTGGATCATCGACTCGCTCGAAGAAAGCTTGTAGCCGCGGTGAAACCGAGAGGGGGGCGATCTCGCGAGTTCCCTTGTAAACGGCGTGCGTATTCCGGGCGATGCCAGCCACCGATTCCGGCGGAACCAGCCAGGGGATGCGGGACTACTACCTTCGCGCCATTTGCTTGGTTCTGCTTTTGTCGACTATTCCGATCGGCATCGATCCTCTGCGGGACGGTTCAGGTCGGCTAATCACGACGCCCGCAAGAACGGGGCGCAGGCGAGCTGCGCCGTACGTGTTGTGCGACTCGGCCGCAGTCCCGCCGGGGCTCGGCCACTTGGACGCGAAGATAAGTGATGGGCATCTTCCGTTGGAGGTTTCCTTCTGCGTGCGTATTCCGACGATGCTGTGCCACATTCCGGTGACACACACCACTCTGAGAAGAAAGCCACCCATGTCCGGCTGAGTTGGCCCCGCATTCCGGCGGACCTTGGCCACCAGGGTATTCCTTCTGGAAGAGACGCCTGCTACATCTAGTCTGTAGATAAATAGTCTCCGGCGGGCCACTATGTCGGGATGCCCGCTGATCCCGACCTGAATTCGGTCCTCGCTTCAAACCTTCGAAGACTGCGAACTAAGTCTCGACAGTCGCAGGAAGAGTTTGCCGACCGGTGTGGCCTCCACCGGACCTATATCGGCGCAATCGAGCGGGGCGAGCGAAACGTCACCTTGAAGACTCTGGCTCTCATTGCTGAGGGCCTCGGCGTTTCGAGTCTCGATCTGTTGAAGGTGCAACGATGACCGGCGAGGTGGCTTCTCTCGAGGTCATGCGGCGACGCATCCAGGATTCGGGCCTTACGATCTACGATCTCTTGGACGATCACCTTGGTCTCTTCGTTGCAACCAGTGATCTCGAGGTAGCCCTCAACGATTGCCTTGTCGGCCTGAATCTGAACTACCCGCTAAGAACCAGATCGAAAGTGCTCAAGAGCGCGGTTTGCGCGGCTATCGGCTATCCGATCCCCAGCAGCTTTCGCAAGACAAATCCGCGTTTTCCGGGCCAGGACTTCGACACCTATATTCAGAAGTCAAACAACCTTCAGATCTGGAACGAAGAGCTATCGCCGTCTCGTCGGTACGTCCTCGTTCGACTTGACCAGAAGTCCCTGGTGACCAGCGTGAAAGTCGTAACCGGTGCAGCGTTAGCTCGCCTCCCTGTGTGCCAATATCGCTGAGACACCGCCCGTCGTTCCAATTAAGCAGCAAG
>JBDTQB010000526.1:0-2921 GCA_039932395.1 Vicinamibacteria bacterium | reverse complement strand
ACCTCGCTGAACAGGCCGATCGCGATCAGGTTTTCATGGCTCAGCCACCCGAGTGCCGAAGGACCGAGGGCGATCCCCGCGAGAATGTACCCGGTGACCTCGGGCACGCGGATCGCCTTCATGATGTGGCCGGCGAACAGCGCCAGGAGCAGGATCAGACCGAGCGACGTGAGTTCGTTCATCGGGTCAGGACAGAATCAGAAAGAAGCGGCGGGCCTCGCGCTCAAGTTCCAGGAGAACGGGGGCTTCGGGGCCGGCGGCGGCCAGGCGACGCGTCAGATCCGCGAGAGTCCGCGGCTGCGTCCCATCGACTCGAAGGGCTCGATCTCCGGCGCGGACTCCCGCTCGGCCCGCCGGACCGAGCGGGTCCACCGCATCTATCAGATACCCGTGATGCGGAACGTTCCACTCGATGCCGACGCCGGCACCCGAAGGAGAGGGTGCCTCTGCTTTTTTGAGCGAGGCGACGACACGACTGCGACCACGCTCGGCGGTAATGAGGACGGATGCAGTCGCCTGGAGGAGCCGCGCGTTTGCGGCCTCCAACGTAAGGACCTCGTCGCCGTCGATCATCCGCAGAAGATCCCCGGGCCGCAGGCTCGACTCACCCGAAGGCGAGCCCTCCCATATCTCTCGAACCACCAGACCATTCGTGACTTTGAAATAGGCCGCCTCGTTGGGGGTCAGGTCAGTCAGGCGCATTCCGAAGGTCGCAGTCACTCGTTGTGGAACGCTGCTCGCCATCTCCCGCAAAGCGTCCAGATCAGAAGCGACGACGGCGGTCCAGGTGTCGTCGCACTTCACGACCATGGCCGCAAGGTAGCCGTCGAGATCGAAAACGCCCGCACCCGCCATGTCGGGGGGAAAAGCGACGGTGGTGAGGAGGGTGGTGACCGGATTGCGGCCACATTGAATCGATCGCGTTCCAGAGACGCTCCCCGTCGCGTGCGCTCGAACATCGCCCAGGCGCCAGGCCACGACGATCCATTCACCGGGACTCATTGGGGTCAGACGCGCGACCACGGGGGTCAGGCCCGTGACTTCCGGGGCGCGGACGGAAATCGGACCGAGGTCAAAAGGCGGCGCCCCGGAGCCGATGGCCCGTGGTCGTTCGGTCGTGAGCGCTAGGCCGTCTCGCCAGACCACCGCCGTTCCGCCCCTTGGTCCCGCGGCGATGAGTGAACGCTGGGCCTGATCGCCGATGGACGCGAGGTAGGCCGCACTGTCATCCAGGGTGCGTCGCTGCGAAAGGCGCGCCAGTCGCAGCAAGTCTGATTCTGAGGGCGCGGGTGTTGCGGGTTTGCCCGTATCGAAAGCGCGGCGGACGGACACTCCGAAAGCCAGGATGGAGATCGAGACCAGCGCCATCAGGGCGATGAGTCGCGGCTTCTTCACCTTTCCGCTTACAGGCTCTGGCGGAGAAGGTGAAGAAGTGTTCTGCATCGAAACAACCTTAGCCGAAGCGTTGAGCCCTGGGGCTTCCGGGGAACGCGCCGCTCCGATCATCCATCCGCGAGTCGCTTCGCAAGGGTCTTCTGGATGTCCTCTGGACTGAGGGTCAGCATGGCCGCTCCGCGCGCGATTGCTTTTTCGGGCATGCTCGCGAGAACCGCCGACTCCGGGGTCTGAACGATGGTGAAGGCCCTGGCGTCCCGCAGAACCTTGAGCCCTTCAGCGCCGTCGTGGCCCATTCCGGTGAGGAGGACGGCCGTCGTGTTCGCGGGACGAAACTTCGACAGGCTCAGGAATGCCACGTCGATGGAAGGCACATGCGTCGTCTGCAGTGATTTCGCCGACGCGGTCCGGAATCGGCCCGATGCCTCTATCTGAATCTGACACTTCGGAGGGGCGAGATAGACGACACCCTTTTCCGGGAGAAGTCCGTCTTCGGCTAGTCGAACCGGCACCTGGATCTGGCTTTCGAGCCACGTTCCGAAGCCGGCGATGAATTCCGGCACCATGTGCTGAACGACCACCGCGAACGCGAACGGCCTTCCGGCGAGCGCGCGCAGGATGTCCGCGACCACCATCGGTCCTCCCGTCGAAGCACCCACCGCGATGATGAGGTCGTCACCTGCGGTACGAGGGCGTCCCGCGTCCGCGTCCAGTGGCGCTGGCCCCGCGACCACCTGGCGATCGCGTCTTCGAGCCATGATCCGAACTCCGGAGAGGGTTCGAATGGTGCGCGCCAGATGGCGTGTCGCCCTCTCGTAGTCGGGGTGATTCTTCGCCGGGGGGCTCGACAAGACGTCGAGCGCGCCGGCACTCGTCGCGGCGAAGAAGACGTCCGGTTCGGGAACCCCGCTGTCCGTGATCAGGATGATGGGGATGCCGCGCTCTTGAAGCAGCAGTGTGCAGAGTTGGATGCCGTCCCCGTCGGCCAGGCGAAGGTTTGCGATGACGATTGCCGGATTGTGCTGCCGAACCATCGCGACAGCGCCCGCCATATTCGATGCGACGCCTGCGACCGCGAACCCGAGGTCTCTGAGCACAGCGCTCATCGACACTTGTACGCGGTTTGGATCTTCCACGAGCACGATTCGAATCTGCGGTGGGACAGCGATGGTTCCGGTCATGGTTTCGCTGATGGCCTCAGTCCATGAGCTCGGAAATCATGGCGACGAGCCGGCTCGCGTCGAGCTGACTCTTGACCACATAACGATCGGCCCCTGCTTCCGCTCCCTTTTCCAGGTCCTCGCGACGGCCGTACTGTGAGACCACGATGATCGGCAGGTGTCGCCACGCGGGCGATTGGCGGATCCTGCGGATCAGGGCGAGACCGTCCATGTTCGGCATCTCGATGTCGGTCAGCACGAGATCCACTGCGTTGTTGCCCAGGGCCTGGAGTGCCTGCAGACCGTCCGAGGCTCCGAGAACATCGAAGCCCGCGTTGACGAGCATCGAGCGATGAAGCATCCGAA
>JBDTQB010000525.1:0-2924 GCA_039932395.1 Vicinamibacteria bacterium | reverse complement strand
CGGCGACTCCGATCCCCGGCGGCAACCTCACTCTCGACACGTTTCGCAACATCGTCCGCTCCCGGAACGCGGGTGTCGTCAACATCGCGACCTCCCAGAAGCCGAAGGCTCAGGCCGGCGGCCGCGGCGGGCGCCAGCTTCCTTTCCCCTTCTTCCAGGACGACGATCCTCTCGGCCCCGCTGAGCAGAATCAGCGCGCGGGCGGTTCTGGTTTCATCATCGGCGCAGACGGCACCATCCTCACCAACCGTCACGTCGTCGAAGATGCCGACCAGATCAGCGTCACTCTGGTGTCGGGCAAACGCTACGACGCGAAGGTGCTGGGCAAGGATCCGCGCACCGACGTCGCCGTCATCAAGATCGAACCGAAAGAGCCTCTCACCGTTCTCGATTTGGGCGACTCCGACGCCGCTGAAGTGGGCGACTGGGTGATGGCCATCGGCAGCCCGTTCGGCTTCGGCAACAGCCTCAGTGTGGGTGTCGTCTCCGGCAAGGGCCAGGGTCGCAACATCACTCTGGGACAGCAGGGCACGGGCGTCGACATGATTCAGACCGATGCCGCGATCAACCCCGGCAACTCCGGCGGTCCGCTTCTCAACACGCAGGGGCAGGTCATCGGTATCAACACTCTGATCATCACCCAGGGCCTCGCTCAGAATGCGGGCGTCGGTTTCTCGGTGCCCATCAACGTCGCGAAGTCGATCATTCCCCAGCTCAAAGAGAAGGGCAAAGTGATCCGCGGCTGGCTCGGCGTTCAGATCCAGTCGGCCACCGAGGACCTCGCCTTGACCTTCAAGCGTGACTCCGCGCAGGGCGTGCTCGTCACCGACGTCACCAAGGACAGTCCCGCCGAAAAAGCCGGCATCAAGATCGAGGACTACATCTATGAAGTTGATGGACGCCTCGTCAAAGACAACACCAGCCTCACCTCGTACATCGCGGGTCTGTCGCCCGGAACCACCGTCACCCTCAAGCTCATCCGCGAAGGCGACGAAAAGACGGCCAAGATCACGCTGGGGACGTTCCCCGACAGCACGGTTGCCACCAACGACACCAGCAAGAACGACAACGAAGACAAGTCGGAAGAGAAGGCGGCCGCGAACGTGGGCGCCGAACTGCAGGGCCTGACCTCCACCTTGCGCGAGCGCATGGATCTCCCCGCCAGCGTCCACGGCGTGGTCGTCCGCTCCGTCGAGGCAGGTGGCGCCGCTGAACTGGCCGGTCTTGGCCGCGGCGACGTGATTGTCATGGTCGCGGGCGAGGAAGTGTCGTCCGTGAAGGAATTCAACTCCGCTATCCGCAAATCCGCACCCGCCAAGGTGGCGCGTCTCCGCGTCCGCCGTGGCGAAGCTGTTCTCGTTGTCGCACTCCGGCTCGACCGCTAGAAACCGGCCTGGTCAGACCAACAATCGCTACCTGGGAATCTCTTACGCACTACAAAAGACTAAGCCTTACGAAGGGAGTACAGACGTGTCCGATCCAATAGAAAACCAGCCCCCAGACTTCGAGTCTCCAGGGTTCTCTCAGTCGTCCCTCACGGATCTTCCCGCCGAAATCGCGATCCTTCCACTTCGGGATACCGTCCTCTTTCCAGAGGCCGTTCTTCCCCTGGCGGTAGCGCGTGACGCGTCTGTCACTCTTGTCAACGATGCCGTGCGTCAACAGCGCACCATCGGCGTGCTCACTCAGAAAGAGGCCGGTGTCGACGATCCCGTCGAAGCCGACCTCTTCCAGATCGGCACGCTCACCCACATCCACAAGATGTTTAAGTTCCCCGACGGCACGCTTCGGCTGGTCGTTCAGGGTGTGGGCCGTTTCCGCGTCACCGAGATCACGCAGTACCGCCCGTACATCAAGGCGAAGATCGAAGTTCTGAGAGACATCGACTCGGCCGACAAACAGGTCGAAGTGAAGGCGCTCGCTCAGGCTGCGCTCTCGATGTTCCAGAAGGCGGTTGATCTCACCCCGAACCTGCCCGATGAGCTGAAGAACATGGCGGCGCGGACCACGAATCCGAGCCACCTCGCCGACTTCATCGCATCCTCGTTGCCGACGCTCACAAGCGCACAGCGTCAGGAACTGCTCGAAGTCCTCTCTGTCCACGAGCGTCTTGAGCGGGTCAACCGTCTGCTCGCGAAGGACCTCGAAGTTCTGGAAGTCGGTTCGAAGATCCAGAACCAGGTGAAGACCGAGCTGCAGAAGAATCAGCGCGAGTACTACCTGCGCGAGCAGATGAAGGCCATCCAGAAGGAACTGGGTGACGGCGACGATCAGCAGCGCGAGATTTCAGAGTTGCGCGAGAAGATCGAGAAGGCCGAGATGACCGAGGAAGCGAAGAAAGAAGCTCTTCGCGAACTCGATCGCCTGACCCGTATGCCGCAGGCGGCCGCCGAATACACGGTCACTCGCACCTACATCGACTGGCTCGTGAGCCTGCCCTGGAACAAGCGCACCGACGTGGAGCTCGACATCCAGAAGGCGAAGGAAGTGCTGGACGCCGATCACTACGGTCTCGAGAAGATCAAGGACCGCATCCTTGAATATCTCGCGGTCAAGAAGATGAAGCCCGACGTCAAGGGTCCCATCCTCTGCTTCGTTGGCCCTCCCGGCGTCGGAAAGACCTCGCTCGGCAAATCCATCGCCTCGGCGATGGGCCGCAAGTTCCACCGGATGTCCTTCGGTGGCATGCGCGACGAAGCCGAGATCCGTGGTCATCGTCGCACTTACATCGGCGCTCTTCCTGGTCAGATCATCCAGGGCCTGCGTCGCTGCGAGAGCAAGAACCCGGTGTTCATGCTCGACGAGGTTGACAAGCTCGGCCATGACTTCCGTGGCGATCCCGCGGCGGCGTTGCTTGAGGTGCTCGATCCGGAGCAGAACAACACCTTCAAGGATCACTACCTTGATGTCGCGTTCGACCTCTC
>JBDTQB010000524.1:0-2927 GCA_039932395.1 Vicinamibacteria bacterium | reverse complement strand
CCTGCGATTTAGGCGCGCCGAAGTAAGAGCGATACAGCTCGTACGTGCCGTCGACAAGATGAACTTTGATCAGCGGATCCTATCGCCTTCATGCCGGGGTGACCACGATCCATGATGAACCGTGCCAGCCTCGTTTCTTCGCATGTCGTGAACATGCTTGACGTCGGGAGCGCCAAAGAGTACCGTTCCACTTACATAACGAGCGTTTGGTTTCTTGTTTCACCCGCCCGCCTCCCTCTCCGGAATGATCCATCAAAGAACCGCCCTCAGGCAGAGACAGATCGCCTCATGAACATCGCAGGGCTTCTCGGCCACCACGCCCGCTACCGTGGAGATCATGTCGCACTGGTCTTCGAGGACTCGCGGCTGACGTTTCGGGAGTTGCACGCGCGCGTTCAGAGCACGGTGAACGCACTCAAAGCCCTGGGCCTGCAACCGGGCGACAAGATCGCGACCGTGCTTGGGAACTGCACCGCTCTGATCGAGGTCTACGGGGCCGCTGCCCGCGCGGGCTTCGTAGTGGTTCCCTTGAGCCCCCTCCTCCGCGGGCCAGCGTTGAAGACACTGCTCGACGACTCCGATACGGTCGCCGTGGTCGCCGATGGGGTCTTTGCGGACATTCTGGCCGATATCCGCCCCTCCCTCCCGAGAATTCGGGAAGAGCGGTACCTCTTCACCGGGCATGTCCCCGACTGGGGTAGCGCCTATGCGGACCTCGTCGCGGCCGCACCGTCGGACGAGTCTCCCGAAACCGCTCTCTCCTCAGATACGCCGTTCAACATCGTTTACAGCAGCGGCACCACCGGATTGCCGAAGGGCATCGTGCATACCCACGGCATCCGGGCCGCCTATTGCACTCTTTTCGCTTCCGCCTGGCGGATGACGCCGGAGAGCGTCGTTCTGCATGCCGGCTCGCTCGTCTTCAACGGCTCTTTCCTGACCCTGATGCCGTGGCTCTACCTCGGTGGCACGTTTGTCCTGCACAAGCAGTTCGAGCCGGCCGCCTACCTCCGCGCGCTCGAAACTCACGCGGTCACTCACGTGATGATGGTTCCCTCCCAGATCGTGGCCCTGCTCGACCACAAGGACTTCAACGAAACGCACCAGCCTTCACTGCAGATGATTGGTTCGGTGGGTGCTCCGCTTCATCTCGAGCACAAACAGGAACTGGCGCGGCGGTTTCCCAACCGCCTCTACGAACTGTACGGCCTGACGGAAGGATTCGTCACGATCCTGGATCGCGACGATGCACCCCGGAAGACCGGATCGGTCGGCGTGCCTCCCGCCTTCTTCGAGATGCGAATCCTCGACGAGGATGGCCGAGATGTGCCAAAGGGTGACGTAGGCGAGATCGCGGGTCGCGGTCCGCTCATGATGCCCGGGTACTACAAACGCCCCGACCTGACCGCTCAAGCGATCGTGGACGGCTGGTTGCGCACGGGCGACATGGGCCGGGTAGACGAGGACGGTTTTCTCTATCTCGTCGATCGCAAGAAAGACCTCATCATTTCCGGTGGCGCCAACGTCTACCCGCGCGACATTGAGGAAGTGATTGTCCGGCACCCATCCGTCAGAGAAGCGGCGGTGTTCGGTGTCCTGGATGCGAAGTGGGGCGAGGCGCCTATCGCCGCGGTGATCCTGCGCGACGGAAGTGTGGTCACGGAAGACGCCCTGCGCGAGTGGATCAACCAGAATGTCGAGGCACGGTTCCAGCGCGTCCGGGAAGTGGTGCGGTTCGACGAATTCCCCAGGAACGCCGCGGGTAAGACGCTGAAGCGCGAAATGCGAGACCGCTTCAACGAGTCCAGGCAGGCCACCCCGCAGGAATCAAGAAACGATCCATCCAAATCATGAACGAGATCCGAGACATCACCTGGCGCTCTCACGATGGCCTGCGCCTCTTCGCCCGCGACCAGGGCCACGCCGATTTGGGGAAGCTTCCGGTCATCTGCATTCCCGGACTCACCCGGAACTCGCGCGACTTCGAGGACGTGGCGCCCTTCATCGCCGCGATGGGCCGACGCGTCATCGCCGTCGATCTGCGGGGTCGTGGGCAGTCCGAGCGCGATCCCAACCCGAAACAGTACAAGCCCCCGACCTACGCGCGGGACATGGTGGCGCTCCTCGACCATCTGAAACTCGCTCGCGCGGTCTTCGTCGGAACATCGCTCGGAGGCCTCGTGACCATGGCCCTCGCGGGCCAGAACCTCAACCGCATCGGCGGCGCGGTCCTCAACGATGTCGGCCCCGTGATCGCCAAAGAGGGCTTGAATCGCATCTCAAGTTACGCGGGTAAGACTCCCCCGGTGAAGACTTGGGAAGATGCCATTGCCTATGCGAAGCAGACGGGCGGCGTCGCGTTTCCCCGCTACACCGACGCCGACTGGGCGGTCTTCGTCCGACGTCTTTTCAAGGAAGACGCCGGGGGCGCGCCGGTGCCCGAGTGCGATCCCCTGGTCTTCCAGCCGATGAATCCCTTCCTTGTCTGGTTGATGACTCCCCTCGTCTGGGGACTTTTCCGGAAGCTCGCGGGCGGCGTTCCTACCCTTCTGGTGCGCGGAGCCATCTCGGATGTCCTCAACGCGGAAACCGCGACAAGGATGCGGCGGGAAGCGCCGAAGATGGCATACGTCGAGGTGGATGACGTGGGGCACGCGCCCATGCTCTCCGAGCCTCAGGCAAAGGCGGCGCTCGCTCGATTCTTCGCCGAAACTCCGTAGTCTGAGGACGCAGCTTGCGATGTCCCTGAGATAATCGCGCATGCTGCAACAGGAACGCTCGGACCGGAGCCGCAAACAGATCCTGGACAAGGCCCTGCGCCTGTTCTCGAGCCGAGGCTACAGCGGCACGAACGTGCGCGAAATCGCGGAAGCCGCCTCAGTGTCGACCGGCAACGTGTACCACCTCTTTCCGGACAAGGAGTCCAT
>JBDTQB010000523.1:0-2937 GCA_039932395.1 Vicinamibacteria bacterium | reverse complement strand
TGGATCACGCGCACCGGGCCGTCACCGACCTTCACGGGCGGGGGAGGAGGCGCTGACGGGCCCAAAGGCGAAGCACCCCCGGCGCCCGTCTGAGGCGGCGGAAGAATCCCAAAGCCCTTCGTCACGATCGCCTCCATCAGCGCGACTGAAGATTCACGCGGCGCTCCGCCGGTGTCGCCGGTCCCGTAGTAATGAAAGTCCGCCATGATGCCGTTCTTCTGGAAATCCTCCTGGATGCGTTTTGGCCAGTCGGTTGGCGTGTCACGCTGGCCGGGAACCGGGGGAGCGGGGCTCTTGGTGAGGTCCTGGGTCACGCTTCCGCTGTAGTTCATGGCATTGAGCGCCGCGACCACGCCCTTTCCATCCGGCCCTTCCCAATAGCCGACATTGAAAGGAATCCCCATGGCCGAGTTCCAGCTCAGTTTCTGGGTCGAGAATCCTTTGATCCCCATGTGATTGAGGATGCTCGGCAGGGACGCGGGAAAACCGAAGCAGTCGGGAAGCATGTATTCGGCGCTGGTCTTGCCGAACTCCCGGGTGAAGAACTGCGTTCCGTAGAGGATCTGGCGGATGATCGACTCGCCCGAAGGCGAATTCACGTCGTTCTCTTCCATCGACGATCCCGACGGGAACCAACGACCGGCCGCAACGTACTGCTTCATTTTCTCGTAGTCAGCCGGGTAGTACTCCTTCATCATCCGGTAGCGATTGGCGCCGCTGAAGTTGAAGACGTAGTTCGGGTATTTCTCGAACAGTGCGAAGTTGTCACGCAGTGTTTTCGGGAGATATTCCTTGATGGTGGTCGCGTAGTCCCATCGCCACTGCGTGTCGAGGTGGGCATACGGCACCACGTACAGAGTCGGCTGCGTGGTCAGGTCAGGCGTGGCCTTCTGAACTTCCTGAGCGTGGGCCATCGACACCGACACCATGGCGAGCGGCACGATGAGTAGTGCGGCCAGGAGCCTCGAATCTCGTTGCATGGCTTGATTCTCCAAGTTGAATTTCAAAGGCGCACACCCGCGCGGAAGACTGCGAGTGGATGATAGGAGATAGCTCTCCGGCATTTCAGGCTGAGGCGGGAACCGAAGGGCGGCAATGCCGGTGACCGGTTGGCCCGCATCCGGTTAGGCCACGAGCCCATAAACGCTGAAGCCGGCGCACGCCGCCTCGAATGAGGGAAGATGCGTTGTGGATGCGAACGGGCTAAGCCGGTACCTCTTTCTTGCCGGGTCGCAGCGCGGGACTGTTCTCGCTTGAAGCCGTCCATCCTGGAAACTCCGGGCCGTTGACAGGCTCGCTCCGCCGCCCCGCAGTCATTCAGGTGTCCGGGATTCGCAAGACCTACGGCCCCTTGGTGGCGATCGACGATGTGTCCTTCGACGTGCACAAGGGCGAAATCTTCGGGCTCATTGGTCCGAATGGGGCGGGCAAGACCACAACCATGGAGTGTGTCGAGGGGATTCGCGCTCCCGATCGGGGCTCGATTCAGGTACTCGGCATGGATCCGCGCCGTGATGTGTATCAACTTCAACAACGCATCGGCGTGCAGCTCCAACAGGCTCAGCTGCAGAAGCGCATCAAGGTGTGGGAAGCCGTGCACCTTTGGGCTTCGCTCTACGGGAGAAGACCGGAGGACGGCGAGAAGTGGCTCGAGCCGCTGGGCCTTGTGGAAAAGCGCGAGGCGCGATTCATGACCCTTTCCGGCGGACAGAAACAGCGCCTGTTCATCGCTTTGGCACTCGTCAACGATCCCGATGTCGTCTTTCTCGACGAACTCACGACCGGTCTCGACCCGCAGGCCCGGCGCACGATCTGGGATCTCGTGCGCGGCATCCGCGATCGCGGGACGACGGTGTTCCTGACCACCCATCTGATGGAGGAGGCCGAGAGGTTGTGCGATCGCGTGGCCATCATCGAGCGCGGTCACATCGTCGACATCGACACTCCGCAGGGCCTGGTCGCGCGGCACTGTCCCGAGCGAACGGTGGTCTTGAAGACCACGGACCCTTTGGCCGAGGAGAGATTCAGGGAGCTGGCGCAGGTCGAATCGGTGACCCGCATCGACACGCAGTTCACCATTCGTGGCCGCGGTGAAGACTTCGTGACCGAGGTCATTCAGGCGTTGTCGGTCGGCCGCATTCGGGTCAGCGATTTCCGAACCGTCCTGCCGAACCTCGAGGACGTCTTCCTCAAGCTCACCGGGCGTTCGATTCGCGACTAATCTTCAAGCGATGTTTCGAGGCCTCTTTCAACTGACCTGGCTGGAGCTGAAGATCTTCCTTCGCGAGCCGCTGGGCGCCATCGGCAGCCTTCTTTTTCCGGTCCTGGCCTTTCTGATCCTCGAGCGTACGCTCGGAGGATCGCCCCGCTCGTCGGCGTCGGCTGCCGGACTGGTGAGCGTCGGCCTGCCCGTCTTCGCTTCGATCATGATCGCGATCAACGCGGTCCTGTCGCTGGTCACCATCATCTCGATCTATCGCGATGACGGCATTCTCAAGCGCCTGCGCGCGACCCCTCTGCGTCCGCACACCATCCTGACCGCGCACGTTCTCGTGAAGATACTTATGAGTACGCTGACCCTGGCTCTGCTCGTCTTCGCCGGAAAGAGATTCGTCGCGGTAGGCGAAGCTGTCCCGATCCTGAGCTTCGCCTTGGCCCTTGCGATCGCCACCACGAGCATCCTGTCCATCGGATTCTTGATCGCGAGCATCGTGCCGACCGCACGATTCGCGCAGCCCATCGGCGCCGTGCTGTTCTATCCGATGCTGGGACTCTCAGGCCTGTTCTTTCCAATCGCGGCCCTGCCCGAGGGCCTGCGCGCGATCGCGCGAGTGCTGCCTCTGACTCCCGCCGTCTCACTCCTTCAGGGCATCTGGCAGGGTGAGTCGTGGTCGGCCCACGGCGGCGATCTCGCCGGCCTCGGTCTTGTCTTCGTCG
>JBDTQB010000522.1:0-2937 GCA_039932395.1 Vicinamibacteria bacterium | reverse complement strand
CAGCCGTTCTTCACGACCGAGCAGTTCACCGGGCTCAAGGGGAAGCTCGTCAGCCTCAAGGACGCGCTCGACGGCTGTGAACGCATCCTCCACGATGAGTTCAAGGATTACCCGGAGAGCGCGCTTTACATGATCGGGCCCATCGGCGAGGTCAAGGGAAAAGCGAAACCCGAGTCGCCGCCGAAGCCCGGGGCGAAACCCGAACCGTCGCAGGAGCCCGAACCGCCGAAGGCAGAACCGAAGGTGGAGCATGCCGCCGACACTCATGAATCTTAAAGTTCTTCTCCCCTTTCAGGTCTTCGCTGAAAAGAATGAGGTGTCACGCATCGTCGCGGACACGCGCGAAGGCTCGTTTGGACTCTTGCCACATCGGCGCGACTGCGTGGCGGCCCTCGCACCGGGAATCCTCATCTACGAAACCGAGGCAGAGGGTGAGGTCTACGTGGCCGTCGATGAAGGGGTCCTGGTCAAGACCGGCCCCGACGTGCGGGTGTCGGTACGCCGGGCGATGGCCGGGACTGACCTTGCGCAGTTGCACGATGCCGTGAAGCACGAGTTCCTGGCCCTGGACGAGCAAGATCGGAGCGTGCGCTCGGTCATGACGAATATGGAAGCAGGCCTTCTGCGGCGCTTCGCGAGGTTTCAACATGAGTGACAACGCAACCGGGAAAGTCTCACCGAATGGGCGAACTCTGGCCGAACAGATAGGCGCCAAGGCAGCGCGCAAGCTCAAGGCACGGCGCAATTCCGCGGAAGGTGTCTGGTTCGGCCTGGGCATGATGGGGCTCGTCGGCTGGTCGGTGGTTGTTCCCACACTGCTCGGCGCGGCCCTCGGTTTCTGGCTGGACAAGCACCACCCCGGCAAGCATGCCTGGACCCTGGCGCTGCTGATGGCCGGGCTGGTGGTGGGCTGTCTGAACGCCTGGCACTGGGTGGAGAAGGAACAGATGGAGATTGGGAAAAAGGACGAGGCTGACGATGAATGAAGCTCTGAAGCTGATCCTCGCCGGGACGGCCGGCCTTGCGCTCGGCGCGTTTTTCTTCTATGGCCTTTGGTGGACCGTTCGCAGAGGTGTGATGTCTGAGCACCCAGCTCTCTGGTTCCTCGGAAGTTTGCTGCTAAGGCTCGGCGCGACGCTGGCTGGGTTCTACGCGGTCGCCGGCGACCACTGGGAGCGGCTGATGGCGTGCCTCGTCGGGTTCATCGTCGCCCGCGCCATCGTCACCCGGCTCGTCAGCCGACCGCTCGAACCCAACCCCTCCCGAACTGCGGAGGCCTCCCGTGCGTCTTAGCCCAGATCAACTGATCTTCTGGCAACACGGGTTCTGGAAACTGAATGGCACCATTGTCTTCACCTGGGGCCTGATGCTGATGCTTGCCGTCGGTTCGAAGCTCGTCACCCGCAGGCTTTCGATGGACCTCACACGTTCTCCGTGGCAGAACTTCCTGGAAATCATCGTCACCGGCATCGAGAAGCAGATCGAAGAGGTCGGCCTCCGCCATCCGGAGAAGTATCTGGGTTTCCTGGGCACGCTTTTCCTGTTCGTAGGGCTCGCGAGCCTGTGTACCGTGATTCCCGGCTACGAGCCGCCGACCGGTTCGCTCTCGACCACGGTGGCTCTCGCTCTGTGCGTCTTCGTGGCGGTGCCGCTCTTTGGAATCGAAGAGCGGGGCCTCGGTGGGTATCTCAAGTCTTATGTCGAGCCCACGGCCATCATGCTGCCGTTCAACATCATCAGTGAGATCTCGCGCACGCTGGCGCTCGCCGTCCGACTCTTCGGCAACATGATGAGCGGAGCGATGATCATCGCCATCCTGCTGACCATCACACCGTTCCTGTTTCCCATCGTTATGACGGCGCTGGGGCTGCTCACCGGAATGGTGCAGGCCTACATTTTCACCATCCTCGCTGCGGTCTACATCGCGGCCGCCACGCGAACGCAGAAGCCGAAGCCCGTAGCGGCTCCGGCGACCCGAGATCCGCAGCAAGCCAAGGAGAAGTAACTATGGATACCATGACGATCATCGCGGTGGCGTCGATCACCACCGCCGGCCTCACCACCAGCTTCGGTTGCCTCGGCCCGGCCCTTGCGGAGGGGAAGGCGGTCGCGACCGCGCTCAGCTCGCTAGCCCAGCAGCCCGACGCGTCCGCCACCATCACGCGCACATTGTTCGTCGGCCTCGCGATGATCGAGTCCACCGCCATTTACTGCTTCGTGGTCTCGATGATTCTGATCTTCGCGAATCCCTTCTGGAATCACGTCATCGCTCAGACCACCGGGAAGTAACCCATTGCTGATCGATTGGTTCACCGTCGGCGCCCAGGCGCTCAACTTCCTCGTCCTGGTCTGGCTGATGAAGCGCTTTCTCTACAAGCCCATCCTCGGCGCCATCGACGCGCGGGAAAAGCGGATCGCCGCGCAGCTCGCCGACGCCTCTGCGAAGAAGGCCGAAGCGCAAAAAGAGCATGACGAGTTCCAGCACAAGAACGAAGAGTTCGACAAACAGCGCTCCACCCTGCTGAGCAAAGCGACGGACGAGGCAAAGGCCGAAGGCCAGCGCCTCCTCGAAGAGGCGCGCAAGGCCGCCGATGCCCTGCAGGCCAAGCGGATGGACACGCTGCGAAGCGACGCCTCGAACCTGAACCAGGCCATCACGCAAAGGACGCAGCAGGAGGTGTTTGCCATCGCGCGAAAGGCGCTGGCCGATCTCGCCACGACGAGCCTCGAAGAACGCCTGGGCGAGGTGTTCACCCGACGCCTGCGAGAGATGGAAGGTCAGGCGAAGGCAAATCTCGGTCAGGCCCTCAAGACCGCGGAAGAGCCTGCGCTGGTGCGAAGCGCGTTCGAGCTACCTCCTGAGCCACGCGCCGCGATACAGAACGCCTTGAACGAAACATTCTCGGCGGAGATCCATCTTCGTTTCGAGACCGCACC
>JBDTQB010000521.1:0-2946 GCA_039932395.1 Vicinamibacteria bacterium | reverse complement strand
AACTCACACACCCTGATCCAAACCGCCACCGACGCCAGCTTCTTCGCGGTCATGGCGGTGGGCGCCACCATCGTCATCATCTCGGGAGGGATCGATCTTTCGGTGGGATCGATCTACGCGCTGGCGGGGGTCTCGATGGCGATGGTTCTCCGCAAGATGGGTCCAGTCTCGGATCCGGGAACGGTGATCGTGGGCGTTCTCGTCTGCCTGGGCGTGGGGCTCATTTGCGGCCTGCTCAACGGCGCCCTCGTCGTCCTTCTCCGCGTTCATCCTTTCATCATTACCTTGGGGACGATGTGGATCCTTCGCGGCATCGCTTTTGTTTCGAGCAAGGCGGAGAGCATTCTGGTACCCGATTCGCTGACCAACCTCGCGAAAGCCTCGCTCGGGCTAGACGCTTCGCTTTATCCCATGCCCATGCTGACCATGCTGGCGGTTGCCGCGGTGGGCGCCGTGTATCTCACCCAGACCGTGATGGGGCGGCATGTCTTCGCCTTCGGCGGGAATCCGGAGGCCAGCCGCTTTTCCGGCTTGAGGCTCGATCGCATCCAGGCGAGCGTCTACGTCATCTCGGGACTGTGCGCGGGTCTTGCGGCCTTCATGGGCGCGAGCTTCTATGGCTCGGCCTCTTGCGCCGACGCTACCGGCTACGAGCTTTACGTGATTGCTTCCGCGGTGGTGGGGGGGGCGAGTCTCTCCGGAGGAAAGGGAAGCGCGATCAGCGCGATGCTCGGCGCACTGCTCATTGTTCTCATTCGCCAGTCGATCAGGACGCTTCGCTTCGATCAGAATTACGAATGGATCATCGTCGGCTGCGCGATCATTCTCGCGGTCGTCCTAGATCAGGCGAGCGCTCGGATAAATGCGCGGCGAATGGCTCGCGCTTCGAGTCGGGAGGCGTAGAGGATGGAGGGGGTGCGCTTCGAAGGAGTCTCCAAGACCTTTCCAGGCGTTAGAGCGCTTCAAGACGTGAGCTTCGTGATCGGCGTGGGTTCGGTTCACGCGCTCTGCGGCGAGAACGGTGCTGGCAAGAGCACGCTTGGCAAGATGCTCGCGGGGATCCATTCTCCGGACGCGGGTCGGATCTTTGTCTTGGGCGAGCCCGTCCGTTTCGACAGCCCTCGTGAAGCCCTCGCGAAGGGCATCGGCATGGTGCACCAGGAGCTCGCGTTCTGCGAGAACCTCTCAGTAGCCGAGAACCTATGTCTTGGCGCGCTGCCGGCTCGCCGTTCCTTCGTCGATCGGCGCGCGATGAGACTTCGGGCCGCGCAGATGCTGAAGGCGATCGATGCGCCGATCGATGTGGACGCGACCGTAGGTGACCTGCCGCTCGGCCAGCGGCAGATGATTCAGATCGCGGGCGCGGTGGGAGCGGGGGCTCGAATCATCGTTTTCGATGAACCGACGAGCAGCCTGTCTCAGCGGGAAGCGGAGAGTCTCTATCTGCTTCTCGGGCGACTCCGTGCCCAGGGCGTGACTTCGATCTATGTCTCGCATCGCATGGACGAAATCTTCAAACTTTGCGATGCCGTCACGGTGTTGCGCGACGGCAGGCACGTGGCTACGCAGCCGCTGGCTTCGTGCACGGAAGCGGACCTTGTTCAAATGATGATCGGTCGATCCATCGACGCGCCCCCGCTCCTTCCCCCAACAGACGGGAGCGAGGCGATCGAAGCGCTGCGGGTGAGCGGCCTGTCCAGCCCAGGAAAATTTCAGGACGTCTCTTTCTCGGTCCATCGCGGGGAAGTGCTTGGCCTCGCGGGTCTCGTGGGCGCCGGCCGTTCGGAGATCGCTCAGGCGCTCTTCGGTCTCGACCCAAACGTCAGCGGCGAGATCGCGCTTGACGGGAAGCCCGCGGTGATTCGTTCGCCTGGAGCCGCGATGACCCTTGGACTTGGCCTCGTACCCGAGGATCGAAAGCGGCAGGGCCTCGTGCTGGACATGAGCGCGCAGAGCAACACAACCCTTCCGGTTCTAGAACGCCTTGCGCGAGCGACTTTCATCAACCACCGCGAAGAACGATCGCTGACAGCGTCTTACTTCAGTCGTCTTCGTGTTCGAAGCTCCGCGTTCGATGCGAAGGCGGCCGGCCTCTCGGGTGGCAATCAGCAGAAGCTCGTTCTGGCCAAGTGGCTGGCCGCGAAGGCGCGCGTTCTCATTCTGGACGAGCCGACGCGCGGTGTGGATGTCGGTGCCAAGGCGGAAATTCACGCCTTGATCGACCAGCTTGCCCGTGAGGGGAACGCCATTCTTCTGATATCGAGCGAACTGCCTGAATTGCTGCGACTGTCCACGAGGATTCACGTGATCCGCGGCGGACGCTTGGTGGGCGAGACTCCGGGTAAAGACGCGACCCAGGACGGATTGCTGAGAATGATGGCAGGCATCGCGGCCTGACACTTGTGGAGACTTGAATGAGTTACCTGATCACACGCAGACTTGCGATGCTGTACGGCATCTCCCTGGCATCGTCAGTTCTAGCGCAGAACGTGCCGACGATGTCCAGCGCCGCGCAGGCCGACTCCTCCTCCTCTTCGTTGCTCCAGAATGCCTACGGACGTTCTCAACTCAGCCTGAACGGTCGTTGGAACTACATCGTCGACCCCTACGAAAACGGCTACTACGACTATCGGCGCATGCCGTTCGATCAGTCCGCCACCGGCAAAGGCGGGTACTACGACGACCGGAAGCCGAAGGATGGGGCGGACTGGGTCGAATACGACTTCGACGCTTCGCCGACCCTGAAGGTTCCCGGCGACTGGAACTCGCAATCCGACAAGCTACAGCTGTATGAGGGCACAATCTGGTTGCGTCAGATCTTCAACGTCGACATCAAGGCCGATCGGAAGTACTTCCTGTACTTCGGCGCGGTGAACTACGAAGCGCACGTTTATCTGAACGGCAAAAAGGTCGGGTCGCACAAGGGCGGCTTTACCCCCTTTCAAT
>JBDTQB010000520.1:0-2949 GCA_039932395.1 Vicinamibacteria bacterium | reverse complement strand
CACCCACCGGCGGCGCCGCGCTGAAGACTCCGACCGGAAGGGGCAGCATGGGAGGAATGGCGAACTTCGCCAGGGCGATCAGCAGGAGCGCATAGCGGAGGCGGGAACTCGCACGGGGGATGCCGCGGACCAGGGCCAGAATCACGAGGACGACGATCGTCGATTGCCATGTCGCGTGGAGGAGGTGAATCGACCACTGCCGGGCCAGAAGTTCAAGGGTCGTCATGCGCGGCCCTTCTTCTTCCGACTATGAAGGGCCTCAACCATCCCCCGCAATTCCTCGGCTTCGGCATCGGTCGGAGGCCGCACCGACAGGAGGGCCGAGACCAGCGCAGCGGGATTGTTGTGAAAGACGCGTTCGAGCAACTTGGCGATCACCCCTTTGTAGGTGGTCTCCGCGCCGACGGACGCTGAGTAGAGATATGTCTTCCCCCGATCGGCTTTGCGCCTTTTCACCAGGCCACGCGCTTCCAATCGGTGGAGGAGGGTCGAGACCGAAGCGTGCGACATCGGCCGAAAGCGTTCCAACTCGGCCCGGATCGTCATGGCGTCAAGCTCCCGCTTCTGGTGAAGGAGCACCAGAATCTCCAGCTCCGAATCCGGAGGAAGAGGCAGAGCCGTGGATCGCGGACTAACCATCATCCGGAACTTAGGGCTCAAATTGACGGTTGTCAATATCTTTACATCCCTGTCGAATCGCATCGCCGGGGCGGACATTCAATCCCGTGCACACGCAATACCGAAGCGTGGCTTCGTATCAATGCTTCCGTGAGCGCGGCGGTTCAACCGCGTGGACAAACCTGATTCGGCTCGGAACGCGGCCATTCAGGATGGGTTCAGCGCGCCACGCCTAATCTGTTCTCTCAACGCCTCGCGACGCGGATTGCGTGTGCGTAACAATCATCCGCTCGTTCTTCTCTCCGTCGCCGTTGTCGGTACTGGATTTCAGCGCGGCGCGTCACTCGTCTCGAAGCCGTCTTCGAAATGAATAGGACTTCAATAATGACTCGAACCCTTCCAACTCTGGCCACTCTTCTGTTCGCAAGCACCTTGCGCGCCGCCGCGGCAGCCGACGCCCCGCTCACTGCGCAATCCCGCGCCACCGTTCTTGACGCGATCGTTGATCGACTCAAGTCAACCTACGTGGACATCGATGCGGCGCCCCGCATCGAGAAGGCGTTACGAACGCGACAGCAGTCGGGTGCTTACGACGCTCTCTCCAATCCGGCGCAATTCGCCGAGGTGGTGACTCAAGATCTTCGCTCGATCAACGGCGACCTTCATCTCAACCTCCACTATTCGAACGAACCGCCGCCGGCACCTGGCCGCGGTGGCGTGGGCCCCTTCAGCGATCCAAGGTCGCTGAACTTCGGAATGGGACGCGCCGAGATTCTCGACGGCAACGTCGGGTATCTCGAGATCACGGGCTTCACCGGGGGCGACTATCAGGGCGCGGTCGTTGATGCTCTGCGTTTCCTCTCTCGCACCGACGCCACGATCCTCGACGTCCGTCGGAATCCGGGCGGAGCCTCCGATATGAGTCACTTCATCTTTAGTCATTTCCTGCCCGAGAAGCCTGTGCCGACCATCAACGTCTTTTCGCGCTCGTCGTCCGCGCCCACCCGGCGGATGAGCCTCGGTGATGTCCCCGGACCGCGACGGACCGATGTCCCGCTCTTCGTCCTCACGAGCCAGGGAACGGCGTCGGCTGCCGAGGAGTTTTCCTTCGTGCTGAAGAACAAGCATCGGGCCACGATCGTCGGGACCCGGACCGCGGGTGCCGGTCACATGGTGGCGCAGATTCCGATCGGCAGCGGCTTCACGGTGTCGCTCTCCATCACGCGCGTCACCGACCCCGACAGCGGACGCGAGTGGGAGCAAGTCGGCGTGCAGCCCGATCTGGCGGTAGCACCCGAACAAGCACTCGGCGCCGCTCATCTGGCGGCCCTCAAAGTGATTGCCGCATCAACCAGCGATACCGCACGCGCGCATTTGTTACAGCTCCTCATCGAAACCGTAGAAGCTCGCGCTCACGTCGCGCCAGGCGCACCGGCCCGGCTCGCTTCACTTTCGGGCGTCTATGGGGGACGCGTGGTGTCGGTTCGTGACGGTCGCCTCTGGTATGCCAGACGGAACGGGGCCTTGAGCGAACCGCTGGTTTCGCTGAGCGGCGATCTTTACGCGCTCGGATCGATGAGGCTTCGCTTCACCACCGTTGGGGGACGGACCACCCTGACCCTTGAACCGGCGGACGGAACCAAGATCGCGCTGGGCCGCGATTCCGCGCCGCCCGCCTGATGCAAGGTGCTCGCCGCTGTCCATGCGGACGGCGGCTGTTCCATGCCTCTGCTGCCTGAGCCCGCTGAAGGCGGAGACCTCGTTTGCTCTGGCGCTGCCCACAGCGCCGCTCCTCACGGAAGGCCCGCAGGGCCCAGAAGGCCAACGCCACTGCCAGCAGGACGAGCACGCCCCCGATGACGGGACGCCCGCGCTGGAGCGCGGGAACGCCGATCGCCAGGAGGACGCCGATGATCGCGACGGTGATCGCATACTCCGGTCTCGCGGGGGGCATCGCTCATTGTAGCGACGTGCGGAGCGTGGTCTGACTCTTGCTGATCTCTCAACCGGACATACTTGTCCGGGTCGGTTTTGACCGATCGCTTCGAAGAAGAGAGGTCGTATGGGTCATATGGCACGTATTTTTCCCCTTGCTGCCGTAGGTCTGGTGGCGCTCTGCTGTTCGCGCCCCGCCGCGGACGCTGAAACACCGGTTCTCGCCGCGACGCAGCAACCGGCTGTGGCCTACGCTCCGGCTGCGCCCATTGAAGTGAATTCCTTCTATGACGATCTCGAGCCTTACGGCGACTGGGTGGAGATGCCCGACTACGGCTGGAGCTTCGCGCCCCGCGTGGACGATGACTGGCGGCCCTACACCCGCGGTCAGTGGGA
>JBDTQB010000519.1:0-2954 GCA_039932395.1 Vicinamibacteria bacterium | reverse complement strand
GTCACCACGGTCAGGCTCAACGTGGCCCGATCGCTGGGTTCGTTGATGCACGGCATCCACTGGTCGGTCGAAAAGATCGTGTACACCTGAGACTGCTCCGGCACGACGGTCAGGCCGAAGTGGGGAGCGCCGTGATAGGTGATCTCGATGGTGCGGGTTTCGTTCGCTGGCGCGGCGGTCTTCAGGAACGTTTTCAGTCGCCTTTGCCCTTGAGTGAACTCCCGAGCCACTCCGCGCTCCGTGACCGCATCGATGGTGAGCGCTCCGATGTCCAACTCGATCGCCTCGGCCCCGCCCAGCGCACGAAGCTCCACCGACACGCGCCCCTTCACCGTCTTATCGACGAGGTTGGGCTCGACCGTCGCGGCATAGTTCAGCACGTCGATGGCGCCCGGCTGAGGCTGGGCGGAGGCCGTAGCGGCGAGGGCCGATAGAAGGACCGTGGTCGCAAGCCTCACCGAAACAGCTCGCCTTTGAGGTACTTCAAACCCGAATCGCAAATCACGGTGACGATGCGCCGGCCCGAACCCAGCTTTCGCGCACGCTGCATCGCGGCGAAGACGTTGCCACCTGACGAGATGCCGCCGAAGATTCCTTCTTCCCGCGCCAGACGACGCGCCGTGGCAAACGCCTCGTCGTCGCTCACTGCAATCACCTCATCGATGAGGTCGGTCCGGGTGATCGAAGTGACGAAGCCGGGACCCATGCCTTCCATACGATGGCTACCGGTTGGGGTCAGACCTGAGAGAACCCGGGATTTCTCCGGCTCGGTGGCGATGCAACGAACACCGGCCACCTTCTCTTTATAGACGGTCGCATTGCCGGAGAAGCAGCCACCAGTTCCGACACCCATCACGAAGTCGTCGAACGATCCGCCGAGCGCTTCGATCACCTCGTTCGCCATCGATGCGTAGCCATCCCGGTTGTCGGTATTGTTGAATTGGTCCGTCCAGTAGGTGTTCGGCTCGGCGGCCAGTTCCTTCGCGCGGGCCAGACCATTGCGAACGAGTTGAGGGGACGAGCGGCCGTTGTCGCTTGGAATCATCTCCAGCGTCGCGCCAAAGGCGCGCATCGTCTGCAGTTTCTCCTCGGAAAAAGCGTCTGAAGAAATGAAGTGCGCCTTGTAGCCCTTGGTCGCGCAGACCATCGCGAGAGAGCTGCCCGTGCTGCCGCCCGTGAAGTCAACCACGCGCGCGCCCGGCTTCAAGAGGCCGCGGCGCTCGGCGCCTTCGATCATGGACAGAGCCATGCGGTCCTTCATGCTTCCCGTGGGATTCGCACCCTCCCACTTCACGTAGATCTCGGCCGCGCCTGGCTCCTGCATCCGATCAAGACGAAGCAACGGCGTCTGTCCAATGGTCACCATGGGGCGGAACCTAGCGCAGGCCGGTGACGAGGTACAACGAGTTCAAGAATCGGCTGGAGCTGTAGGCGTAGGCCTTTCCATCCTGGGAAGCAATCAGGAACGGATCAAACAGCGATCCAGTGGTGTCGAGAACCTGAATGTCGTGAAGGCGGGTGCGCGCCCCGGAACCGAGGGTCAGCCGATCAATGGAACCGGTCAGTCGGTTGAGCGATCCGACAAGGATCGAGTTGGCAGCATCCCAGCGAAGCAGGGACTCGCTGGCCAGCAGGGTCGTGAGGGCTTTCGGTTCTCCGCCCACTAGGGGCCATGCGCGCACTTTGCCGTCAGCGCCTTGAAGTGCTACGGCGGAACCATCCGGTGCGATCGCCCAAGGCGCGCCGCGACGAGAGGAAGTCGCCAGTCCGTCCGTGTCAAAGACCTTCTGCACCGCTCCTGTGGCGAGATCGGCGCGGGACACGCTCCTGCGGTCGCCTTCGCGAGCCTGGATGAGGATCGTTTTCCCATCAGGCAGGAACAGGACGCTCTCGGTGCCGGCGGGTCCTTTCAAAATCCGTGGCTCTCCCGCACCCGCACTCAGCAGCGAGAGGCGGGAGGGATCCTTGGGCGACATCGCGATCGCGAACTTCGCGTCGGGTGAAAGTGCAAGCGACAGTCCATCGCCCAGTTTCAGCGCGGGACTGCCATCGGTTCCGCGAACGAAGGTCGTGTACTCGTCGGAGAATTCAAAGCCCGTGACAAGGAGTGCCTTTCCGTCCGTCGACACGTCGTAGAGATCGGACCAGCCGAGCCACGAAAGATCTTTTTCGTGGCTTTCGCCGGGTGCGCGGCTGGCGATGAACGACGAGATCGAGCCGCTCGCAAGCAGCACACGTCCGTCAGGGGCCACATCCATCAACACCAGATGCTGAGGCGTTTGCCAGACAAGTCTGGAGGGACGGTCGCCGGTCGCCGCGATCGCGCGCAGCGAAGAGGGCTCTCCCGGAACCACCGCCGTGAACCAGATCTCGCGCCCATCCGCCGACCAATCAAGCCCTTCCGAAGAGATCCATTCGTCGCCAAGAACCGTGACCTTGCCGTCGCGCGTCACGACACTGACGCGACCGCGATTGTCGCCATAACGCTGATGGTCGAGGAAGGCGACCCGATCTCCGGTGGGCGAGACGCGCGCGTGCGAGACGTAGCCTTTCGACTCGAAGACGACCTTGCCCAGCGGAAACTCCACGCGATCGTGCCCGTCGACCCGCCGAACGATCACCATCTCGGTCGTGCCAGGAATCCAATCGGCCTCTCGTACCGACTCGAGAAGAGGTCGCGGATTCTTGGCGAGCAGTTCAACTTCGGCCAGCTTGCCGTCGGCCAGCCACGCCTCGTATTTCTGATCGACCGAGAGCGCCATCTGTCCCTTCTCCGAGATGGAAAGCAGGCCAGCGTCGGGCAATCCGAGATCCGTGGACTCGCGATTCGCGGAATCGGTGCGGGTCATGAACGTGCGGATGGGACGGCCACCCCAGGCCGCGCTGTAAACGATGGAACTCAGATCTCCCGTGAATCTCGCCGCCCTCACGGTGCCCCGGTCGAAGGTGATCTG
>JBDTQB010000518.1:0-2964 GCA_039932395.1 Vicinamibacteria bacterium | reverse complement strand
GTGTCGTAGTAGGTATTGAATGAGGCCTCGAGCTGGGTCAGCTCCGTCTGGTTCACCACTGGATTGGTCTTGCCGGTGGCGAGCGTCTTCTGAAACTCCTGCTTCAGCGGATCCACATCAGAAGCGAAGTCGGCGTTGGAGGAGGCCACGGCGTCCTGCAGCCCGCGCTGAATCTGAGACAACGTCTCCTCGAGGCTGCGGCTCATCTCGAGAGACGGCAGATAGCCGTCCTCGGCCATGCGCAGCTTCTCGGCTGAGCGGCTACCGGAGACAAGTGTGACGAGAAGGGTGAGCACGAAACCCACCGCGGCCACGGCGGGCAGAAGAAGCAGCTTGTAGCGGAAGCCGAGGGAATCGAATCTGAACCTGTTCACGAGACTCCGAGCTTTCTTGAGGAAGGGAAGAAGGGCCTGTCTGGGCGCCAATCGTACTCGCAGCGGCGCCCAACTTCACGGGGGGTCGCGCCAAATCCGGCGCATCAAAGAAAAAGGCCCCGGAGCTTACGGCTCCGAGGCCCTTGCGTCAGACCCCAAACGGAGGCTTGTCGCGAACGACTAGAACGACCAGCGCGCGCCGATCTGAATCTGGCGCGGAGCCAGGACCGAGGTCGGACCGTTGAAGGGCACGGTGGTGGTCGAGCCCAACGACGCCGGCGGAGGATTGAGAACCCCGCTGCCCCCGATGTTCGTGACCACGGCGGTGACGGTATCGGCGTTCAGGGCGTTGGTGATATCGCTATAGACCGACAACGTATGGTCGTGCAGCTTGAAGAGCTTCTCAAGCCGAAGATCCAGGATGTTCGTGGCGTCCAGACGGCGGCTGCCGCGCGACTCGAGAAGGGGGCGACGTCCTGCGGAACTCGCGTAGTAGTAACCGGTCGACGAATAGTTGTTGGTGGATCCCCCCAACTGGACGTAAGGCGTGTAGTTGAACCCGCTGATCGAACGGAAATACGCATTGATCGCGATCTCCACCTTCGGGATCTGCACACCCACCATCGCCTTGATCTCGTTCGTGCGATCGTTCGGCGCGATGCCGTCGGAGTTCACCAGCGACTGCGTCGGACTGGCGTAGAAGCTGCTCACGCCATAGGTTCCTTCAGTGCCGTTGCTGATCGTTCCCTTTGTCTTCGACCAGACGTAGGACAACTGGGCTCTCCATCGATTCGAATACCCCTTCGTGAGCACGAACATCGCGCCCTTGTACTTGCGATACGCGTCCACCGTGCCGAGAACAGCGCCGGAAGGATCTTTGTACTGGAAGCCGTCGGGGTTGGTGATGTAGACATCGTTCGCCGATGCTGAACGGTTGGCCCATTTGTAGTACGTATAGGGCGTCGCAGGGAATGCGGCGTTCGCCGTCGTTGTCCCAGCCACCCTGGTCCAGCGCGCCGACGGAAGAACCTGACCGATGAAGTTCTTGTTATCACGCAGGATGCCGGTCACGGACAGTCTCACGTTGCTTCGCAACGCGCGCTCGAATCCAAGCGAGAACTCATCCACACGCGGGTGTTTGATGTCCGGGTCCACGGTGGCGACAGGAGCCTTGATGCGATTCACTTCGACGCGACGGCTCAACGGACAGTTATACGCCGCGGTCGGGCCATTCGGGCCGTAGGCGGGACAGCCGCTCATATCCCAGGAAATACGATCTTGATAACCGGACGTGGCCTGCTTGTAGATGTCGTTGAAGATGCCCTCGTAGTACTGGCTGTAGCTGCCCTTCAAGACGGTCTTGCTGTCGCCCGCCGGATCGAAGGCGAATCCGAGACGAGGAGCGATGCTGGTGTTCGAGTAGATCGACGGTCCGCCGGGAGCGCCGCCCGAGACGTGGTCAGCGCGAATGCCCAGGTTCAAGGTCAGGCGATCGTTGACATGCCAGGCGTCCTGGGCGTAGCCCGCGAGCTTCCGGTTGCGGCCGTTGAGGTCGTACCCGTAACCATACGCGTAGTACGGCTGGCCGCCGTAGTCGTAGTAGTAGGTGTTGTTGGCGTACCCGTACCGATCACGCGTCTTGCTGCGCTCGACCTCGATGCCGAACTTCAGGTCATGCTTTCCGAAGCCATCCGCGAAGTGCGAAATGGTGGCGTTGACCTGATTGCGGGCACGGTCGCCCGCGTAGGACCAGCCCTGAGAGACGGAATAGAGGTTGGTATCGCCGTCATAATGTTGCGGGGCCTTCACCTTAGGGTTGAGGTCGTAGAAACCTTTCCAGCCGGTGTACTTCACTTCGCTGAAGGTCTTCGGCCCGAAGATGTGACGCCACTGTCCAAGCCAGACCCATTCGGGAGCATCTTCCTGGTTCGTCAGGTCGTCGCTCGCCACAAGTGCAGGCACGCCGGCGCGCCCGATGATGTTGTAGGAATCGTACTGGAGGTGAGCCGTGAAGTTGTTGCTGGAACTCGGCTGATACGTGAGCTTGGCGTTCACGCGCGGACTCACCTCATCACGCACCGTGGACGGCCCAGCGGGATCCTGATTGAGGTGATAGCGCTGGGCGCTGGCGAAGAAGAACAGCTTGTCCTTGATCAGCGGACCACTGAACTGAGTGGTGAAGTCCGTGAACTTGTTGGTCTTCGCGGAGGCGGCCAGCGACGGATTGATCTTGATGACCGAAGCGGGAACGTTGCTGCTGGCGAAGCTCGCCTTCGTGTAGGTGAAGTCGAACAAGCCGGCGTAGCGGTTGCCACCGCTCTTCGTGATGGTGTTGACCACCGCACCCGTGAAGGAGCCGTATTCGGCGGGAGCGCCGATGCCGACGATTTCAACTTCCTCGACGATATTGAAGTTGAAGAACGTCCACGCGGTGCCGCCGGAAGGATCCCGGGTATCGACGCCGTCGATCAAAAGACCGTTCGCCGAAGAACCGTCACCACCGTACGCGGACTGGCTGTTGATGCCGGGAGCAACGTTCAACAGGTTGGTAGCCGCATTGCCCTGACGGATCGGCATGTTGTACAGAAGA
>JBDTQB010000517.1:0-2977 GCA_039932395.1 Vicinamibacteria bacterium | reverse complement strand
CTACATTGGTTCAACTCAGTGAACTTCTCGGGGCGTGTCCGAGGGTTCCGAAAAACCAATGAACCGCGCCGTCAATCCGGCGCATTGCCTCGACCCTCAGAGGATGAAAGCAAAGTCGAATGTCCATCAAAAAACTGACGAGAAGAGTCGCCACCTGGCTCCTCTCCGCATTGGCCGTCGCTGGTCCCGCCGCAGCACAGGAACAGAGCGGCTCCATTCAAGGAACCGTGAGGGACGCGCAGGGGGGTGTTCTCCCGGGTGTCGCCGTCGAGGCGCGCAGCACGCGCAACGCCGGCATCAGCACTTCCGTCACCGACGCGGCGGGTACGTTCCGTTTCCCCGCGCTGCCTCAGGGTGCTTATGAAGTCACGGCGGCCCTTTCGGGATTTGAGCCCGCGAAGGTTGCCGCGGTTGTGTCGCTTGGACAGACCCTGAAGGTCGACGTCAACCTTAAGGTAGGTGCCATGACCGAGACTGTTCAGGTCACAGGCGACGCACCGTTGATCGACGTCAAGGCGAACGCCGCGACGGCGACGGTGAATCGCGAGACCATCGACAACATTCCGAAAGGCCGTGGGTTCCTCAGCGTGCTCACGCAGATTCCGGGCACCAATAACGAAGCGCGTGGCGGCGGTCTGATGATTGACGGCGCCTCAGGTTCCGAGAATCGCTTTCTTGTCGACGGCGTTGACCGTACCAATGCCCGCACCGGTACCGCCATGTCGACCACGAACACGGCCACCAACGGCGACGTCGTGGTGCAGGACTTCGTGGAGGCGATTCAGGTCAAGCAGTCCGGATACAACGCGGAGTTCCGCGCCGCACTCGGCGGCGTGGTCAGTGCGGTCACGCGCAGTGGAACCAACACATTCCACGGCTCCGCCGGCGTCTACTACACCGACAACAAGTATCTCGGCGATCTGAGACCAACCCTTCGCCAGGTTCCCACGAACCTCGCCCTCGCGGAACAGATCCGTCCTCCCCGCGATAAGGGTCATGCGGTCGATCCTGTGTTCTCGCTTTCCGGCCCGATCCTCAAGGACAAGGTCTGGTTTTTCGGCGGATACAACCCGCAGTCGAGCGCTGCTGAGCGAACGGTGACGTGGGTCAATCCCGGTACGAACCCCGCCACGCAGACGTTCGACAATGGAACGCCGACCGACCGGACGCTGACCTACAACCTCACGTCGCAGATCACGAACAAGCTGCGCGCGCGCCTGACTGGCAGCAACCAGCGCCAGAAAGGTCCGCTCGGACTTCCCGCGATCGAACAGAATGGCACGAGCACGTCGAATGCCACGTCGTTCAACCCGCGTCCGAGCGTCCGCACCGACGCCTTCACGGATTCCTACAGCGGCATCGTCGACTACGTCGCCAGCAACAAGCTCTACTTGAATACGACGGTTGGGTATTTCAGCTACGGCAGCTTCAGCAACGGCGGCGATTATTACCATGGCACGCGCCGCGTCTTCCAGACCACGAACACCAATCTGCTCGACGTTCCCACGAGTCTGCAGAGGGTCAGCGGCTTCGCCGACAACCCGTCGAACACGTTCTCGGTCCAGGACGACTACTCGCGACTCAACGTCTCGACGGATGCCACCTGGTTCGGACGATGGAAGGGCGACCACTCCGTCAAGGTCGGCGGCTTGTACGAACGCATCGGAAACGTAGCGAACCTTGGCCAGCAGAATCCGAACATCAACTTCTTCTGGGGCAGCACCTACAGCACGCTAAGCAACACCAGCCGCACGGGCAAGTACGGCTACTTCACGGCGTTCCGTCAGTACACCGGCGGCGACATCAAGGAGACGAACCTCAGCTTCTTCGTGCAGGATCAGTGGACCCTCAACAACAAGCTGACCGTGAATTACGGTGTGCGTCTCGAGAACGAAGAGATCCCGTCTTACAAGCCGGAGAATCCGGGCATCAAGTTCGGCTGGGGAGACAAGATCGCGCCTCGTATCGGCTTTGCGTACGACGTGAAGGGCGATAGTCAGTGGAAGGCCTATGGATCTTGGGGCGTCTTCTACGACACCATGAAGCTGGAACTCCCGCGCGGGGCCTGGGGCGGCGATCACTGGATCGACTACGTCTACGCACTGGACACGCCGGACTGGACGTCGGTCGAATGCAAGGACATCAACGCGGGCACGAGTTGCACCGGGGGAACGTTCATCGAGCAGAACGACCGTCGTCATCCATCCAACGAACTCGGCGCCAGCCTGGTCGATCCGAACCTCAAGCCGACGAAGAAGCAGGAGTTCACCTTCGGGATCGATCACGAACTCACCTCGGTTGTCTCCGTCGGCGTCCGTTACGCGCACAAGTGGTGGAATCAGACCATCGACGACATTGGTGTCTCCGTTCCCGGCGTCGGCGAAGTCTTCTACATCGCGAACCCCGGCGAGGGTCTCGGCAAGTCGCCGCTGGGCGCCCAGTTTCCCTCCGTCCCCAAGGTGTTGAACAAGTACGACGGTGTGGAGCTCGTGGTGAAGAAGCGCTACAGCAACCGCTGGCAGGCGACGTCGAGCCTCCTGATCAGCCGCCTCTACGGCAACTACGGAGGTCTCGCGAGTTCCGATGAGGCCGGTCGCACCGCCCCGAACGTCAGCCGGTACTATGACGCGCTCTATCTGTCCTTCGACCAAAAAGGCAATGAAGCAAACGGCAAGCTGAACACCGACCGTCCGATTCAGTTCAAGCTGCAGGGTTCCTACACGATGCCCTGGGGAACGAACCTCGGTTTGAACTTCCAGGCCTTCAGCGGCACCCTCAACTCGTCGACCGTGACCTACGCGTCCGTGCCCGTCTACTACAAAGGGCGTGGCGACCTTGGCCGCACGCCCTTCGTCACTCAGACCGATGCCGTGGTGACCCATGGTTTCAGGATCAAGGGAACGTCCAAGCTCACCGTCGAAGCCAACGTCACCAACCTGTTCGATCAGCAGACGGTCACCCAGATCGCGTTCGCGGC
>JBDTQB010000516.1:0-2981 GCA_039932395.1 Vicinamibacteria bacterium | reverse complement strand
CTACTGCTCCCAGAAGAACTTGCCGCGCTTTTTTGCGAGGGGCATCAGCTGATCGCCGTTGGAGGCGTCGTACAGCCGGCCATTGATCATCGTATGTGTGACCTTCTCGGTGGTCCGGATGTCGACCAGGGGATTGCCATCGATCACGATCACGTCGGCGAGCTTGCCGACTTCCAGGGAACCGATGTCCTTGTCGAGGCCAAGGTACTGAGCGCCGTTGAGGGTGGCCGCCTTCAAAACATCGTGGTTCTTCATCCCACCCTGCGCCAGCATCCACATCTCCCAGTGCGCGCCGAGGCCTTCACGCTGGCCATGAGCGCCCATGTTGACCTTCACGCCACGCAGCGCTAGTGCGTTCGCACCCTTTGAAACGAGGATGTGATTGAAGTCGTCGTCGCCCGCCGACATCGTTGGCCGCCGCGACTTCGCATCTACGATCTCCTGCGGGACGAAGGTCAACAGTCGCTTGTTCTGCCAGACACGCGTGCGCTCATACCAGTAGTTCTCACCGGAAAGGCCGCCGTAGTCGACGATCAACGTCGGCGTGTAGCCCACCTTGGTCTGGCTCCAAAACTGAAGCACATCCTCGTACAACTTCGGGACGGGAATGGAGTGCTCAATGCCGGTGTGGCCGTCGGCCACCATCGTCATGTTGTGCTGATAGAGCGAACCGCCTTCGGGCACCACCATCATTCCCAGCTCTCGCGCGGCCGCGATGATCTGCTGACGCTGCTCACGACGCGGCTGGTTGTAGCTCTTCACACTGAAGGCACCCACCGCTTTCAGCTTCTTCAGGTGGAAGCGCGCGTCATCCAGCGAGTTGATCTCGGCGCGGAAGTCCCCGGCTGCACCGTAAAGAATGGTGCCGGTGGAGAAGATGCGCGGTGCCGTGATCAGGCCGGCACGCGCCATCTCGGACGCCGCGAAGACCGTGGTCGTATCGTTGGAGGGATCGTGAACGGTGGTGACGCCGAAGCCGAGGCTCGCGTACATCACCCAGTTTTCCTGCGGCACGATCTCATCCGTGCCGAACGCGCCATGCCAGTGCACATCGACGATGCCGGGCATCACCGTCTTGCCTGCGACGTTGACCACTTTCGCACCGGTCGGAACTGGGGTCGAACCACGCGGACCAACCGCTGTGATGCGGTTGTTCTCAACGACCACCACGCCATCCGGGAAGACCTGGTCGCCCTTCATGGTCACAACGCGTCCGCCCACGAAAGCGATCTTCGACCTCGGAATATCGGCGTCCGCGGTGAAGCTGATGTTGCGGCCGGTGGCGGGGAGCTCGGGCAGCGTCTCCGCATTCGCGACGAACTTGAAGGCATCCTTCAACGGACGCTCAAATAGATCCGGACCAAGGGCCCAGTAGAGCTTCGAGGAATCGCCCGACCAGTGAAGGTACTCGCCGGCCTCCTTGCTCACCTGAGTGACCGGGAACGCCGAAGTCTTCGGGCCAAGGTCGGCCTTCTGTCCGGACATGGCGAACGCGCCGATGAACGCCTTGAAGCCTTCGCGGAACGCGACCCAATGTCCATCGGGCGACACCTGAAACTCTGTCGCTTCTTTGGAGGAGAAGTGCGAACGCTCATCGCGACCATCCGTGCCGATGCTGGCCAGCGTCCGCGTGTCGCCCTCAAACTTCTGGAAGAAGACTCGGTCGTTCGCCTTGCCGAAGTGCGGGCGAGAACCGCGCTTCACGATCAATGACGGCGTTCCACCGCTCGCCGCGACTTTGTAGATGCCCTGGTTCGCGGAATACAGATCTGAACGAAGGAAGCCGCCGCCACCTTTGCGGTAGACCACGGTGGCGCCATCGGGAGAGAACGCGGGTTCGGCGTAGTGGCCGGGCTCGGTGGTGATGGCTTTGCCTTCCCCACCGCTCGCAGAAACGATGCGCACCGAAGCGAGCTTCTCGTCATCCCATGTCGTATAGACGACGTTCTTGCCGTCGCGGGAGAACGATGGGTACAGCTCCCAGTGATCGGTCTGCGACGTGAGTCGCTTTGGCTTGCCCTCTGGAAGGTCGCGAATCCAGATGTGTCCGAGCGCCTGGAACACAACCTTGTCACCCGCAGGCGAGACTTCGACGAAGCGAAGATCCTTGACCACCATCTTGTCGGGTGCGACTTCGATCGGGAAGCGGACAGCTTCGGTAATCGCGCGGGTGTCCTTCACATGGAAGGGAACCTCGGTCGCGGTCTTCGTCTTGAGGTCGAGCTTCTTGATCTTGCCGCCCGTCCAGATCACGATGGCGGAATCGTCCGGCATCCAGGCGTACGTCGGATACAGACCATGGATGGCCCACGCTTCCTGCATGTCGCGCTCCAGCCCGTCATAAACCTGGGTCTCCCGACCCGACGCGAGGTCGCGGAGCATCAAGACTTCCTTGTCACGCACGCGACGAGCAAAGGCCAGCGTCTTGCCATCGCGGGAAAGAACCGGACGCACGGCGCCACCCGGGCCGCCGGTCACAACCTCGTTGTCGCCGGTTTCGATGTTGACGGCGCGGATCGCGTAGATGCCGGCGTACGGATCTTTGTTGTACTCAAAGTTGGAGCCGGGCGTGGCATCGAGCGAGTAGTAGATCGTCTTTCCATCCTTCGAGAAGACGGGCTCGTTGACGTCCTTCTGCTCATTCGCTTTCTTGGTGACTTGAAGTCCATCGCCACCTGAGACGTGATAGATCCAGATCTCGCCCGCGCCGAGAGAACGCCCCGCGGTGAAGTGCTTGCGTGCGGCAATGTACTGACCATCGGGCGACCAGGCGGGCTGGTTGAGAAGACGGAACGTCTCCTTGGTGACCTGTTTCGGGCTCGATCCGTCACGGTTCATGATCCAGATGTTGTCGCCGCCCGAGCGATCGGAGGTGAACGCGATCAGTTTGCCGTCCGGAGAAAAGCGCGGCTGCATGTCCCACATCGCACCGGTGGTGAGGTTCTTCGCTTCCCCGCCGCCGATCGGCATCGCATAGATGT
>JBDTQB010000515.1:0-2987 GCA_039932395.1 Vicinamibacteria bacterium | reverse complement strand
CGGAAAGGGCTTGACAAATATTTAGATATTTGGCTAAATATCAACACATGACCAAGGTGTTCAAGGCGCTCGCGGATCCGACGAGGCGAAAAGTCCTGGAGTTGCTTCAGCGGGCTCCGATGAGCGCAGGCGAATTGGCCGATCATTTCGATGTCAGCAAGCCCACGATGTCCGCGCATTTCGCGGTGCTGGTGAACGCGGATCTCATCGAAGCCGACAAGAGCGGCCGAACCATCACCTATCGGCTGAAGATGTCCGTTCTCGAAGAAGCGCTGCTCGGTTTCGCGCGAACCTTCGGGCTCCAGATCTCGAACAACGACAAAGCCATGACGCCTGTAAGGGCGCGGGCAAAGAGGTAAGCGATGACGCATATTCACGCACCGTGGCGCGCCGAGATCGGGCGAAGTCTGGTCGCGGCGGGATTGTTCTGCCAGGGCACCATCGTGATCAAGGCTCTCTCCCCTGAATACATCGGCCCGGATCTGTCGCATCGCCTGTTCGGCGTTCTGGGCGGCGCACTGGTGATCTTCATGGGGAACGCGATTCCGAAAAACCTTCCCCGAAGAGGTCCGCGCCATCCGGCGGCCGAGCAGGCGAAACGCCGCTTCACGGGATGGAGCCTGACGCTTGGAGGTCTCGGCTACATGCTCGCGTGGATGCTGGCGCCGATCGAACATGCGAACGGAATCGCCGCCTGCTTTCTGGGCGCAAGCTTTCTGGTGATGTCGACACAGGCCTGCAGTCGTCTCTCAATCCCCGGAAACGGCGGTCCGACGACCCTGAGCCAGGGGCGCTAGGAGACGATCATGTTCGCGCGACTGATGGGCCTCAAAGTCATCTCCCCCGCTGACCTGAATCGGCTGGTGGAGCAGGATCAAGTCACCGTGATCGACGTCAACTCGCGAGAGAGTTGGACGAAGGCCCACGTTCCGGGTGCTGCGAACCTCGATCCGGTCGACTATGCGCCGACGGACCTTCCGGCGGACAAGGACGCGCCGATCGTTTTCTATTGCTCGGGCCAACTCTGCCGAAAGGCACCGAACGCGGCGAAACGGGCAGAGAAGCTCGGCTACCGCAACGTCAAGGTCATGTCGGCAGGCATCACAGGCTGGGTCGGAGCCAAGCTTCCGAGCGCGACAGGCGCCTGAATCAGCAAGTGGGCCCACGGGGTGGTGCTTCCTCGGCACGCGCTCATTCGCACGTCACGCGAACGAGGTGAAGCTGCGGCCGTGGCCGGAGACCCCTCGTTCGGTTCCGGCCCGCATGACCTCTCAATGAATGGAGCGACCCTGACCGGGTCGCCAACCCTCATAGGAACCTTGCGGGCCTCCAGCTCACGTCGGGGGGCCAGCGTCCTCCGCACGGTGGTCTTCGCGCCAGCAGAGACTTGGTAGCGGCTGGCGCGGAAACACGGCAGAGCGAGGTGTGCAACTCTTTCAGGGGCACAATCGACTTCACTCACGACTAACAGCGCGCAGGAACAGCCTCGCCACCATCCAGGCAAACGGCTCGCTAGACTTCGTGGCCATGACGACCTCCCTTTTCGTCTCCCTCCTCAAGCGCTTCTCTGCGGCGTGTTAAGGCATACGGGGCTCGACGCTTGACCTCTCGGTACGGGGGGCGCGTGGTCGCAGCGGAGTCCTTTGCTATCCGGACTTCACTCTCAATCGAAAGGGCGAACTACATGAACGATTCGGTCGACTCAGAGATATCGAAAGTCGTTTGCATCTTCTGCGGCGCTGACGAGCTTAACGAAGAGCACGTTCTCGCGAGGATTCGAACGCTCCGCTTCGTTGTGGTACGCACCGCTGAGGGCTGCCGACGGAAAGCCGGGCGCCCTTACGACGGTTACGATCGGTTCGGTCGTCCTTCAAGCGGTGACGATGGAGATGCCCAAGGACCTTGACATCGAGAATCCAAACATGGGGTTCGCCTTCGAACCGACGACTGGCTGGGAGGATCGAGACGCGTTCGTCTGGCCGCCCACGGTGGGACTGAATCTCGCGGACTTAACCATCATGAGCGAGGACGACGTGGAGGCAATCAGAGCCCGGTGGATGGCAGAAGGCACGGTCGCGGCTACTAGTCCACTCAATCAACACACCTTCACGGTTCGTCCAACGGCAAAGCCGGGTCTGTTCCTAGTGCAGATACAACTCGCAGGTGGGCGCGACGATGTCACCCTCAACGATTTGTCGGCATCGTCAATTGTCGACATTTGGGAGCGATACTTCCGAGATGGAAAACGCAGTCTTAGAAACTTTGGTCTTCGCGCCAGCAGGGGCCGGGTAGCGGCTCGCGCGGAAACACGGACGAGCGAAGGATCTCCGCAGCCGGGCCTTCGCGTAGGAGTCGCGCTGTCCGTCGGCGACATTCCGAGCGTTGAGGCGGCTAAGGTCGGCACACGGTTTTAGTGCCGCCCGCAGCCGCCGTGCCCGGATGCGGAGATCCTTCGCTCGGCCGACCGGATCGCGGTATGTGCGACTCACCGCAACTCTTTCAGGAAGGGATCGACTTCACTCACGACTAACAGCGCTCAGGAACAGCCTCGCCACCATCCAGGCAAACGGCTCGCTAGACTCCGCAACTATGACGACTTCCCTCTCCGTCTCTGTCCTTAAGCGTTTCTCCGCGGCTGCTGCATTGCTGCTCCTTCCGGCCCTTCTCTCCGCCCAGGAAGCCGAAGACCGCACGCTCCTCAACTGGAAGCAGATGCGCGGCATCATCGACGAAGCGTCCGGCGAGCGCGCGATGCACCATCTGATGGAACTGGTGCCGTATCAGCGCGTCCGTCCGCTGAGCGAGTACAAGGCCGACGGCCACTTCCGCGAGAGCGAAGTGATGGCCCGCTTCGCGCGCGAGTATGGCTACAGCAGCGTGGAGATCGAGTCCTTCCCCCAGCAGGGCGTGCTGTATCAGCCGACTAAGGGACAGCTCTGGATGTCCGCGCCGAAGCCGCGGAAGCTCTTCGACATCTATGACACGCC
>JBDTQB010000514.1:0-3017 GCA_039932395.1 Vicinamibacteria bacterium | reverse complement strand
TGGCCGTGCCGGATCCATCGAATCCTGGCTCGTTCTTCGCCGACTTCACGGACGCGGCCCAAAACGCGTTGGATCGATTCCGCGATGCCGGCATGCACATCGTCAAGACGACGACGACGATGTCCGACTGGCCAGAGTTCGCGGGCTAAGCAGGCCTCGTGCGCCGGATCTATCTCGACCACGCAGCGACGACACCCCTCGACCCCGAGGTGCTCGACGCGATGCTGCCGTATCTGCGCGAGGACTTCGGCAATCCATCGTCGGTGCATGGTTTCGGACAGCGGGCGCGGGGCGCGATCGATGAAGCAAGGGCGAAGGTGGCCGCGCTGATTGGCGCGCGCGACGCGGAGATCGTCTTCACCGGCAGTGGCACCGAGGCCGACAACATGGCGATCGTCGGTGCACTGCAGGCGGGCGGCGAGTCGGAGGGCGGCGTCACGAAAACCGATTTGGTGACCACGGCCATCGAGCATCACGCGATTCTCAATTGCGCGAAGGCGCTCGATCGCTCAAAGCACAAGGTGACGCTGGCGGGCGTCGGTGAGGACGGCCGGGTCAACGTTGCCGAGATACGCGCCGCAGCCACGGACGCGACTGCGCTGATCTCCGTGATGTTCGCCAATAACGAGACGGGCGTGATTCAGCCGGTGGCGGAGGCGGTTGAGATCGCGAAGTCGAAAGGCGCGCTCATGCACACAGACGCCGTTCAGGGACTGGGCAAAGTCTCGATCGACGTCTCGCGTCTGGGCGTCGACCTCATGACGATGTCGGCGCACAAGATCTACGGGCCGAAAGGGGTTGGCGCGCTCTACGTGCGGGGCGGGACACGGATGACGGCTCTGGTCCGCGGCGGATCGCAGGAGCGGAATCGACGCGCGGGCACAGAGAACGTCGCGGCGATTGCGGGCTTCGGCAAGGCGGCCGAGTTGGCGCAGTCGCGGTTGGGCGCAGACGCGGCGCGCATCGGCCAGCTTCGCGATGAGCTCGAAACGAAACTGATTCAGGCAGGCGACGGCAAAGTGTCGCGCAACGGCGCC
Organism: Vicinamibacteria bacterium; assembly: GCA_039932395.1. Taxonomy (GTDB): domain Bacteria; phylum Acidobacteriota; class Vicinamibacteria; order Fen-336; family JAGNNV01; genus JAGNNV01. Next base: position 1,980 of record JBDTQB010000514.1, on the reverse strand, counting down.
ACACAAGGACGCATCGCGTCCACATCCAGCCTGTGGTTCGAAGGCGTTCCGGGTGAGGACTTGCTGATCGCGCTGGATATGGCCGGCATCGCGGTCTCGACGGGTGCTGCCTGCGCCGCCGGATCACCTGAGCCGTCGCACGTCCTCAAAGCCATGGGCTATGCACGGGACCGCGTCAACAGCTCGCTCCGTTTCTCGCTTGGCCGAAGCACGACGACTGAGGAGATCGACATCGTCGCCAGGACTGTCCTGACGACGGTCGAACAACTTCGCAAGTAGAAGGGCTTGCCCTGAGCGCTCTCTGTCGGCTCAGTCGCTCGCCCTGAGCCAGGGTCCGTTTGCGCTGCAGTCGAAGGGCGGTCCCTGAGCAGCAGTCCGTCGGCTTCGGAGTCGAAGGGTGAGCAGCTCTACAAGGCGAGTGCGACCGGCTGCGCAACCGCCGGCACCGAAGGCGCGGCCAGGCACGAGCGATATCCCATGTAGATGAGGACGAGGCCCATCAACTCGGTGATGTAGAGGGCTTCGACGTAGCCCGCGCGAGTCATCGAACCGCCAATGCCGGGAAGGATTCCGCCCACCGCGATGAGGACGTTGCCGACGAACCGGCCCTTGAAACGCGCGTCATCCTTGAACTTGAGGGCCGAGACCACGGCGCCCCCAACCAGAAAGATAAGCGACCAGGTGTTGATGAACGGGCTCACCAACCGAACCGCCTTCCATTGAAGGACGTTGCCCGAGAGACGATGCGTTTCCGCGAGGGTTGAATCGATGGGAGCAAGGAAGACGGCGATGGACGCGAGCGCGATGACCGTGCCCCAGAAGTACGCCCAGCGGTTCGCGGTCTTTGCTCCCAGGTGCAGGTAAGCCGAGCCCTGGGCCAGCGGATAGCCGCCGAGGAAGGCGCCCGTCACGTACCAGAAGCGAAACACGGTCTCGTTCCATCCCACGAGGCTTGTGAAGGCCTCGGTGAAAGTGCCTATTCCGTAGGTCACCATTCCCAGGCCCCACCAGAAGAGGTGGGGTCCCGCTCCTTTCTGCGCGAACCGGCGGAAGAGGACGATGGCGAAGAACGCGGCGCAGAAGGTGGAGAGGATGGGAAGGTACAGCACGGCCTGATGAAGTGGAGAAATTTCCATGATGGACTCGCGAGTTAAGGAGGTTGAAGGACGAGCAGAGAGAGGAGGGCTACCGCGCTGACGGCGGCGCCCGGTCCTTCAACGCATCCCGCGAGACGACGAGGCTCCGTTCCGGATACCCGGGCCGGGCCAGGAACGCCATTTGGTGGCTCACGGCAAGGGAACCACACCGCCGCTCCACGACGGCCAGCGACAGGGCAAGGCCAAACCCGGTGGCGGCGAGCGGCAGGCTCGGCTCGGGCGCGGCGATCGGAAGGTGGATGAGTCCGAAAATCAGGATCGCGGCGATCGCGAGCGACGGGGAGCGGAGCTGATCGAACCGTGGCATCACGCGCTTCAGCAAGCCGAGCAGGGCCACGGCCAGGGTCCAGCGGAGGACCACGACCGAGTCGATGGTTTCCCAATGCAGAGCCCTCTCGATGAGGAGGCCCAAGTGGAGAGCCACGAGCGGGAGGCCGGCGAGAAGCAGCAGGCTCCACTTCCGGGACTTCATTCGGGTGCGTGAACCACGGTTCGAATTGCCTGAAAAAGCCATGCCTGTTGTCTGGCGCGAGAATACTCTCCGCGGAAGGCGGGCCATTGTTTCCAATGAATCACCGCGCCGATCCCCTGGCTGGCATGCGGACCAGAGCTGGTTCCCTTGCCAGATTCAGGCCTGCGTCAGCGGCCACGAGTGGCTGGCTCGCCAGGTACGAGGTAAGGATCTACTCCTCGTCGACAACGTAGTGACAGCCCTTGCTGACCGGATTCAGCGAGGCGGCGTGCACGACCAGAAGGGCGGTCTGGACGGCGTTGCGAAGTTCAATGAGATCCGTCGACAACCGGCAGTGACGGTAAAAGGACT
>JBDTQB010000513.1:0-3032 GCA_039932395.1 Vicinamibacteria bacterium | reverse complement strand
TAGCTTCCGGCGGGCGCAGGCGAGTCGTTCTTCTCATCGAAGAACTTCACCGGGATCTTCTCGGTCAGATTGCGGACCGAACCGTCCTTAGAGTTCAGAACATTCCAATGACCGTCCGCGAAGAACATCGCATAGGCGCCAGAGGGCGACCACTGGAACCCCGCGCCAAAGCCACCGCCGCGCCACTTCTTCTGAACCAACGTACGCCGGCCGGCGCCATCGATCAGATAGACGTCGTTGTAGGTCGTGTCGTAGTCGATCATGCGGCGATACGGCGCGTCGTCGAAGCCCACGGAAAGCGATCCATCATCGGAGAACACCGCCGATCGCAGAGTCGGGTCCGCGACCTGCGTATAGCGCTTGTCGGCGATCTGATAGACGCCGCGATAGGTGCGGGCGCGATCTCCGGCGGCGCGGACGCGCTGCATCGGCTGGACCAGGTCGTCCTTGTAGTTCCAGATATCAACGACGACCTTCTCGTCGGCCGGCGTCGTCTCGTCGGACTCAGCCTTCGGCGCGGCCTGAGGAGGTGCGGTAGGAATGAAGAGACGGCTGCCATCGCGCGAGAACGCAAGAGCCCCCTTGTCGGAGACCGTGAGCGTCGCGGGGAGCCCGGTCGTGGACGAATCAACCGCGACGGTCGCGGCCGCCGGTCCTCGGTTCCACAGATACGCCTTGAAACGCGGCGCCTTCGAAGCCGCAGCCACGTCATCGCGGTCGCTCACAAAGGCAGCACGGCTCTGTTGGCGATCCCAGGTGACCTTGAGGTAACGGCCAGGACCGGAGGCGAGCGTCCACGGCGTTTCCTGACGGGCACCCGCGTTCATGGCGAAGACGCCGTTCTCCGAGTCCGTCTTCGATGACACGGCGTAGAGAAGCATCTTGCCGTCGCGCGCCACCGTGTAGTCGGTCACGTTCGGGAAGGTCTTCTCCTGCCCCGACATCAGGTCACGCACCACGAGATCGGTGCCGTATTCCTTGCGGGTGACTCCGGGCTTGGCGGGCGGGGGTGCTGGATCCTTCGACTCTTTCGCGTAGGCAATCCACGTTCCGGCCTTCGACGGAACCTGCACGTTTTTCACGGACGCGATCGACGTCGACTCCAGAGTGGCGAGATCAACAATGACCAGTCCACCCTTGGGCATCTCCTCCGGTTTTTTCTTCGCTTTCTTCGCTTGATCGGTGTCGGCCTTGAGCGGGTAGGTTGTGCACACCACGTAGCGGCTGTCGGACGTGAAAGAGATCCGCACGTTGCGCACCAGCGGCGGCGCATCAGGATTCGCATCAGGATCGGGGAGCGGCGGAGGTGGCAACGCTCCGACCGAATAGTTCTTTTCCTTCCCAAGCTTGAGGTCACGGACGATCAGTTCGCCATCGCCTTCTTCGGGCATGTACGAGTACGCGAAGTAGCGGCCGTCACGGGAGACGATCGGCGTCGCGATCGAACGCCACGCATCGTAGTCGCGGTGGGCCAGGGGCCGCTTGGTGAGGGCGATCGATGTGGGAGACGCGACGGCCGGCTTCGCGACCCTCGTCTGAGCCGACACCCAGGAGACAGCAAGAAGAGAAACGGCCGCGGCACGGCCAAGCAAGCGAGGGTTCATGGCAACTCCTGAGGGTTTGAAACGCAGACGGACTATAAGCCGAGCCCTCTCAGTCAGCGCGTCAGAGACGGGACGCGTTTGTCAGGCGGGAAGCCGGCTGAAGAAGGCGTGGCCGCTCTTCTCCTGCTTCGCGAAATACATCGCCGTATCCGCGTTCTTCAGAAGATCGTCGTCGGTGAGGCCGTCTTCCGGATAGAGCGCGATTCCGATGCTGGGAGCGACGCCGACGGAAACCCCTTCGATCTCGCAGTTCACCGCCACCGCCGCCCCGATCTTCAAGGCGAGATTCGCCACGGTCGCTTCATCCTTCGCTTCCATCATGAGAAAGAGAAACTCGTCGCCGCTCCGCCTGCTCACGGTGTCTCCACTGCGAACCGCCGACTGAAGCCGATCGGCGACGTTCTGAAGAACACGGTCGCCGACATCGTGGCCGTGAGTATCGTTGACGGCCTTGAAGCCATCGAGATCAATGAACATCACGGCAAACCGGCGCTGGTAGCGCTTCGCCTGGGCGAGTGCGAGGTCAAGCCTGTCCTCAAACAGGCTCATGTTCGGCAAGCGCGTCAGCGCATCGTGCAGCGCGAGATAGCGGGCTTCCTCGGCTCGGGCATTGCTCTCAGAGAGGGCGGCCGCCGTGCTGGACAGACGCCGCTCAAGATGCGAGCGCTCGTCGATTCCGTTGTCGAGCACGCTGTTGATGGTCTCAAGTTCGGCCGCGCACTCCTGAACCTTGCTCTCCACCCACTCGCTCCGGCGAATCGCCGCCGTGGCCTCCTTTGAAGGAGCGCCCTCCGCGGCCTCGCGCTTGAGAACTTCGTTCACCACGGCGAGTTCGTCGGCGCAGTCCGCGACCTTCTCCTTGACCTTCTCGTTCTGCTCCCGCGCCCGAGTCAGAGACGGATCCGTGGATGTCGCGCTGGTTGCGGTACGCCTGTCCCAAGTCATCATGAACCTTCTTTCCATCAAACCGAACATGCTCCCGCCACAAGTACGCAGGCAAGAGGTGAGCCGGGAAGCACCCAGAATAACGTCAGACCGAGTGCAGGGACTACTTCGGATCCGCGACCTTCGGCACCTGATAGGGCTTCGCCAGGGCGGTGATGTACTCGGCCTGCAGGGCTTGAATCCCGCTGAACTCCTTCTTCACCAGAGCGCGGTACTCGGGGCGGGTGGCGAAGTCGAACAGGAGCGCGGCCATACTGACCGCGTCGACCGTGAAGCCCTGATGGCCGACGTCCGTCAGCGCATCAGCTTCCATCTCGAAGGTGTGATTCGGGAAGTTCGAGGATTTCGCGGAGAAGCCGAGCCCGGGGATATCGCGCGAGACGCTGCCTGTCTCTTCGTAGCCCTGGGGCTTGCCAGGTTCGGTCTGGACATTCTGCGCGCCGAACTTCTTCATATAGGCGAAGCCGACTTCGGCGAGGGTTG
>JBDTQB010000512.1:0-3032 GCA_039932395.1 Vicinamibacteria bacterium | reverse complement strand
TCTGGCGCGGCGAAACGAAGGGGAGCTACTTCCTTGTCTTCAATGCGATGTTGAATTTCGACCAGCTGAACGCGGGACGGAAACTCGACGCCCGTTAGGCTCGCCGCCGTGCTTGCCGATCCTGGATACAAGTTTTGCCCCAAGTGTGGAGCCTCGCTCGACAAGCGCCGCCTGAAGGCGATCGAGCCTGAGCGTCTCGTCTGCACGCAGTGCCGCTTCGTGATGTATCTGAATCCGAAGGTCGCGGCGGGCGCCGTCGTCGACTTCGAAGGCGGGATCGTCCTCCTGCGTCGTGAGATCGAACCGCGCGCCGGTTTCTGGGTTCACCCCGGCGGGTTCGTGGACCGTGGGGAAACGCTTCAAGCGGCAGCGAAGCGCGAGACGTGGGAGGAAGTGGGTCTCGAAGTTGAGATCGGGCGATTGCTCGGCGCGTACTCATTCGTCGACAGCGAAGTGGTGGTGACGGCCTATGCCGCGACGACGATCTCCGGCACGCCAATCGCGGGCGATGAAAGCCTCGAAGTTCATGTCTATCAGCCGCAGGAGATTCCCTGGGATGAACTCGCGTTTCCGAGCACGCATCTCGCTTTGAGGGAATACGTCCGCACCATGGACCTGACCGACTCTGCGCGCGCGGTGCGCCGCAAGAGTGCTTCGTCCCCTCTCGCGAATGAGTCTGCGGGCGAGGTGACAGAGCGCATCGAGGCTCTGCTGCAAGCGCGCAAGGATGCTCGCGAAGCGCGCGATGCGCGCGCGGCGTCGCTTGTGTATCCGCCGCTCATCAGAGTCCTGCGTGAGCAGCGTCGTTTTAGGGAGGCGCTCGAGGTGGCCGAGGAGGGTCTGGCGCTGACCCATGACCCGCTCATCGCACGGATCGCGGATGAGGTGGCGCACGAACTGGCAGCGTCTGAGCAGGAACGCTGCTGAGGCTGTGATTCTGCGAAGCGAAGCGCCGCACCTTAGACTCTGGTCCGAATGAAATCTCTTAAGGCCTTTCTGTCCCTGACCGCGGCGGTGGCGCTTGCGGTGATGCTGCCCGCCTGCGGCGGAACCTCGCCCAGCGATGCCACAGTCACCATCGAAGATCTTGTGGTCGGCACCGGTCCCGCGGCTGTCACCGGCGACACCGTGGTTGTCACCTACGTTGGGACCTTCACCAGCGGAACTCAGTTTGACGCCGGTAGCAACTTCGTCGTCCGTCTGGGTCAGGGCAACGTCATCAAAGGCTGGGACCAGGGGATTCCCGGAATGCAGGTGGGCGGCAAGCGTCGTCTCACCGTTCCGCCCGAACTCGCCTATGGCAAGACCGGCAATGCGTCTATCCCCGGCAACTCCACGTTGAAGTTCGACATCACCCTCACCCTCATCGCGGGGAAGTAGGCGAACTCGCCCGACTGACTCCCGTTCGCGCCCTGAATCCACGCCATGCATGACCTGATCCTCTGGATTCAAGAAGTGGCTGTTCCGAAGCTCGGCTGGTTCGGGATGTATCTGGTGGCGGTGGCCGACGGCTCGTTCGTCTCGCTCCCTGAATTGAGCGATCTGCTCATCGTGACAGGAGCCGCTCGCCAACCGGGTATCGCATGGGAGTTCATTCTTGCCACCGCGCTTGGTTCGATGACCGGCTGCCTTCTTCTCTATGAGACGGGCAGACGCGGGGGAGAGAAGCTGGCCACGCGCTTTGTTTCTCCAGCCCGGCTGGCGAAGGCGGAGGATCTGTTGACGCGCTACGGCGCGCTCGCCATCGCCATCCCGGCGCTTTCGCCGCCGCCCATGCCCTTCAAGGGATTTGTCCTCGCCGCGGGCATTTTCGCCATGCCGCGCTGGCGCTTCGCCCTGACCGTGTTCCTGGCGCGGGGTCTTCGCTACATCATCTGGGCTTCGCTTGGTGTGGTCTACGGCGAGCGTGCGATTGGCTGGGTCAAGGGGCTCGATATCTGGATGCAGCAGCACGTCTTCATCGTGGTCGGTGTGCTTCTCGCGATGATCGCTGGCTTCGTGGTCTGGTGGCGCTCGCAGCCGAAGCCCAAGGCCGAGCCGTAAACCTGCGCGTTCAATTCGTTGGCTTACCGCCGAGAGGCGCTTCAAGACCATAATCAGGTTGAAGATTCGCTTGATCGTTCCCACGGACATTCACAGAGGTGAAGGCATGAGCCGTTCAGTTCGCGCGACCGTCGCAAGCCTGGCGTTGATTGGAGCTTCCGCTCTCACGGGAAGCGCCTTCGGCAGTATGCAGGCGCCCGCCGTGGCCGATTCGCGTGAGGCGCATCTGAAGCGCTACTCCGAGATTCTGTCGGCCATCGAATCGAACTACGTCGAGGAAGTGGATCCCTCGAAGCCGGTCGCCTCGTCGATTCGCGAGATGCTGCGCACCCTCGATCCCCACTCGAATTTTTTCGAGGTGAAGGAGTTCTCGCGCATGCAGGAGCAGCAGAAGGGCTCCTACTTCGGACTCGGCATCACCATCGTTTCGCTCGATGGTCGCATCACGGTGGTCTCGCCCTTTGAAGGTTCGCCCGCTCATCGCCTCGGCATCCGGGCCGGCGACATCATCGTCGGCATCGAGTCCGAAGATGCGCGCGGCATGGACATCGACGCGGTGGTGAAGCGTCTGCGCGGACCCAAGGGTTCGCAGGTCAAGATCAAACTGGAACGCGAGGGCTACGCGCAGCCACTTGAATTCGTGGTGGTTCGCGACGAGATTCCTCTTCACTCCGTGCCCTACTCGTTCATGGTCTCCAACGATGTCGGCTACATCCGCCTCGTCGACTTCAACGAGACCACGGCCTGCCGTCCGACCGAGCCGTCTGATTGCGAACGCGACCTTGAGCGCGCTCTGCGTACCCTGAAGGAGAAGGGCGCTACTTCCTACGTCCTCGACATCCGCGACAATCCCGGCGGCCTTCTCGACATGGCGTTCTCCGTCTCCAACCTCTTCCTCAAGAAGGGCCAGATGGTGGTCTACACGAAGGGCCGCCTGCCGCGCGACGAGTTCAGCTACATCACCGAGAACGATTCGCCCTGGTCGCAGG
>JBDTQB010000511.1:0-3062 GCA_039932395.1 Vicinamibacteria bacterium | reverse complement strand
TCATGCCATCGCGCATGAAGTTCCGTGCCGTGAAGTTGCGCACGCCGTTCCATGCGGTCGTGCGATTCGGGGACGCCATGAGGTCGGCCCATGAGAAGACATGCGGCTCCGACTTCACAAGCCACAAGCGCTGCTCCCCCTCCGTGCGGGGCAGGAAGCATTTTCCCCAAGGCCCTCCTTTCGCGGTGAAGAACTGCGAACGAACGACCACGATCTTTCGGGCCATCGTCACCGACTTTGGCGCTTTCCTGCGTGAAGTCTTCTTGGCAGTCATAGCGAGAGGGTCCGATTGTAAAGAAGGAGAACCCTATCCTTAAAACACAAAACCACGCGAATCCCGAGGCACCCCAGAGTCATTTGCATGGCGGGGTTGGGGCGCGGCCGCGCGGTTTTGGATGCACGGCCGCGGATCGAAGTCACTTCACCGCGCGCTTGACCTTGTCGATGACCTTTTCGGCCGCTTGCTTGGCGCTTCCCGTGGCCTGATCGAGCCGACCTTCCCTCTTCAACTTCGCGTCCCCGGTGAGCGCTCCGGCAGCTTCCTTCACTCGGCCTTTAAGTTCGTCTGTCTTTCCTGAAGTCATGTGATCGTTTCCTTATTTCTCTTGGTTTGTCTTGAACGGCTTCGCGCGGCGGACGACTCCGCCCTTAAGGGAGGAGCCCGCAACGAAGGACTGCAAGAGGCGAGCCATTCCTCCGAGGCATGGACCGTGCAACAGTTCTTGTGATAGCCAAGGCCCGCGATCTCCAGTGAAACCGACTCCGCATCTCTGACCTCCTGAGGCCGCACTCGAGGGAGATGACCCTTGCGCTCCTCGGCGTCTTTGGCGTGGCCGCGGCGGACCTCCTCGATCTCTGGCCCATCAGATGGTGCTCGACTACGCGCTTCAGTCCCGGCCGATGCCGCACGGACCTGCGAAACCACACCTATTTGGAGCGGCGTGTACTTTGGCGGATCCGATGGGGGGGCGCGGTTCTTGCTTGAAACGCCAACATGAACCATCCCCAGACGTTCAACCACCGGATCGCCCTTGGCTCGATCGTGGGCCTAGCCGCGCTGCTCTCGGCCCAGATCGTCGAGGCTCAACCGCAGTGGGGCCGGCCCAACCCTCCCCGATCCGGCGTCTGCTTCTATCGTGATCCCGGATTCAGCGGCGATTTCTTCTGCGCGAACGCAGGGCAGAATCTCGGACGCCTCGCGCGCGGCATGAGCGATCAGATCTCATCGATTCGCTTCTTCGGCAACGCGGAGGTGACGGTGTATCAGCTGGAGCGCTTCGGCGGCCGGTCGATCCAGTTCGATCGCGACGTCCGAAATCTTCGGAGCACGGGTTGGAATGAGTCCCTGTCCTCGGTCCGTGTGACACGGGGCTCTGGAAATGGCCAGCAAGGCCAAGGCCGGGGTCAAGGGGACAACCGGGGAGGACGGTACGGCGACCGAAGCGGAGACAATCGGGCTGGCGACGGCAGCCAGGCGAACGTGACTCCGCGAGCCCAGGATGTGGACGAGGTCATCCGTCGCGTCTACCTCGAGGTCCTCAGGCGCGACGCCGACGGCGCGGGGTTGACCGAGTACCGTACCCGCTTCGCCAACGATCGCTGGACGGAGCAGGACTTGCGTCATGCCCTTGAGACCAGCGAGGAATATCGGGTCCGCCGCCTCGGTTCGGCGCCAAGTGGCCCGGATCCAGATGCCACGGTTCGAAGGCTCTATCAGGAGGTTCTGAAGCGTGACGCGGACGCCACCGGCCTCCGTCTTTACGGCGGCCACATGCGGAATGACCGGTGGTCGGAACAGGACGTGCGCGACGCGCTCACCAAAAGCACCGAGTACCGCGACCGGAGTGTCATGACCATGGAGAAGGCCCGGGCCATCGTGACTCGCGCGTATCGCTCTGAGCTCAATCGTGACCCAGGACCCGCCGCCGACGGATGGGTCGACAAGGTCTTCCAGGCGAACTGGACGGAAGCCGACCTCGTCCGCGAACTCCGCAAGAGCCCGGAGTACCTCAACAAGCGGTAACTGCGGCATCGCCACGCCGAATTTACGTTGCGACCTTAAGATCGAGGATTGTCAGTATCTAGTTCGGTCGGCGCCGCGATCCGGCGCTGACTCCTTGTCCTCGGAGCTTTCCCATGCTTGCCGAGTAGGCTGAGCATAAATCGCCATGCAAGAACCCCAAGCCAGCAACAAGTCCCCAAGCACGGGCGCTCTCACTGCCAAAGAGAAGGCGGCTCAGGATGCTCTCTACGCATCGAATCCGCGGTACGACACCGTCATCATCGGCACGGGGATGGCGGCACTCACCGTGGCTGCCCTTCTCGCCGAGAGCGGGCAGCGGGTCTGCATGCTGGAGGCCCACGACCTGCCGGGCGGCTACGTCCACTCGTTCAGCTACGGCGAGTTCTCCTTCTGCGCGCAGATTCACTACATCTGGGGCTGCGGCCAAGGCGACCGGGTCTGGCGGTTTCTCCAGAAACTCAATCTGAATGAAGACATCGTCTTTGAGCCACTCGATCCGGACGGCTACGATCATGTGATTCTCCCGGACCGGAAGCGGGTGGCCATCCCTTATGGCTACGATCGCCTGGCTCGCAATATCGAGGCCGCGTATCCAGGTCAAGGCGTTCGCGTGCAGGCGTTCACCAACATCCTCGACCGCCTGACCGCGGAGGTGAGTCAACTGCCCGAGAAGTTCCGCTGGTGGCAGGTCCCGACCATGGGCTGGCGGTTCTTGACCCTGATCCGTTACATGGGCAAGACGCTTCAGCAGGTGTTCGACGAGTGCGGCCTCAGTCAGGAAGCCCAGGCCGTCCTCATTGCTAACGCGGGGAACTTCATGTGCCCGCCGAAGGATCTCTCGATCCTTGCCTACAACGGTCTCTTCTCTGGTTACAACCGCGGCGCCTACTACCCTCGCAAGCACTTCAAGTACCTCGTCTCCCGCCTGGCTGACTTCATCACCTCGCACGCCGGATGTCACATCTACTACGAACAGGAAGTCATGTCGTTCGTGACGAACGGCGACCGCATCGAGTCTGTGCAGACAAAAGACGGCAAG
>JBDTQB010000510.1:0-3099 GCA_039932395.1 Vicinamibacteria bacterium | reverse complement strand
CTGCCGCGCGACGAGTTCAGCTACATCACCGAGAACGATTCGCCCTGGTCGCAGGTGCCCCTGGTGGTCATGACGTCGCGCCACAGCGCGTCCGCGTCTGAGATCGTCGCCGGCGCGATTCAGGATCATGACCGCGGCCTGATCGTGGGGGAGCGGACCTTCGGCAAGGGTCTGGTTCAGACCGTCTCGCCTCTGCGCAGCGTGCGCGGCTATGCGCTGAGCCTCACCACCGCCCGCTACTACACGCCTTCCGGCCGCTCCATTCAGCGTCCTTACGGCGGCAACACCGCGCTCGAGGATTATCAGGCGCCATCCGAGCGCGCGGGCTGCGATGTCGAAGGATCCGGTCCCCGTCTGACCGACGCCGGGCGGCGAGTGTTTGGTGGAGACGGCATCACGCCCGACACCTGCATCGAGCCGGGCAAAACCGGAACCGTGGTGCAGGGTCTTCAGTCGAAGCAGGCGTTCGTGAACTTCGCGCGCCACTTCGAATCGGCTGAAGTGGCCGAGAAGACCGCGGTTGAAGGCGCCGGTTCGCGCGCCAATGTCGGCAACGACAAGGTCCGCCTCATTCGCAAGGATTTCCAGGTAACGCCCTCCATCGTTTCGGAGTTCGTGGATTTCCTGAAGTCCGAGAAGATCACCTTCGACGAGCGCGAGTTCCAGAACAGCCGCGCGGAAGTGGAAGCGGAGATTCTTGAAGAGACGATGCGTCAGGTCTTCGGTGAGGGAGCCGCGCGCCAGCGTCTCTATCCGCTCGATCCGCAGCTCAAGAAGGCGATCTCGCTCATTCCGTCGGCGAAGACTCTGCTGAAGGATCCGCAGCGCTACATCAGTGAAGCGATGACCAAGCGCGCCTCAACCAAGTAGGCGAAAACCAGGTGCTAATCTCCTTCCGTTCTAGGGCGGGAGGAGCGACAGTGTTGATAGACCGATCGGTAATTGTGACGCTTATTTGTCTTTTGATGAGCGCAGACGCAGTGCAGGCGCAGAGCCTCGCGAGTGCCGCCAAGAAAGAGCAGGAGCGTCGCAAGACCGCAGCGCCCGCGGGTACCGTGAAGACCTACACGGAGACTGACCTGGCCGCGGGACGTCCGGCGAGCTCGGACGACGAAGCGCCGTCCACGTCAGCGCCAGCTACGGAGCCGGCCGTCGGCGTCCGCACGGTCGCCCCTGATGGCGCGCCCGCGCCGGGCAGCGAAGCGTACTGGCGCCGACGTTTCGCGGCGGCGCGATCCGCGGTGACCGCGGCCGAAGGTCGGGTCGCCCAATGGGAACGCGTTGGGAACCGCGCCCGCGCGAACGGCGCCGTCGTTCAGCGTCACGATTGTTCGGCGCAAGTTGCCGATGGCAAACCGGGAGACAGAATTTCCATCCGAACCTGCCCGCAGACCGGCACCACCACTCTCGCGGGCGAACTCGACGCTGCGCGCGCGCAGCTGGCCGCGGCACAGCAAGCACTCATCGATCTTGAGTCGGCGGCTCGTCGTGGGGGAGCGATGCCTTCATGGACTCGTTGACACCCGCTGCGCCGCCGCCCTTTTCGTCGACGCGGGTTTCGTTATCCTCGTGAACATGTCCGATTCGACTTCGTCGTTGGTGCCCGCGATTCTCCGCGCCGGTTTCGTGGTCGGCGTTCTCGACGCGACGTCGGCGATGGTCCACGCGTACGCCCTGCGCGGCACGACGCCGGATCGCATCTGGAAATACGTGGCGAGCGGCGCCTTTGGACCGGCGGCAAATACCGGCGGTCCGGAAATGATTGTCGCGGGGCTGCTCTTCCACTTCGTCATCGCGACCTGCTGGACCGGCTTGTTTTTCGTCCTGGCGGGGAAGATCCCGGCGCTCCTGAAGCACAAGGTCATCGCCGGAATTCTCTATGGATGGTTCATCTGGCTGGCCATGAACTTCGTCATCGTCCCGATGTCGAGGATCGGCCCGTTCCCGATGAGGCTGAGCGTTCCAACGATCCTGCAGATCATGATCCACCTGTTCATCATCGGAGTCCCGATCTCCCTACTGGCCAGTCGCTACCAAGCCAAGCCAAGGTAGCAGGAGCCAACCGGCCGAACACAAGCACGATCGCCAAGCCACCGTCGCCCAAAGCGAGTGTTCCCCAACCCACCCCAAGCTACTAACCCCCAAACCACTATCGCCCAAAGCCACCTGAGCGAAGGCCGGATTCACTCCGGCCGCAGCGAACCGGGGGTTTGGGGGGCTGAGCACAACAGTCCGTGACAGAACTGCGGCCCCCCAACTCATAAATGGTGCCGGAGGCGGGACTTGAACCCGCACGGCTTGCGCCACACGCCCCTCAAACGTGCGTGTCTGCCAATTCCACCACTCCGGCTGAACCCACTCCATTGCGGGGAGGGTCCATAGGTTTCACGGCGCGGAAACGATGCGTTGTTTCCACCAAGGGACGGTGAGAATACCTTCTTTGGGTGCAAGCCCGCAATGGCTTCTTGGGCCGGCGGGGAGGAACTACTTCCGTCCCAGCTCTTCGAGCACACCCTTGATCAACAGTGGCCACACGGTGGTCGCGTCGGCGTAGACCTCGGCCTGGCGACCTCCTTCGCTCGCAGGAACGAACTTGCCCCACGACACGCCTTCGGAATAAGTACACCCCGACAAGCCGCCCCAATGCACCGGCTCGGGGCAGATGCGCACGGCGTAATGGTAGCGGGGCGGCTTGAAGTTCTCTTCGAGACGGTCGTTCGTAATGTCGACGAAGGGACCGACTTCCTGCGCCCAGTTGCGCGGCACACCACCGCCGATGGTGAAGATGCCTAGCTTCTTCGCGCCGAGGGCGAACTTAGCGAAGCTCGTCAGATCATGGAACGGGTTGTAGCGGGGGACGACGTTGAAGAGATCCATGGGCGTCTTGATCTCGCCGCGCTTGCGTGCGTGGCGCATCGCCCAGGTGGCGAGGTCGAGTCCGAGTTCCGAGTCGGTCAGAGCGGGCACGTAGACCGGAACGCCCTTGAGGTAGGCGCTCTTTAAAACGCCGCCGCCTTCGGTGTCCTCTGCGAGGACCTGGCCGAGAGCGCGGCAGATGATCTCCGACGAAAGTTCTTTCTCGATGCCGAGAAGCTCCAT
>JBDTQB010000509.1:0-3102 GCA_039932395.1 Vicinamibacteria bacterium | reverse complement strand
GAAGTCGGACCAGCTCTACACCGAGATCGGCCAGGGGCTGGGCGCCGAGCGCATCAGCTTCCCCAACAGCAGCGGCATCGCCGGCGCCGTCTTCACTCAGGGGAAGTCGGTCAACATTCCCTACGCCTACGCCGATCTCCGCTTCAATCCGTCTTTCGACCGGCAGACCGGCTTCTTCACGCGCTCGATTCTGTGCGTTCCCGTGGTGAACAAGGACGGCAAGACCATTGGGGTCACCCAGGTCCTCAACAAACGCGGCGGACCCTTCAACCAGGACGACGAGACTCGCCTCAAGGCCTTCACCGCGCAGATCGCCATCTGCCTCGAGAACGCGAAGCTCTTCGACGATGTCCAGAACATCAAGAACTACAACGAGAGCATGCTTGAGTCGATGTCGAACGGGGTTTTGACCCTCGACATCAAGGGCAACATCGTCACCTGCAACGTCGCAGGCCTGCGGATCATGCGGGCACAGGCGGGAAGCGTGATCGGCCGCGCCTCCGAAGACTTCTGGACGGGCAAGAACGTATGGGTCATCGAACGCATTCGCCGCGTGCTTGAGTCGCAGACCACCGACATCTCCATGGACGCCGAGATGGTTTTTGACGGCCAGAAGGTCTCGGTGAACCTGTCCATCGTTCCGCTCATGAGTTCCAAAGAGCAGAAGCTCGGCTCCATGATCCTGATGGAGGACATCAGCTCTGAGAAGCGGGTCAAGGCCACCATGTCGCGCTACATGGACCCCGCCCTCGCCGACCGCATTCTTGCCGCGGGCGAGGAGATTCTGGGCGGGCAGAGCAGCGTCGCGACCGTGCTCTTCGCCGATATCCGTAGCTTCACTTCGATTGCCGAAAGCCTGGGTCCCCAGGGCACGGTTGCCCTGCTGAACGAGTACTTCACGGTGATGGTCGACTGCATCCAGAACGAAGGCGGGATGCTCGACAAGTTCATCGGCGACGCCATCATGGCCATCTTCGGAACTCCGCTGCCGCACGAGGACGACGAAGATCGCGGCATGCGCGCGGCCATCTCCATGATGACGAGCCTTGCCACTTTCAACGCCGGGCTCGTCAAGCATGGCAAGAACCCCATCGATATCGGAATCGGCCTGAGTTCCGACACCATCGTGTCCGGCAACATCGGCTCCCCCAAGCGGATGGACTACACGGTCATCGGTGATGGCGTGAACCTCGCCGCTCGGCTGGAAAGCGCCACCAAACAGTATGGGGCGCAGATCCTGATCAGCGACAAGACCTACAAGAAGCTGCGTGGAACGTATCGTTTGCGCGAGGCTGACTGGGTGGTGGTGAAGGGCAAGACCAAGCCTGTGGCCATTTACGAAGTCCTCGACCATCACACGCCGGAAAGTTTTCCAAAGATGCGCGACGTCCTCCAGCAGTTCGCTGGCGGACTTGAGCACTACCGTGCGGGGAAATTCGCGCGGGCGGAAGCGGCTTTCCGGGCCTGCCTCAAGCTCAACCCGAACGACAAGCTGGCCGACATCTACGTCGAGCGCTGCGAATATCTAAAAGCGCACCCGCCCGGCGGCGCATGGGACGGGATCTGGGTGATGAAGTCCAAGTAGGACTTGCCCGCGTTGCTTAGCTCGCGCGGGTGCTGACGCCAGCGTCAACATCATCGTTGTGGGCCGCGGCACCAAAGGGCTTGGCGAGGTCGCCGCACCGGGCGCGCTCATTCGTCGCCGACTGGATGGAAACGCTCGGAATCGTTTCGCTCCTCTCTCGCTCATCGTCGCGAAAGGTCGCAAAACGATGGAGCGACTCGCGCCGAAGGCCCGGTGCGTGCGACCTCGCCAAGCCCTCCGGTGCCGCTCCAGTCTCGTGTCACGGATCCGATAGCGCGGCATCCTGCTCGATCGCCCGAATGGGAGCGATTGCCGGCGGGCCTGTTTCCCAGGGGGCGGAGGACGGCGTGGTGATTGATTGGGGACCGGAGCGGTGCCTGAGGGCCTGGCAGGGTCTCTCGCGGCGGACCTTCGGCGCGAGCCCCCTCGTCAGCTGTGGACGAGCGACAACGTAACGACTGGTCGCTCAGTCGCTCCATCGTTCTGCGACCTTTCGCGACGATGAGCGAGAGAGGAGCAATACGATTCCGAGCGTTTCCATCCAGTCGGCGACGAATGACAAACGAGCGCAGCGACTTTGCGTTGAAGGGGTTCGCACTGCGAACCCCTTCAAAAAAGCGCCCGGTGCGGCGACCTCGCCAAGCCCTTTGGTGCCGCGACCCACAACGATGACGCAGTTACTGCCGCCGATTGTGCAGCGTGGTCCAGGCCGCAGTAGCCATCACCCCCGCGTTGCTAACTCGCGCGGGCGTTCACGGCGGCGTCTGGAACGAGCGTCTTCACCAGCACCTTGGAGTGGCGCTTGCTCTGCTCGTACTTCTCGCGCCGGCCGGGCGGGAGATCGTTAGGCGTGCCTTCGACGAATCCGGCCTTCGACTGAAAGAAGTTGAAGGCCTGGGTCGAAAGCGCGAGCAGAGACTTGATCCCCTGTTCGCGAGCGCGTTCCTCCACGAACTGAACCATGCGCCGGCCCACGCCCTGGTTTTCGTTGTGGTTCTTAACGTACAGGCAGGCCAGCTCGCCCTGCTTTGTTTCTGGATACTGATGAAGCGCCACGCAGGCCACGGGATTCTTGTCGACTTCGTAGATGTAATAGTCGTCGATCTGCTTCTCGATCGCGGCGCGGGTGCGGGGAAGAAGTTCCTCGCTGTCCACCGACGCCTGGATCAGCTGCTGGATGCTGCGCACGTCGCTTTTGCGCGCGCGGCGGATCTGGCGGTACTCGTTGGCGTACACCATCGTGCCTACGCCTTCGTTCGAGAAGACCTCGTCAAGCAGACCTTCATCCACCTGACCGCTGATCACGTGAACGCGCGCGATGCCTGCGTGACAGGCCGCCACGGCGTGGCGCGCTTTGGAGAGTTGATTCGCTGCGACCGAGCCGTCCACGATCGACTTGCTCAGCTCATCGACCGCCACCTGCCGCGCGACCTGGCCGTTCACCATCAGGCCTTCGGCGGTTGTCACGAACACCAGCTTGACCGCGCCCAGGGCCTTCGCCACTTCAAGCGCCACGG
>JBDTQB010000508.1:0-3115 GCA_039932395.1 Vicinamibacteria bacterium | reverse complement strand
AAATCCCGCACTGATCTTTAAAGTGATCGTCTTCTATGAGGCGGAGGGCCGCACCACCATGTTCCGACTCCGTGGGCGCCACCGGAAGGTCGTCGGATCTCATAGGGGAACTTTATTCCGAGAGGGTGCGTTCGAGAGAACTCCACACCTTGAGAAGTTCCGCCACGGGATGCCGTGTGAGCTGGGCGCCGCCCGTTCGAAGGGTCAGATAGGTGCCGCCCACTTTGCCAAGACGGCGGCAGGGGACGCCGCTCTTCGCCGCTCTCTCCTCGACAGCCGCCGCGTCGCGTGTCGAAACAATCATGCGGGACGGGCCTTCCGAGAAGAGAAGCGCGTCCGCCCGGGTCGGCTCCGCTTCGTCGAAGTCGTCGTCGCTGGTCTGGATGTCTTCGATGTCGAAGTCACCGCCGACACCCGCGCTTTCAAAGTTGAAGCAACATTCCGCGAGCGCTACCGCGATCCCGCCGTCCGCCACATCGTGCGCGGACACCAGCTTGCGGTTCTGATTCAGGTCGAGGACGACTTCGTAGAGCGCCCGTTCGGCCTTGAGATCCATCTGCGGAAGCGCGCCCGCGACTGTCTTGTGAACCGTCCTCATGTACTCGCTGCCGCCAAGTGCTGGATCGCTCTGGCCGAGAAGTAGAACGTCATCGCCCGCCTGAACGAAGTTGCGCGACAAGGCGAAGCTGACGTCTTCCAGAAGCCCGACCGCGCCAATGACGGGCGTCGGATAAATGGCAACGCCGTCGGTCTCGTTGTAGAGCGAGACGTTTCCGCCGGTCACGGGAGCGTCCAGTGCACGGCTTGCTTCGCTGATGCCCTCCAGCGCGCGGACGATCTGGCCCATGACTTCGGGCTTTTCAGGATTGCCGAAGTTGAGGCAGTTGGTGAGGCCGATCGGCAAAGCGCCGGTTGCCACCACATTGCGGCACGCCTCCGCGACGGCCAGGATCGCGCCCTGCTTTGCGTTGAGGAATCCGTAGCGCCCGTTGCCATCAAGTGCGATCGCGAGGCCCTTCTTCGAGCCATGCAGCCGGACCACCGCCGCGTCGGAGACGCCGGGACCATGCACGGTTCCGGTCTGAACCGTGCTGTCGTACTGCCGATAGACCCAGCGCTTGCTGGAGATATTCGGCGAACCAAGAATGGTGAGGAACGCTTTCGCGAGGTCGGCAGGCACGTCGATCTCGGAAAGGTCCTGCGCTTCGAGCGGATTCGAGGGCTCGACCCAGGGACGGTCGTAGACCGGCGCTTCGTCGGTGAGAGCGCTCGCCGGGATATCGGCTTCGAGCTTGCCGTCTTTGTAAACCTTGACGTGACCATCATCCGTGACCACGCCCACGGCCTCGGCATGAAGGTCCCACTTTTCGAAGACCGCGCGGATCTCGTCCTCACGGCCCTTCTTCGCCACGAGCAACATGCGCTCCTGCGATTCGGACAACATGACTTCGTAAGCGGTCATTCCGGTCTCGCGCTGAGGCACGCGAGAGACGTCGAACTCGATGCCGGTGCCGGCTCGTCCCGCGGTTTCTGACGTGGCACACGTCAGGCCCGCGGCGCCCATGTCCTGAATGCCAACGACCGCACCCGTCGCCATCGCTTCGAGGCACGACTCAAGCAGGATCTTCTCCATGAAGGGATCGCCGACTTGAACGGTCGGACGCTTCTCTTCACTGCCTTCGCCGAACTCGGATGACGCCATGGTCGCGCCGTGAATGCCATCGCGGCCCGTCTTCGCGCCGACGTAGAAGACGGTGTTGCCCACGCCTTCAGCGCGTCCAAGGAAGAGCTGATCCTTCGTGGTGATGCCAAGACAGAACGCATTCACCAGTGGATTGCCGGAGTAGCAAGGCTCGAAAACCACTTCCCCGCCGACGGTCGGACATCCGAAGGCATTGCCGTATCCGCCCACGCCGGCCACCACGCCGGAAATGATGCGGCGCGTCTTCTGATCGAACGAGTCGGAGAAGCGAAGAGAGTTGAGCACCGCGATCGGACGGGCACCCATGGTGAAGATGTCGCGCAGGATGCCGCCCACCCCGGTCGCCGCACCTTGATAGGGCTCAATGAACGAAGGATGGTTGTGCGATTCGATCTTGAAGACGGCGAGCAGGTTGTCGCCAATGTCGAGCGCGCCCGCGTTCTCACCCGGACCCTGCGCCACGCGTGGCCCCTTGGTCGGCAGCGTCTTCAAGTGGCGGCGGGTGGACTTGTAGGAGCAGTGCTCCGACCACATCACCGAAAACATCCCAAGCTCAACGAGGTTGGGCTCACGACCCATCAGGGTCTTGATGCGCTCGTACTCGTCCGGCTTCAGTCCATGGGCTTCGAGAGTCTTGGAATCGTGCATCGGGACGCGGATCTTATGCGGGTCCGCGACCTCGGCCGAACTGCCTAGTCTGATCAGATCCCCACGTGCGTCACCGAACCCGCCCGGGCCTCCGGGATGGCGGCCAGGAGCTCCGGAACTTTGCCAACCAAGTCCATCAGTCGATTGGTGCGCGCGTGGATCAGGATCACCGCGATGGAGAACTTGGGCAGGTTTTGCTGGAAGGACAGATTTCGGTCGACCGTGACGAAGACGTCGAACTCTGCTTGAGCCAAAGCGAGCAACCTGCCATTGGTAATCGCGGTCCACCCTTGATCGTGAACCGTTCGGACTTCAAAGGCGTGGAGATGATGGGCGAGCCGAGTGTCGATGCACTCGTCGAGCAGAACTTTCACGCGGCGTCGTGAACCGCGAGTTCCGTTGCCCGCTCAAGAAACGCAATCACCTGTTCTCGGTTCATCGAAGGAAAGCCGGCAAGGAACTCGTCAATCCCGTCTCCCGCTTCGAGATAGTCGAGAAGTGTCTGAACCGGAACGCGCGTTCCGGCGAAGACAGGCGTGCCGCCCATGACCTCAAGGGACGTCGCGATCACAGGGTCAGCCACGCTTGGACACTATCGCTCACACGCGGAATTGTCCAAAAGCGCAGCCGGTGCTCGCTAAACGACGGCACTCTCCAGCAATCGGAACGTCCCAGCGTCCGCGTCCATCTCCGCCTGAATGCCTTCCGGGACGGTGAACTGCTTGTCGATGTGGCCGATCATGGCGCCGCGATACGTGGGCACGC
>JBDTQB010000507.1:0-3125 GCA_039932395.1 Vicinamibacteria bacterium | reverse complement strand
GACTGAGCCTGCTCCTTGGTCTGAGGCGGGTTCTCAACCGCCTCGCCCAGGAGCCGCTCCACCCGTTCGTGAGCCTCCTGCGTGAGCTGCTGCACACGCGGCAACAATGCCTTCGCCTCAGCGTAGCTGAAAAGCCGTTTCTCGGTCTGAGTTTCGTTCACGGAAGACTAGGCGACCGTCACGCCTTCACACAGATAAACATCCTGAATCGTATTGAGGAGCTTCACGCCTTCGGCAAGCGGACGCTGGAACGCCTTGCGTCCCGAGATGAGTCCCATGCCGCCCGCGCGCTTGTTGATGACCGCCGTGCGCACTGCTTCAGAGAAGTCGTTGGCGCCGGAAGCGCCGCCGGAGTTGATCAAGCCCGCGCGTCCCATGTAGCAATTCGCAAGCTGGTAGCGGGTGAGATCAATCGGATGATCGGTGGAGAGTTCGGTGTAAACCCGCTCATCGGTTTTCCCGTAAGGATTTTCCTTCGAGTTCAGACTCTTGTAGCCGCCGTTGTTCTCCGGCAGCTTCTGCTTGATGATGTCCGCCTCGATCGTGACGCCCAGGTGATTGGCCTGGCCGGTGAGATCCGCCGACACGTGATAGTCCTTGTCCGACTTGAACGCGGGGTTGCGGAGGTAGCACCAGAGGATGGTCGCCAGGCCCATCTCATGCGCCACCGCGAACGCCTGGCTGACATCGACGATCTGCCGCGCGGAGTTGTCGGAGCCGAAATAGATCGTGGCGCCCACCGCCACCGCTCCCATGTCGCGTGCCTGCTTGATCTGCGCGAACATGATCTGGTCGAACTTGTTCGGGTAGGTCAGAAATTCGTTGTGATTGATCTTCACGATGAAGGGAATCTTGTGCGCGTACTTGCGTGCGCACGAACCGAGCACGCCGAGCGTGGAGGCCACCGCGTTGCATCCGCCTTCAACCGCCAGCTTCACGATGTTCTCGGAGTCGAAGTAGTCGGGATTCTTCGCGAAAGACGCACCTGCGGAATGCTCGATGCCCTGGTCCACCGGAAGGATGGACAGGTAGCCGGTTCCACGAAGACGGCCGGTATTGAACATCTCCTGCAGCGAACGCAGCACGGGGATGGGCCGGTCTGAAGAGCGGTGCATGCGCGAGACCCAGTTGGAGTCGGGCAGGTGCAGCCGGTCCTTCGAGATGCTGGTGCTCTTGTGGTCGAGCAGGTTGCGCGCGTCGTTTCCCAGAGCCTGTTCGATCGCTTGAAGATTTGTCATGATTTAGTTTGTCCCGTCGCTTTCGCGAAAAGTCTATCGGAAGTTGAGGCAGTCAAGACGGACTTCCGCCCAGGCTTCTAGGGAATCCGCGTGTTTTGCCAGGCGATCTGAATGAACCGTCCACTTCGCCATTCATACACGTCGGTAAAGCGGGCCCGGCTGTCGGTGGTCTGTCCGTCTCGCAGAACTTGAAGATGAATCACGCCGGTGATAACCGCTACCGAACCGAACCGTCGGACATGCCGTTCCACCACGTCGAGCACTTTGTACTGAAAGACTCGATCGCGAATCGCGGCAATGAATGCGGTTTTGTCCTGAGCCACTCCAGTGGAGTGCTGATAGGTGAGGGATGGATCCAGGGCTGCTTCCAGATACGCCACGTCCGCCTTTAGGATCGCCGCGAATCGGGCGTCCTGCGCCGCCTCGACGGTCGGAGTCGAAGGCATCGGCTTGCCCTCGGCTTTCGCCGGGCCTTGAGCGGCGAGTGCTACGACGAGCAACAACGAAAGCATTCGTTCCGTCCTCCAAAAAAAGGTCAGCGGCATAGACTTCAGCCTCGGATGACCACGGCGCGCTCGACGATTCTCGCAGTAATTGCGGCCCTCGCGCTGGTCCTCGTCCTCATCCCGCGTTCCGCGCGTGCGCCGTCGGTCGCGAGTCTCGCTCTTGGAACCGATGATGCCTTCGTTGTCTCCGGTCTGGAACCGCGAGAGAACCTGGTCGGCGGGGGAGTGCTTCGCTGGACGCAACCCCGGGCGATGTTCCAGTTCGACGGCGTGGGTCCCGGCGAAGTCGACGTGGATCTCAGCGTGCGCGATCACCGCACCGAGGTGTCGATCACCGCCAATGGCGCCATCGTCGGCACATTGATGCCGGGCCAGCGGCAGTTCGCCTCCAGGATTCGATTGACCAGGCCGCAACTCCTCCTGGGAATTGAGACTGAGGGATTCTCGGTCTCCTCGGGTCGTCAGTTGGGAACGCAGTTCGTCTCTTTGAGCGTCACACCCGTCGAGGCCGCCGCTTCCCCTTTTCCGATCAGAGTTCTCGTTCCGTTTGCGGTCCTGATGATCCTTGGCCTGATCGTCCAACGCGCTCTGTGCCTGAGTGCGTTCGTCGCTCTCATCATTCCCTTGCTGTTCACGGGAATGGTGTTGCCCGCGGGGCTGTGGCGATCTCCCTGGCTTGTGGAGTGCGCCATTCTGATGGGTTTCACGATCCTGGCGTCGGCTCTGGTTGTTTACCTGACGAAGGGCGCGCGCCCTGCGCGGACCGCGCTCCAGACGGCGCTCTTGGTCACCCTGACCATTCACGGCGTGTTGCCTCCGTCACCCCTGGTGATCCAGCAAGACGTCCAGCTTCACGGCAACAAGCTTTCGGAAGTGGCTCGAGGCAATTGGTTTCCCACCACGCGCACGGATCACAAAGTGCCTTTTGAGATTCCGTACGGCTTCAGCTTCTACGGCCTGCTCTCGCCGCTGGCTTCGTCCCCCACGGCCAACGTGGACGTGGTCAGGGGCGCCGCAGCCTTCTTTACCGGGCTTTCCCTCCTGGCCTTCGGCTTGGCAGTGGGCCGAAGCTCGCCCCATGTGGCTGCTGCCGCCCTGCTGTTGTGGGCCTTCATGCCCGTCAACATCAGGACCATGGCGTTTGGGAATCTAAACAACGTCTTTGCGCAGGCTGCCTTCGTCTTATTTCTTACCGGCACCCTGGTCTTGCGCCCGGGACCGCCTCGCTCCTTGTTCCTCGCGTTTCTGGTTCTGCTTTCCGCAACGGCTCATCTGGGCTCCTTCATCGTTGTCTTCATCCTCTTGCTCGTCACCTTCCCCTTCGCCCACGGGCGCGCGAGCGCCGCCTTCAGGCCCCTCCTCGTGGGCGTCTTTCTGGCTT
>JBDTQB010000506.1:0-3136 GCA_039932395.1 Vicinamibacteria bacterium | reverse complement strand
CGCTTGAACACCCTCGATCTGAAAGATGGAGGGAAGAATTCCGGAGGGGTGGTAACCCCGGAGGGATTCGAACCCTCGATCTTCGCCTTGAAAGGGCGACGTGCTAACCGCTGCACTACGGGGTCATTGCTCGGAAGCAACGGACCGGAAGACCGCCGAGTTTACAG
The DNA here is from genome assembly GCA_039932395.1 of Vicinamibacteria bacterium. Lineage (GTDB taxonomy): Bacteria > Acidobacteriota > Vicinamibacteria > Fen-336 > JAGNNV01 > JAGNNV01. The sequence continues at coordinate 2,969 of JBDTQB010000506.1, read as the reverse complement.
CAGCCGGGCTCGTTGTTGAAGCCTTCTCACGACAACCACACCGATTGGCGTGTCCCAAAACACTTCACTTCTCAGCCCCCGTTCGCGGGCCGATTTGCTCCCGAGCCTCAGGACGGAAGACCTCACGCTTCCATCCGCCGGTCGTATGCACCATCAGGTCGCACTGGAGGTCTTGGGCCGCCCGCCTGCCCCAAAGTGCGGCTTGTTCGATGGAATCGAAGTAGCCGAGATTGCCAGCCCGGCCCTTCTGAGCGACAAACCAGCGCGCTCCGCTCGCCATGATCCAGATTTCGCTATGAGCCAAGTCCGGGTGCCCCCTCTCCGTTCAACCTCGTGCAAAGTGAGGATAAACATTGGATACGTTTTTTGCTACACGGCACACGCCGTGCGCTGGCGGAGAACACTACGTGGGGTGTCGGCATCCGTCAGTGCGATATCGCACACTTGGAATCCGCTCAGGAACTCAGCGTCATACCCAGATTCCACACGACGACTCAACGCACTGCCGGACAGACGGAAGTGGTGAGGCCAAACGGCTCTTGCCGACGAAGACGACTAGGCGGCGCGCGGAAGGCCTTCGTTGTCGGCGCGAATACGTGCAGCGTCGGCCTGCAGGGCCAGACGCTGAACCGTTCCCGGGCTGACGATGGCCGGGTCGCCCGCGCGGGCAGCTTGGCCAACGTCCACAAAGCGGAGGGAATCGAGCCACACGAACCGAAGAATGGCGGCGGCCCCGAGCGCGATGGGTGCGAGGGAGAGTGTTTCGAGTAGGGACATGGGCAACATTGGGCGACCTCTTTCTTTGACGCGCCCAAGGTACGCTTGGTTGCATCAGGTTCGGGTCCAACCGAACGAAAGTATTTTCGCTTTGTTTTCGCTTTCAGGTCAAGGCGAATTTAAAGCGAATTAAGATCCGGGGTGAAAGAAGTCCTGAACCTCTTGAATTGACTTGACTTGCCGAGCAGGAGGCAGGCTGGCGAGGAAGCGCTTTCCGTAGCCTTTGGTGGTTAAACGGGAGTCAAGAATGGCCAGAACTCCGCGATCGGTCGCCGTTCGGATCAGTCGCCCGAGGCCCTGTTTGAGCATCAGAATGGCTTCCGGGACCTGGTAGTCGGAGAAGGCATTCCCCTTTTGAGCGTTGATCTTCTCGATGCGCGCGGCCACGACGGGCTCGGCCGGCGAAGCGAAGGGGAGCTTGTCGATGATCACCGCGCTGAGCTGATCTCCCGCCACGTCGACGCCTTGCCAAAACGACGATGTCCCGAGGAGCACCGGATTCTTCTTCTTCTTAAAGAGCTGAAGCAGGCGCGCGCGCGACTCCTCGCCTTGAACCAGAATCGGATACGGGATGCGGGCAGCCAGGCGCTCGGCCGCCGAATGAAGGTTCGCGTAGGACGTGAAGAGAACGAAGGCGCGACCGTGGGTGATCTCGACGATCTGCGCGATCTCGTCGACCGCGCGTTCGATGAATCCGGTTTCGCGCGGATCGGGCACGCCGGGGGGAAGGTACAGAACGGCTTGCGACGCGAAGTCGAAAGGCGATTCAAGCGCGAGGTCGGCCGTGTGGTCGCCTTCGATACCGAGCCGCGAGCGGATGTAGCTGAAGTTCTTGTCGACGGTGAGCGTGGCTGAAGTGAGCACCGCGGCGAAGAGCTGATCGAACAACTTCTCTTTGAGAATGCGAGAGACGTCGATCGGGGTCGCACGCAGGACAACGTTGCGCCCTCGGGCCTCAGCAAAATAGACATGGGTGTGGTCCTCGGCCTTCAAGATGAAGAGAAGGTGATCGCGCAATTCCATGGCGCGCCCTTCGAGCGAGCGCACTGGCTCGGGCCGATCGACCAGCGAGGCCATCGACGTTTTCACTCCTTCGAGACGCAGCGCAAAAGCCAGCGCGTCATCCTCAATGGCCTTGGTTACCCACTTCGCGCGCAGACGTCGACCGGCTTCCTTCGTGAGGACCTTGAAAAAGCGCTCCGCTCGATTGCGAAGGTTCGCGACTTCGGCGAGAACCTCAGGCGCGTTGATGCGCGCGGCCGCCAATTCACGCTCGATGTCGCGACACAGCTCCTCGGTGCGATTCCATGAAACCTGCGCGCCGAAGTGCTGGGTGGCCGCCGCTTCCAATGTGTGGGCTTCGTCGAGGATCAGAACGTCATAAGGCGGAATCACTTCCCCGAAGTCGTTCTCTCGCACGGCGAGATCGGCGACCAAGAGATGGTGATTGACCACCACCAGCTCGGCTTCGGCGCCGCGCTTGCGCATCTCGGTGACGTAGCAGCGCGAATACTCGGCGCACTTCTGGCCGATGCAGTTCTCGCTGGTGGCGGCGATTTCGCGCCAGAAGTTCACCGAGTCGGGAAGACCATCGATCTCCGCGCGATCGCCCGTCTGCGTTTCCTTCGCCCATTCCTCGACGGAGCGGAAGAGCGGAATCTCATCCATCTTCTGGAACTGGCCGGAGGTCTGAAACGAATTGAAGCGAAGGCGGCAAAGATAGTTGCCGCGACCCTTCATCAGCGCGACCTTGACGTCGCGGCCGAGCGCCTCGGCGACCAGAGGAATGTCCTTCTCGACAAGCTGGTCCTGGAGATTCTTCGTACCCGTCGAGATCACGATGCGTTTGCCGGCCGTGATCGCAGGCACGAGATACGCGACCGTCTTCCCCGTTCCGGTTCCCGCCTCGGCCAGCAGAACGCCGCCGTTGGTGATGGTCTCGGCGATGGCAAGACAAAGCTGCTGCTGCGAGATCCGCTCTTCGTAAGAAGGGAAGACCCGAGCGAGCCGTCCCCCAGGTCCGAAGAAGTTCGCTTCAAGCTTCACGCGCTGCGAGCCTGACTGTGATAGCTGATCGGTTCGTTGTTGGGGCCCGCGACGCCAAAGGCCTTGATGGGCTCGCCGCGCCGGGGGCGCGCCTGCGTCTCCACTGGACGGCGGAACTTCGGAATCGTTTGGTTCCTTACTCGCTC
>JBDTQB010000505.1:0-3143 GCA_039932395.1 Vicinamibacteria bacterium | reverse complement strand
CTTCTCCCCGGGTTCTTCATCATCTGGGGCATCGTGAACTGGTGGCGGCGCAGGTCATGACCTCTTTCGGTCGCACTGCCATCGCGGCCGTGGTGGCCGCGGGATTGTTCGCCTACATCTTCCTCGTCGAATCGAAGAAGGATCCGAAGCTTCAGGGAGAAGGTGGCGAGACGACGTCGGTCAAACGCGAGAAGGTGTTCACGGGCTTCGACAAGCTGAAGGTCAAGTCGCTGACCCTGAAGAAGCGCGACGGCGAAATCGTGCAGATCGAAAAGAACGGCGAAAACTGGACCCTCGTTTCTCCCAAGGAAATACCGGCGGATCCCGGCGAGATTGGAACGCTGCTCGACGCGTTGCAGACGCTTGAAACCGAAGAAGTCGTGAGCGACGCGACGACCGATCTCGGCGCCTACGGCCTGAAGGAACCGAAGATCGCGGCTTCGATCGTGGTTGAAGGCGCCACGAAGCCCTTCGAGTTCGAACTGGGCGACAGTGTGCCCGCGGGCTCCGGCATCTTCGCGCGCGTCCCGGGCCAGCCGCGGCTGTTCGTGGTTTCAAGCACGCTCGAAAACACCCTGAGCAAGACGGCCTTCGATCTGCGCGACCGGAATCTCTTCAAGGTGAAGCGCGAAGCCATCCAGACCCTGGAGGTCTCGAACAAGGGCAAGCTGTTGTTCAAGCTGGTCAAGGGCGCCAAAGGCGACGACGAGTGGACGATTGGAGCGCCGGTCGCCACCCGCGCCGCGCGATGGACCATCGACAGCTTCATCGGCCTGATCGAGAACCTCAAGATGGAGCGCATCGCAAGCGACGAAGCGTCCGCTGCGGATCTGGCGAAATATGGCCTGGCGGTTCCAGAGCACCGCATCGTGCTGACCCTGCAGGCGGGCGACCCCGTAGCACTCGACATCGGGAAGAAGACGGACGATGGCAAGTACTACGCGCGTGACGGTTCGTCCAAGCTGGTGGCGACCATCGTGGGCGGCATCGTCGATGACATTGAGAAAGGGCTGAAGAACGTGCGGGCGGCCCGCCTGCTCGACCTGGCGGCGTACGAAGTTACCGGCTTCGATGTTTCATCGGCCGGGGCCACGAAGACATTCACCAAGGCGACCGCGAAGGGAAAGGATGGCGTGGACACCGTCACCTGGAAGGGAACCGCGCCCGCCAAGGACGCGACGCAGGAAAAAGCATCCGATGCGCTGTTTGGCATCGGCAGTCTGGAAGCGAGCGAGTTCATCGACGCGCCTCAGGCGCTCGCCACCTACGGTCTGGATACGCCGGCGCTTCGGGTCTCGCTCCGGTTCGAAGGTGACAAGGTCCCGGACTGGTTCGAGATCGTCATCAAAGGCGAAGACGCATTCGCGCGCCGTCGTAACGACGCCAGCATTCTCAAGCTCGACAAGGCGAAAGCCGAAGCCCTCATCAAGAGCTTCACCGAACTCGGCTCATAGCCAGGGCCATGCGCCCAGGTCAACGGCGCGATGCGCGCAACTCATTGACCGCCTGACCAACCGGTCCTAAGATCTTAAGAACGAGCGAGGCCACTTTGGCCTTGTCATTTCAGGAGGTCTTATGGGGCGATTCCTTCGCATTCTGTCGATGTGTTGCGGGCTGGCCGCGCTTTGCGTGACGACGAGCGCACAAGAAATCACGGCCACGGTTACGGGCACGGTGACCGATCAATCTGGGGCTCCCTTGCCCGGTGCCACGGTCATCGCCAGGCATCTGGGTCGCGGCATCACGCAGGAAGTCACGACGTCGAAGACGGGGCTCTACACGCTGCCCTTCCTTGCGACCGGCGAGTATGAGATCGCGATCTCGATGCCGGGCTTCAAGACCTACACCGCGAAGAACATTGCGCTTCATGTCAACGATCGCTTCGACCTCAGCGCGAGCCTGAAGATTGAAGGCCTTGAGACTTCCATCGAAGTATCGGCCGGTTCTCAGTTGATTCAGCAGACGCCGGGCGTGCAGAACCTCATGGGCGCGACCCAGGTGCAGGAACTCCCCCTCAACAATCGCAACTTCGTTCAGCTCGCGACTCTGGTTCCCGGCGTGTCAAGCGACCTCGGCGATGAAGTTGGGATCGGCCTCACCAGCACGGTCAGCATCTCCATCAACGGCAGCCGCCGCAACGCGGTGAATTGGCTTCTGGATGGCGCCTCTAACGTGGACGTCGGCTCCAACATCACCCTTCTGTCGACTCCCACGGTCGACTCCATCGAAGAGTTCAAGATCATCACCTCCAGCTATTCGGCGGAGTGGCCGAGAAGCGGCGGTGGCGTCGTCAACGTGGTCACGAAGTCCGGAAGCAACGTCTTTCGCGGTAGCGCCTACGAATACTTCCGCGATGACTCCCTGAACTCCAACGCGTACTTCCGGAAGCAGAGCTCCGATCCTCTGATCCGCGACCACGCGCCCGCCCTCGACTATCACAACTTCGGCTTCACCTTCGGCGGGCCGATCATGAAGGACAAGTTCTTCTTCTTCTATTCGCAGGAATGGCGCAACATTTCGAGAGCGCCCGCGAACCTCAGCGCGACTGTTCCCGATCCCAACTGGCTCACCGATCCGACGAGCACCAACTACGTGGCCCCGGCACAGCGTGATCCGAACGCGGTGCGGCTCCTGGCCGCCTGGCCCCAACCCAACGTACCCGGCGCGAACCGCTACCTCAGCAACAGCCCGGCCGATCAGGACACGCGCCAGGAAGTCGTCCGCCTCGACTACACGCTCTCGCAGAAGTGGCGCCTGATGGGCCGCTACACGAACGACCTTTCCAAGACCGTGGAAGTCGGCGGACTGTTCTTCGGCACCGCGGTTCCCAACGTTGCGACCACGCAGACGAAGGTTCCGGGGCAGGTGGCGGTGTTGCAGGCGACCACGTCGATCAACGCGCACACGGTGAACGAGTTCACCTTCCAGTTTTCGAGCAATCAGATCGGCACCACGAATCCGGACGGAACCAAAAACAAACGCGCCGATTACGGCCTCACCGTTCCCGAGATCTTCAGCAGCAATCCGGGCGGCATCATTCCGACCGTCGGCATCACCGGTTTGACGTCCATTGGCTCCGCCCAGCTCTACAACATCGAATACAAGAACTTCACCCTGGCTGACAACCTGTCGGCGGTCCGCGG
>JBDTQB010000504.1:0-3146 GCA_039932395.1 Vicinamibacteria bacterium | reverse complement strand
CGAAGGCGCCGGTGATCGAAGCGGTGCGGGTCCCGCCGTCCGCCTGAAGGACGTCACAATCGACGGTGAGCGTCCGTTCGCCCAGCGCCTTCATGTCGAGGACCGAACGCAGCGAGCGCCCGATCAGACGCTGAATCTCGTGGGTGCGCCCGGAAGGCGCGCCCTTCGTGACTTCCCGCGCCATGCGCGTGTGGGTCGCGCGCGGAAGCATCGAGTACTCCGCCGTCAACCAGCCTTCACCCTTGCCCCGAAGGAACTGGGGGATGCGGTCTTCCACGCTGACCGTGGTGAGGACGCGGGTGTCGCCGAAGGAGATGAGGGCCGAGCCTTCCGCGTGTTTCGTGGGCGAGGGTTCGATCACGATCGTCCTCAACTCCAGCGGCGTTCTCCCCGAGGCGCGGACGGTGAGTTCGGCCGCGAGGCCGGGATCTTTTTGTTTGAGGATGTCGCCGATGGAAGTCATGTGGCGCTGATTTTCTCACCTCGCGACGCGCGACGCGGCACGAGGTCGATCGAATCAGTCGCCCGGCTTGGCGGCGGGCTCAAGACCGTAGAGCCTTCGATACTGATCGCGCGCGCCAAGAATGATCATGACGTAGTTGCGTGTCTCGGTGAAGGGGATCGATTCGGCGAACTCGTCGCTGCGGATGTTGGGATTGGGAGCGAGCCAGCGATCCACGCGATGCGGCCCGGCGTTGTACGCCGCGAGTGCGGCCTCAGGGCGCAGGCCGAAGCGCTCCATCATCTGGCGGAAATAGCGGGTGCCGAAGGTCAGGGACGTCGATGGCTCATGAAGCATGCCAGGCGTGTAGCGCATGCCGAGCTGGCGGGCGAGAGGCCTACCGGTGTAAGGCATGATCTGCATCAGCCCGCGCGCGCCAACGATGCTTTTCGCCCGCTCGTCGAAGGTCGACTCCTGGCAGACCAGAGCCGCGACAAGTGCAGGATCGAGGTCTTCCCGCAGTGCCGCTTTCCTAAGCGCGTCGCCGTGCTTGAGCGGATAGATCGTGGTCCAAACAAGCGAAGGAAGATCCTTGATCTCCGAGGAGACATACTCGGGCCGGGCCCTCTTCATATAGATGATCGCGTTGCGAAGCTCGCCGCGATCAGCCTCGATCAGCGCACGCGCTTCGAGTGCGCCGCTGATGTTGCCGAGTGCCTTCAGTTCGTCGAGGGCTTCAGAATCGAGACCGATGAGGAGCAACTGGCGCAGGCGCGCGGTCATGGGGCCGGGAAGTTCGGCCGACTTCCAGAGCGGAGTTGTGGCGGCCGGAAGGCCGGTGACACGCGGCGCGGCCGCTGTGTTCGCGCCGCCCACCTTGGGCGCGCGCAGCAGCTCGCCTGCGGCAAGATTGCCGTACCAGGTGTTCCGGAAGCGTTCCGAAGTTTCGCGAAGGAGAGTCAGCCCCCGATCCGCCTCGCCGTTGCGCAGACGCGCGATCCCCGCCCAGTATAGGAAGCCCGCGGGTGATTTCGCTCGTCGCGCCATCGCCTCAAGAGGTTCGGCCGCATCCGCGGTTCGGCCCGCTCGAAGAGCTTCGAAGGCCGCGCGCATGGCCGCGTTTTCCGCGTAGGAGCCGTCCGCGAACTCGGTCACCAGACGCCGGTAGTAGGGTGCGGCCTCAGCGTAGAGGGCATCCTTTTGATAGAAGTTCGCCAGCGTATACAGGCCCTCCTCGGCGACGGGCGTGCCCGGGTAGGCGGCGATCACTTCGTTCAGGCGGGCCGCTCTCTCGCTTTCGGGCGCCATGCGGGCAAGCAGCAAACGCGCCTCGGAAATAGCGGTCGACGAGTCGGGCACGCTGGAAAGGGCGGCTTTGGCTTCCTTCGCTTCTTTTGTGGACGAACGGGACAAAGCGCTCGCGAGGGCGACTTGAACCTCGTCTCCATCTTTCTCAATCGATGGGTGCAGACGCAACTTGCGCAATTCGGCGAGGGCCGCCGTTTTTTGGCCGTTGTCCAGGAGGATGCGCGCGCGGGCGAAACGACGTTCGAAGTCCTGACGAGAGCTGCGTTGCGGATGGGTTCCCGTCGGAGCGAGCACGGCCGCGATCATCGTGTTGCCGGTCTGGGCCTGCTGCGACGTTGGATAGACGCGTTCCAGTTCTTCGAGACGCGCGAGCGCTTCATCGCGGGAACCCTGCGCGACAAGCGCTTCGGCGAGATCGAGCAGGACATCCGCGTGATCAAGGCGGCAGACCGTGTTCGCCTCGGTCAGCAAGGTCACGCGGCGCGCGTTCTGCTTGATCTGCTGAAGGGCGGCGGCCGCCCCCAGGCGCGCGCTGCAGGCGACGTCATCCGATTGAGAGGCGTCGATGGCCCGAAGATAGGCGGAGGCGGACGCGCCATAGTCACCGGTTCGCGCCTTGGCGCGGGCGAGAATCAGGAGCGCGCGATCGCCGAGCATCGTGCGATCGATATCAGGATGCCGGGCCGCGGTGGCCGCTTCCTCGAAGCGTCCAAGCGCCATCGCCGATTTGGCGATCAGAACCTGGGCGAGGCCTGATGCTTCTTCGCCCGTATTCTCGGTGGAGATGCGGCGCAGGCGGTCGATCACCGCGCTCTGCGCGCCCGGACGAAGGTCGGCGGAGGCTCGAACGAGTTCGGCTTCAGCCGTGTTGAGAACGGGCCGCAGGCCGCCGAGCTTGTCGGCTTCGCCTGATGTCTGTCCATGAGCGGATGAGCCGCCCAGGAACGCCGCGCACGCGAAGAGAACCAGACGACCCGCCCTGAGTTGGGACAGATGCACCCGGAGGTGCCCTCCGTCAGTACTTCTGGAATCCTTCACGGCGGGCCGGACTACATGGGGCCGAGCGCCGTTGGATCGCCCCCGGCCAGAAGCCGGACCAACTCGTCTTGGAAGTAGTTGGTGTTGTTGCGAAGGGCGGGAGAAATGCGGTCGTGATACATCTGACGTCCACGCTCGATATCTTCCTTGAGGCGCGAAAGAAGGTCTTTCGCCTTACGCCCTTCGGTGACTTTTGCTTCGTTGTAGAGCTTGATCTCGCTGACGATGAGCCGCGCGAACCGCTTGGCGTCTTCGTGCGCCTTGGTCTCTTCAGGAGAGAGGGCGGGAGCCGCGGGAGCTGCCGCCGGCTTCATCTGCGACATCTGCTGTCGCATCTGGTCCATCTGCGAGGCCGTGA
>JBDTQB010000503.1:0-3148 GCA_039932395.1 Vicinamibacteria bacterium | reverse complement strand
ACGCCTTCGCCGAGGCGGGGCTTCTGGCCTTTGTAGGATCGGATCATTGAAATGTGACCCGCGAGTCTACTTGACCGGCCCGAAACACGCAGACTCTAGAGGTCTGCAACGAGGAGCATGAAGCGGGTGGTGCCGACCTGGAACTCCGACCCGTGCTCGATTTCGTGCTCCTGAACCCGGACTTCGCCGATGAAGGTGCCGTTCTTACTCTCCAGATCGCGCACGGTAAACCGGGTTCCGCGGGCTTCGACCATCGCGTGCATTCGGGAGATCTGAGTTTCAGCTAACTCAATGGCAGCGCCGGAGTTGCCGCCCTCGCGACCGATGAGAAGGGAGGCATGTCGCAGGATGTGTTCGGTGCCCGCTTTGGGACCGGACAGCAGACTCAGGCTGACGCGTTTGTTCTCGGGCAGAAGGAGGGGCCCGCGCGGCAGGCCCTTCGACTTGGGGGGCGTGCTCGCAACGGCAGCGATGCTCCCTGCCGAGGTTCGATGCTCCGCCTCGCGGCTGGTCGTGTGTCGAAGCGGGCGTCCGACGAGGGCGTCTTTGATGTCCTCGCCCATGAAGTCGGCCTTCTCGTAACGCTCGGCCGGAGCCTTCGCCATTGCGTGCGCGACGATTTCGTCGACCTCTGGTGGAATGCCTGGAACCAGACTGCTGGGCGGCTTGGGCTGTTCGTATGCCAGCCGCATAAGAATCTCTGAGAAGGTACCGCTGCCAAACGCGCGTACGCCGGTCAGCGCCTCATAGAGGACCGAGCCGAGCGAGAAGAGATCGCTGCGCGCATCCACCCGGGCTTCGAGCGCCTGCTCGGGCGCCATGTACGCCGGGCTGCCCAGGACGTCCCCCGCGGTGGTGAGCTTTGACGAGTCGAGCTTGGCCACACCGAAGTCCATGATCTTCGGCTCGCCCTTCTTGGGCACCATCACGTTCGCAGGCTTGATATCCCGATGGACGATGCCGTTTTCGTGAGCCAGGGACAGCGCATCGGCAAGACGGCCGACGATGCGCAGCGCGTCCTTCCACGGCATCGGGCCGGCTTCGATCACGGCCTCCAGGGTGCGTCCGCGCAGGAACTCCAGCGACATGTAGAGAGCGTTGGCGGCCTCGTCGACACCGATCTCGTAGACCACCACGATGCTGGAATGCTGCAGCGAAGCGGCGGCGCGCGCTTCCTGATAGAAGCGCTTGGTGAAAGAGTCGCGAAACTCCTCGCCGACCGTCTCAAGGGGAAGCGTCTTGAGCGCGACCGAGCGCATCAAGATCAGATCCTTCGCCTCGTACACCACGCCCATGGCGCCGCGGCCGAGTTCGCGCACGACTTCGTAACGACCGATGGTTTTAGGGAGGGGAGTTTCTGGCATTCAGTTCCACTCGAGGGACAGATCCTTGCGGAACCTGCCGCCGAGTTTGGCTTTCAAGCGGAGCCTACCTCCCGCCTTGAAAGTTGTCTGTGCCTCTTCCGTCTGGGTGTTGTCGTCCCAGAGCACCTGGACCTTGATGGTGTGCTTCCCGGGCTCTATTTCCAGGCTCCGGGTGACCAGGCCGCGCCGGATGGGAATCCCCATGATTCTCTTGGTGACCTTCGCTTCGACGGCCTGTTGAACGACCGCTTCGTTGTCCACGAAAATCTTGAGCGTGCCCGACTTCAGCGAATGCTCGAACTCGATCGTCATCTGCGCCGGGACGAGCGGAACGGCCGTCGGGTCGGGCGCCGGGAAAGGCGTGGGCATCGGCGCTTCCTGAGCGAGCAGAGTGATGTGCGGGGGCGGAGGGGCTTCTACCGAGAAATGACTGACCAGCCAAAGTACGGCTCCCAGCATGATCACCGAAGCAAGAACAGCGACTTCGATGACGTGGCCTTTGCCGGCCGGCGAAGGAACGATGGCGCCGGATTCGATCGCCGGCTTCACGGGCTTGGGCAGCGCGTGCGTTTCTACGGCCCACTCTGCTGAGTCGCGACCGCCGGACAGTGTTCCCGCCACCCAGGGCCCGGCGACCGCGGATGCCGTCGTCCCCACGGCAGCCTCCGGAGCCGACCACGACGTCACGCTGCGCGGCGCTTTGCCGTCCTGCATGTCCTTCAGATCGTCCGCCATTTCCTGGGCGGTCTGATAGCGAAGGTGCACGTCCTTGGCGAGGGAGCGGTTCAGGACGTGATCCAAGTAAGCGGGCAGGGTGGTGACGACGGACGAGGGCGCGGCCGGGTCGTGGTGGATCAGCTGCAGGAGGATTTTGGTGATGCTCTCGCCATAGAAGGCGGGCACGCCTGTCAGCATCTCGTAAAGAACGGATCCGAGGGAGAAGACGTCCGACCGACCATCGACCGGATGAACCATCGCCTGTTCGGGCGACATATAGAGAGGAGTGCCCACGAACTGGCCCGTCGCGGTCATGCGCGACGTCTCGAGCTTGGCGATGCCGAAGTCCATGATCATGGGCTCGCCGCTGGGCAGGATCATGATGTTGGCCGGCTTCACGTCCCGGTGGACGACGCCCTGGCTGTGGGCGTGATGAAGAGCCTCGGCGACCCGTCGCGCGATCAAAAGCGCTTCGGTCATTTCCAGACGTTTCCGATCCTTGATGACCCTTTCGAGCGTCCGGCCGGGGACGAACTGCAGGGCCATAAACGGCGCGCCGGAAAAAGTGTCGCGCCCGACATCGTGAACCGTGACGATTCCGGGGTGAGACAGACGGGCCGCCGAACGCGCTTCCGCGAAGAAACGCTGCTCGAAATTCTCGCGATCGGAATCCGTAGACCCATGGGGGAGTTGGATCACCTTGAGGGCGATGTCCCGGCCGAGGTCCGGATCGTGGGCCAGGTAGACCACGCCCATCATGCCGCGGCCAAGCTCCCGGCTGATCTGGTACCGACCGATGGTTTGGGTCAGATCGCTCATAGGAAAGGGATGGGGCGTCACTCGAAGGGACTTTTCCAAGCTCTCCAGGAGGGACATGACGAGCTTACTGTAGGCAAACTGCATGCCTGGCCTGAGCCTTCGCGCGCCTCGCACAGATTGTCGGATGAATCTGCCGGGTCTCGTGGTCGAATGAGTTCGTAGAACACCCGCACCCTTTCCCAAAGAAACCGTCTCCCCGCGCGTCTTGCTGATGAAAGTTCGATAACGCGATGAGCGAAACCGAGGAC
>JBDTQB010000502.1:0-3149 GCA_039932395.1 Vicinamibacteria bacterium | reverse complement strand
TGCCGTCAAGCATCAGCCGCGCTTCGCCGATGTCGCGCAGTCGTTTCGACGGATCGCGTTCGAGACAACGGCGCAGCAGATGACGGGCGCCCGCCGGCACGTCGGCGGGAAGTGCGGCCCAGGGAATCTCGTCGCGCATCACCGCGGCCAGGGTGTCGTTCACTGTCTCTCCGCGAAACATCCGACGTCCGCTCAGCATCTCGAAAAACACGATGCCGAACGACCAGATGTCCGATCGCTTATCGATCTTTTTGCCGCGCGCCTGCTCGGGGCTCATGTAAGGCGCCGTGCCCATGATCAAACCGGCGGCGGTCGACTCATGACGAGTCATGGTGGGCGAATTGACGACCGCGGTGGCAGCACTCGATGACGTGCCCGCACCGCTGCTGTCGAGCGCTTTGGCGAGGCCAAAGTCCAGAACCTTCACCTTGCCCTCGGGCGTCACCTTCACGTTCGCGGGCTTCAGATCGCGGTGCACCACGCCGTGCTCGTGCGCTTCCTCCAGGCCCTCGGCGATCTGCTTCGCGATCGACACCGCGTCGTCCACCGGCACCGGACCGCGCCGCAGACGCGCCGCCAGATCCTCGCCGTCGATGAACTCCATCACCAAAGCGATGACGCCGGTCGCCGCGTCTTCCTCCAGCCCGTAAATGGCGGCGATGTTCGGATGCTGAAGCGACGCCAGAATCTGCGCCTCGCGCTTGAACCGCGCCACGCGGTCGGGATCGGTGGCGAACGCCGCGGGCAGGATCTTGATCGCGACGTCGCGCGACAGTTTGGTGTCCCGCCCGCGCAGCACCTCGCCCATGCCTCCAGCTCCGATGGAGGCGACGATTTCATAGGGTCCGATCCGGCCGCCTGGGTTCATGGAAGAGCAGAGCTTAAGTGGTCTGCGGCCATGAGGCACGACGTCAGGGGCGCATCAGGCCACGGTGTCGCCGCTTCTCACATGGGACGGGCCAGCGGCGGGTCCTGGCTAGAAGCCGATCCGTTTTCCGGGCTTCCGCACCGGCGTCATCAACTCGCGAATCGCTTCGAACACGGCGCGGAATTGCCCGTCGTATTTCCGCTCGAGCACGTCGAGCTTGCGTGACAGTTCGGCGTTGGATTCGAGCATGCGACGGAGGCGGACGAAAGCGCGCATGATCTCGACGTTGACCTGCACGGCGCGTGGAGAGCGCAGAACGCTCGACAGCATCGCGACGCCTTGCTCGGTGAATGCCAGGTGTGAGTACTTCCTATGCTCACCGCGCGGCTTCTTTAAGGTTGCAGATTGTGACCTTAAAGAATTGCCTTCCTCCGCGCTGAGCTGGAACGCAAAGTCGTCTGGAAACCGCTCCAGATTGCGCCGGACTTGCTGGTTCAGGCGCTTTACGGAGACGCCATAAAGCTCGGCAAAGTCCTCGTCGAGAAGCACCTTCTGCCCCCGAATCAAGCGGATGGATCGTTCAATCGAGACTGCGGGGATCAGGTCGGTACCCATAGTGCCGAAGGTATCCCGTCTTGGAGTCAGACCAGGACCATCTCGCAATCACCAATTGTGATCTCAAGAGTGCGGCCTCATTCCTCTTAGCTCGACGTCGCAAATTGCGACCTCAAGATGGAAAGTCATCGATCGCCGTTTGAGGTGCCAACTTGGCACCTCAAGTTGGAAGGTCATCCATCCCTGTCCAAGGTCACAACTTGCAACCTTAAAGACAAGACCAGCGCGGTCACCCGCGGCCGCCCTGAATCGACGGATAGCGCTTGGTGCGCCAGATCACGCCTTGATCGGTCTCGCCCTGAAAGATGCCGCTGCCATCGGACACCAGAACCACCGCGTGCGATTTCCAAACCGGCTCAACGCCGAGGTTGTCGTAGACACCGCCGTCCGAAAGCATTCCCTGGGCCACCGCCGCCCCGGTGAGCGATCCGCCGCTGACCGAAGAAATGGTGCGGAACTCCGGGTCCTGGAGTACGCCGAGAGCTCCGCGGAACAATGGAGAAATGTTTGGGGGCTTCACGATCAAAGGCGATATCCACGTCCTCGGAATCATCGCCATCAACCGATCGATCCGTGAACTGGTCCTGCTAAAGCGGATTCACGGGAAGGGCCGATGGCGCAAACTGAAGGGAGAGGCTATGGTCCAATTGTCTGACGGTGCGATTGTTGCGGCCGAACTGCACTGGTACGAGGCTCACGGAATCGGCCGGCGTGGAATGAAGATCAAGAAGCTGCTATGACCATGACTCATCGGAAGCCACGGTATCTGATTTGCGTGAAAAACCCGGGGTATGAGGCGTCGCTCGAGCGACGCAAGGTCTATCGAGCCTTGTCCAATGCGAAGGCCGAAAGTCATGGGCTGGTTCGAGTCGTAGACGAATCGGGAGAAGACTATTTGTACCCCGCCGAGTTCTTCGCGCCGGTAGAGCTAAAGACCGAGGCCGCTCGGGCGTTCGCCGAACCTCGGGTGTAGAAGGCGGCACACGGAAGTCTCACCGAGGCCGAGCCTGGCCATCAAGCGATCTCTCCGCCGATGGATTTCTCCAAGACTACCGCCACCCCAAAGTGGTCCGTCATCCGCCGCTCCGGCTTCGGAGCATCGGGCCACCGATTCGGAGGCCGGGCACGCCATCGCGAATCGCGACGGGCGCAGATGTGATCGATGCAGGCGCAAGGCGGCGAGTCACGCCGTATCGGATCATGAGCCCCGCCTGTGAGCGCGACCAGTCCTGCGTCCGCGAGCGCAGCCTCGAGAGCCGCGCGGTTCACGCGTGACCCGTAGTACTTCGGAGTCACCAGGTCCTGATTGAAGTCGCCGAGAAGAAAGAACTCGTCGGCCGGATACTCGGCACGAAACCGCATCCAATCCCCCGCCTGAACCGCAAGCGCCTCACGGAAGGCGGCGCCACCCTCAGACCGATGCCCCCGCCAGACATCACCGAACCAGGGCAGCACCGTGCCAAACACAATGAACGGCGCGCCGGACCTAGGAAGAACGCGCACGGCCGCGGTGCGTTCAGCATCGGCAGTTGCAAGAGGCGTGAGTGGATACCTCGACCAGATGCTCACCCATCGATGCTCGCGACCATGCCGCCCGTCCCGACCGGGCATCGATGAATGCGAGTGGGCAAGCCCAGGGGAGAAGCCATCATGCGACTCGGTCAGC
>JBDTQB010000501.1:0-3157 GCA_039932395.1 Vicinamibacteria bacterium | reverse complement strand
GTCATCGAAGCCATGGGTCTGTCGTTGCCTCACTCCTCGACCATGGCGGCGGTCGACGCGGAGAAGGCGGACTCGGCCGCAGAATCAGCGCGCGTGCTGGCAAGGGCCGTGGCGGCCGACCTCACGCCGCGCAAGATCATGACGCGCAAGGCGTTTGAGAACGCCATCGCGGTCGTCATGGCGGTGGGCGGCTCAACGAACGCGGTGCTGCATTTGCTCGCCATCGCGCACAGCGCCGAGGTTCCTCTCACGCTGGATGACTTCGAGACGATTCGCGGGCGCGTGCCCGTGCTTTGCGATCTGTCGCCTTCGGGCCGGTTCGCCACCACCGACCTCCATCGAGCGGGCGGGGTGCCGCAGGTCATGAAAATCCTGCTCGAGAATGGCGCGCTTCATGGAGACGCGCTGACCATCACGGGTGAGACGGTGGCCCAGTCGCTCGCGAAGGTTTCGTCGGAACCGCCCGTCGGGCAGGAAGTCATCCGTCCCTGGAGCCGGCCCGTTCACGCTCAGGGTCACCTGGCCATTCTTCGCGGCAACCTCGCCGAAGAGGGTGCGGTGGCGAAGATCTCCGGCCTCAAGGCGATCAAGCTGACCGGTCCCGCACGGGTGTTTGAGTCCGAAGAGGAAACGCTCGCCGCGATTCTGGCCGGCAAGATCAAACCCGGCGACGTGGTGGTGATCCGCATGGAAGGTCCGCGCGGCGGCCCGGGCATGCGCGAGATGCTGGCGCCCACGTCGGCCTTGATGGGTGCGGGCATAGGGGACAGCGTCGCTCTCATCACCGATGGTCGTTTCTCAGGAGCTACTCACGGGCTCGTGGTCGGACACGTCGCTCCAGAAGCTGCCACCGGCGGACTGATCGGGCTGATCCACGAGGGGGACCGCGTCACCGTTGATGTCGAAGCGCGTCTCCTGTCTCTAGACGTCGACCCCGCCGAGATTCAGAGACGCCGAGCAGCCTGGAAGGCGCCCGCACCGAAGATCGCGCGTGGCGTTCTCGCCAAGTATGCGCGGATCGTCTCGTCGGCCAGTCTGGGCGCCGTGACCGACGCCGACTGAGTAAGAACGTCCCGCCGCGAATAAACTTCGCTTTCGTATGAAATCGTCGCGCAACACCAAGCCCGAGCCCACTGAAGTCTCAATCGGAGACGTCGTGATTGGCGGACCGCAGTCCGTCATCATCGCGGGACCGTGCGCCGTGGAAAGCCATGACCAGCTTCTTCGTATCGCGAAGTCGGTCAAGGCCTCCGGCGCGCATCTCCTTCGAGGCGGCGCGTTCAAGCCTCGCACATCGCCCTATTCGTTCCAGGGCCATGGCGAGGAGGCTCTCAAGTGGCTGGATGAGGCGCGCGCGATCACCGGTCTCAAGATCGTCAGCGAAGTCATGGATGTGCGCCGCGTGGAATCGATGGCGCGGACGGTCGACTGTCTCCAGGTCGGGACGCGCAACATGCAGAACTTCGATCTGCTGCGTGAACTGGGCCGCGTGCCCAACGCCATCATGCTCAAGCGAGGTATGTCCGCGACCATCGAAGAGTGGTTGCTCGCTGCCGAGTACATCCTCGCCGAGGGAAACCCGAACGTCATCCTGTGTGAGCGCGGCATCCGAACCTTTGAGAGCGCCACCCGCAACACGCTCGACCTCTCCGCGATTCCCGTGGTTCATTCCCTGTCGCATCTTCCGATTGCGATTGATCCCTCGCACGGAACCGGACGTCGCGACGGAGTTGCGCCGATGACGAAGGCTGCGATCGCGGCGGGTGCCGACGCGGTGATGGTGGAAGTTCACGACGATCCAGAGCGCGCGCTGTCCGACGGCGCCCAAAGTCTCTCCCTCGATGCTTTTGAAACTCTGATGAAGGACGCGAGCCGCATCGCCGACGCCTGCAACCGGCCCTTCCAGAGCCCGCGTGTTCTGCCCTTCGCCAGCCGCGCCTGAGGCTGTTCGTTTGACAGTTCGCTTCGAACGGGCTTACTCTTTGTCCTCGATGTCCAACCTGACCCTCTTGAGTCGGCTGAATCTGCGGAGCGACGTGTCGTCGCTCGTGTCGATTCTTGCGCTCATTATCGTCCTTAGCGGCGGGGGTCCCGTCTAGCGAGGCAAGACAAGCCGAGCGAGACGAAAGGCCCCCGAGGGAAACCTCGGGGGTTTTTATTTTTCCGAAGGAAACGAACCAATGAACGCCACAAAGCAGAACGACCAGCCCTCCGAACAACGCGATTCCCGCGCGGTGATGCCGCGAACCGACACGTTGGAGACCGAAACTCAGGCCGCCAAGGAGTCGAACGATTTCCGAGAAACCCCGGAAGGCGGGTACGGCTGGGGCGTTTAGCGCGCCGGTCGTTTCTTACGCAATGACACCTGGCGCGACGCCATCTGGGCGCCGTGCGCCTTGACGATGGCCTGAACCAGGCCGGGGAAGCGCTTCTCCAGTTCGGGGCAGCGCGAAACATTGTGCAGTTCGACACCGCGCTTCTCGCTGCGAATCAGTCCCGCCTCGCGCAGAGCCTTGAAGTGCTGGGACAAGGTTGATTTGGGAATCGCCTGCTCGCGCACCAGCAGAAAGTTCGAACAGGTCTGAGAGCCTTTGCCGACGATGTCGGCGTAGATCGCGACGCGCACCGGATCGGACAGCGCGTGAAGGATGCCTTCCACGGTGATGTCATCGATGGAAGGGTGAAGAAGCGGTCTCATGTCCACCTGATGATATTCCCTATTGACAAAGAGTTCCATAGTTCGTAAATTCCGAACTATGGAACTTGACCTCGCGACGATCCCGCCGCGAAACGAGCGTCCGAAAGGAACGAACATGGGAAAACTCAATAACAAGGTGGCGGTGGTCACGGGCGCGTCGAAAGGCATCGGCGCCGCGATCGCGAAGGCGCTTGCGGCCGAGGGGGCATCGGTTGTGGTGAACTACGCCTCAAGCAAGGCGGGCGCCGACACCGTGGTCGCCGCGATCAAGGCGGGCGGCGGCAGCGCCATCGCGGTGGCGGGCGATGTCTCGAAGGCGGCCGATGCGAAGGGCATCGTCGACGCGGCCATCACGACCTACGGACGACTCGACATTCTGGTCAACAACTCCGGGGTCTACGAGTTCATGCCCATTGAGAGCGTGACCGAGGAGCACTTCCACCGCATCTTCAACATCAA
>JBDTQB010000500.1:0-3174 GCA_039932395.1 Vicinamibacteria bacterium | reverse complement strand
AGCGGCGTTTCCCCGGAGAGGGCGGTCATCGCCGCAGCCACGTGACGATCGCGACGCCGACCGGCACGTGCAGCCAGAACTCCGAATTCCGTCCGGCCCAGGCTTCGACCGCGAAGATCATGAGGATTCCCAGGCAGCGACCGACGATCCGGGCGCCGGCGCGTCGCCTCATCCACGACACCGTAGCACCGATCAACTGCAGAAGAGCGACTAGCAGCAGCAGGCCCGCTCCGATGGCATGCATCTTCGCCGCGTGCTCGAAGCCGGAAAGCCAGAGTCCGGCCGAAATCGGCTGGAGCATGACGAGCCCCAGAATAGTCATCATCAGCCATCGGCCAGGCTTCGCCGGGTCATCCATAGCGGTTTGGGGAAGAGGTGTTGTCATACTTGAATGACGAATCCGGCGGCAAGAACGTGACAGTCGTGTCACATTGGGGCAGGCTTGTACGTCAGACAAGTGAGGAAACCTCCGCCGATGGAAGCCCTGACCGAGCGGTTCGAAGAGAACCGACATCACCTGCGCGCTGTCGCGTATCGCCTGCTGGGTTCGCTCACCGAAGCCGAGGACGCGGTTCAGGAGGCATGGCTGCGACTTCAGCGCACGGATGTCGGCGGGGTGGACAACCTCGCGGGTTGGCTCACGACCGTCGTCTCTCACATCTGCCTCGACATGCTTCGTTCGCGAAAGTCGCGACGCGAGGAACCGATCGACAGCCATGCCGCCGGTTTCGAAACCGGGCGAGGGCCTGGGGCCGATCCGGAGGGCGAAGCGATCCTGGCGGATTCCGTCGGCGTGGCGCTCCTCGTGCTGCTCGATACGCTGACGCCGCCCGAGCGCCTCGCGTTCGTCCTGCACGATCTTTTCGGAATGACGTTCGAAGAGATCGGCCCCATCCTTGACCGAACGCCCCAGGCGGCTCGGCAGGTTGCGAGTCGCGCACGCCGTCGCGTTCGGGGCGCGCGGACGACATCGGAGACGGACAAGGCGCGTCAGCGGGTCCTTGTCGAAGCCTTCATCGAGGCCGCCCGAACCGGCGACCTTCGCCGCCTCCTTGCCGTGCTTGATCCAGACGCCGTGCTTCGCATCGACGGCGCGGCGCGCATGCAGGGCAACGACCCGAACGCGGTCAACGCGACGCGAGAACTGAAGGGCGCTTCGACCTGGGCGAAGCAGCTCATCGCACGTTCGCTGACTTTGCGGCTCGCGGGCTATCTGCGGTTCTACCAACTGGCGCTGATCGACGGATCAGTCGGGATCGTGATCGCGCCGCTCGGCCGGTTGATGCGCGTGATGATCTTCAGTTCGAGCGAAGACAGGATCACGGAGATAGACGTCGTCGCCGAAGCGGAGCGTCTGCGCGAGATGGAGATCGTTCCGCTCTGACTCGGTCCCCGGCCCCGACACTTCGGTCGTAGAACTCGCTCCCCCGCATACCTTGATCGCCTCGGGCGCGGTTCGCCCGGCCTCATATGTCGGCTCTGACATATATTTTCCGTGAGTCGTGGATCGCGACAGCACCTCGCGCATTGTTTATCGAACCGATGCCGACGCGATCGTGATTCTCGAGGTCTTCTCCAAAAAGACACAGGCCCTTCCGGATGCTGTCCGGGAGGCTTGCCAGAGCGATTGAAGGACTATGACGATGACTAGCGCACGGATGGCGAAACTCAAGGCGAAGGGCTGGCGCTCCGGCTCGGCGGCGGAGTTCCTCGGCCTGTCGCCCGAGGAGAGCTACTTCATCGAGCTGAAGCTCAAACTCTCCGACGAGCTGAAGAAGCGTCGCGCCAAGCGAAACATTTCCCAACACCAGCTCGCTCAACTCATCGGCTCGAGTCAGTCGCGCGTGGCGAAGATGGAACGCGGTGATGCGTCGGTGTCGATCGACCTGCTCGTGAAGTCCCTCCTTGCGGTAGGTGCGAAACCGAAGGATCTGGGGCGATCGATCGCGGCCTAGAGGGTCCCCAGCGAACGGAACGAGGTCGATCTAGGCTCGAGAACGATCACGTAGACCAGGCCGATCACGAGCGGCTTCGGCCCCCATCCGGATGGCGGCAGTCCTACACTGCAACCACTCTCCCGGAAAGGCCCTCGTGCCCGAAATCAGCCGTTTCCTGGGAATCGTGATCGGAATGTTCTATCGCGATCACAACCCTCCCCACTTCCACGCCCGATACGGTCGGTTTGAAGCAGCCATCGTCATACAGGATGGAGTCGTGCTTTCGGGTAGCCTTCCGAGGAGGACGATGGCCCACGTGCAGGAATGGCGCTTGGCCAACGTCCACCAGTTGATTCAAGACTGGGAGCGAGCCAGAAATCACGAACCACTTCAGCCGATAGAACCACTCGAATGACAACTCCCCAACTCATCGACGCGCGAGCTGTAGGCGACCATCGCCTCTGGTTGAAGTATGACGACGGCCGCCAAGGCGAAGTTGATCTCTCTGAGCTTTCCGGCCCGATCTTCGAACCTCTGCGTGATCTGGAGTACTTCAAGAACTTCTCGATCAATCCGGACTTCCATACTCTCGAGTGGCCAAATGGCGCCGACCTCGCACCGGAGTTCCTGCTCGAGAAGCTGAACAAGACGCAGACGTAGGCCGCTCGGCGATCATCGCGCCGGCCCGATTTGCTATGGAGTCGTGTCGGTCGGCGCCGGCGGTGCTGGATACGTAATCCGAAGGCTCTTCAGCCTCTCCAGATCGCTGGTGAGCCACTGGTTCTTGTTGGCGCTGACGTGACGCTCGCCCGAGCCATCTGTGGTCTGGACCTCGACGCCGCCGTACTTCGTGCTGAACGGAAACAGCTTGAACACGTTCTCAAAGCCCGACAGCCTGGTGGTGAGCGTGATGTCGAACGTGCGGCCACTGACGGCATCGACACGGTACCGGGCGTTTCTGCCCATCAGGATCGGACCGCGGTGGATCAGGTTGGCCATCCCGTAGTGGTTGCCCTTGATGGTGGCCTTGAGCCGAATCACCCCTTCGCGATCCGCGAGGTCCACGGGGCTGATCGGGAATTCCTTCGTCTGAAAACGTCCGAGGCGGCCGGCGGCGCTATAGGTCTTGCCGTTCAGCTCCACATGGAAGTCCTCCGTGACGTCGCTGGTCTGCGTTCGCTTGATGCTGAAAAGGGAAACATCGAAGTCCGTCGCGTCCTCGAAATCGAGGCGGCCC
>JBDTQB010000499.1:0-3181 GCA_039932395.1 Vicinamibacteria bacterium | reverse complement strand
TTGTGCCCTCGCTCCTGGGCATCGCTCTGTGCCTCGGCGTTTCCGTCGCCTTGTGGCGCAGAAAGCCGGGGCCCGCGTGGCGCTACGCGACTCTCACTGGCACCTTCGTCGCCTGGTGGTGCGCCGGACAGACCGCCTGGTTACTGAGCAGCGAACCAGCCACGCAAATTCTCATCAGCAAGTTTCAGTATGTGGGCATCTCTCTCTCGCCGGTGATGTGGATGCTCACGGGC
This sequence comes from Vicinamibacteria bacterium, assembly GCA_039932395.1. Taxonomy (GTDB): domain Bacteria; phylum Acidobacteriota; class Vicinamibacteria; order Fen-336; family JAGNNV01; genus JAGNNV01. The sequence continues at coordinate 2,948 of JBDTQB010000499.1, read as the reverse complement.
CTTGCGTACGTGGGTCAGCGCGAATGGCTGCAGCCGAAGTGCATCGCGGCTCTGTTGGTGATCCCCCTGCTGACGATCCTGGCGGCGAGCACCAACGAGGCGCATGGCCTCCTCTGGCAAAGACGCGTGCCGATTCCCGGAAGCAGGGAAGCAGACGTCTACTTCGGAGCGTGGTTCTACGTTCACACCATCTACTCCTATGTGGTCGCCTCGATCGGCAGCCTCGTGATGGCGGCTCGATTCGCTGCCTCGCCTCTGTATCGGCCTCAGCTGGGCGTGGCGCTGATCGGGCCTGGCATCGTGGCCATCGTCAACCTCGTCTACCTGAGCGCGCGCGCTTCTCTGCCCATTGACCCCACACCGTCAAGCTTTGCTATCGCTTTCGCCTGTACCGGCTGGGCCATGGTCCGGCATCACTTCTTTCGATTTCTGCCCCTGGCGCGCGGCCTGACCGTCGAAGGCCTGCGAGACGGACTCATCGTGCTCGACGCTCAAGGCTTTGTGGTCGACACTAACCCGGCGGCGCGGGCTTTGATCGGCTCAACGGCGCCTCCTCTGGGTGCCACGCTTGACGACTTGTTACCGGAGCTGACGCAAGCGGGGGTGACCGATCCGGACCCTCGCGAGATTCGTCTGTCTGACGGTCGGCAGGTGGAAGTGCGGACAACCCCGGTTGCCGGCAACGACGGCGTGCCCGAGGGCAAAGTGGTTTTCCTGCGCGATGTCACTGAGGAGCGTGTAGCTCAGGCCGGACTGATGCGCGCTCAGGAAGACCTTCGCCGAGCGAACAGAGAGCTGGAGCGCCTCGCCCTGACGGACACTCTCACCGGCCTCGCCAACCGGCGCAGCCTGATGATCCATCTCGATGCGGAGTTCTCACGCGCGCGGCGTCATTCGCATCCGCTCTCTTTCGTGATGATGGATATCGATTATTTCAAACGGGTGAATGACCTCTACGGCCACGCCGTGGGAGACCGTGTGATGGAGTCATGCGGACAGGCCCTTCAGGCGCTTCTCCGGCCGGGAGACGTCGCGGCTCGCCTCGGCGGCGACGAGTTCGGCGTGCTCCTGCCACAGACCACGCGAGACGAGGCGGGTGAAGTGGCGAAACGACTTCTCGTCATCCTCCGCGGGCTCGTGCACAAAAGCGACCAGGGAGCGATCGTTCACGTCACGTTCAGCCTGGGGGTTTCCACTCTGCTTCCAGGTGACACCGCGCCGGCCGGGCTCCTCGCGCACGCGGACGCCGCGCTCTACAGAGTCAAAAACTCAGGACGGGACGGCATCTGCCTCGATGAAGAGACAGGGCTCGTGCGCCTTTCGAGTGCTGGATCTGCCGAGCCCCTTTCGGCCTCGCAGGACTGAGGTAAGCCACTTCATGGAAGAAATCTGCGGGACGCTCGGTCTCGGCGTTCTGCCCGAGGTCCTTCGCCAGTTGTACATCGAGTCCCGAACGGGGGATCTCCACATTGCCCATGGAGCGGATCGATGCACGATTCATTTCTGTGAAGGCCTCATAGCGGACTGCGAGACGACCCTGTCCGGGGCTCAGCTCGGCGATGTGCTGGTGCAGGTCGGCTACTTGAGCGACGGAGATCGTGCCGTGTGTCTGGAGCTTGGTTCCATCTCCCACGAACGCATGAGCGGCACACTGATACGCCACTCCCTGCTGGACCAGGAGCAACTCGCTCAGGGCCTTCTGATTCAGGTGCGAGAGGTCCTGGCTCGGCTCCTTCACTGGTCGGGCGGGGGATACACGTTCGCCGACGCGCTCGTCCCCAAACAGGACTGGGGGTTGCTGCTCCCACGTATCGATCCGCGGGTGGGAATGCTGGATGCGGTCTGGACCTTGGTGGGCGACCCCATCGTGGATCAGCTGATGGGTCCGGGTGGCCAGAAAATTCAGCGGGCGGCCGTGGCGCGGTTGTCCGGAGACGATCTCACCCTCAATCCAACCGACGCTTTTCTTCTGAGCCGGATCGACGGATCGTCAACCGTTGGCCAGATTCTTCAGATGTCACCAGCTCCCGAGGATGAGACGAAGGCATCGCTTGTTGGTCTCATCTGTGCGGGCGCCGTGTCGGTCGAAGGCGCTCCTGCTCCCCGTTCCGCAACGGCGGAGATTCACCGATCGGAGATGGTTCGTCTGGCAGGCCGGCTGCATGCCGCCGATCCCCACGAAGTTCTGGGTGTCAAGACCGGCGCTCGTACCGAGGATATTCGGTCGAACTATCTCAATCTGCTCAAGGTCTGTGACCCTGCTTCGAGCAACGATCAGGATATGAAGCCTCTCCTGCAAAGGATGACCGAGCTTCTTCGCGAGGCATTCCAGCAGGTTGAGCGTCTGCGAGCATCGGCGCGAGCGGTGGTGAACCGGCCGGCTCCGGCCGCGAGCACGGGCACGACCAGCCCACCTCCCAGGGTCGTGATCGGGCCCGAGCCCCCGCAGGATCCGGCGTCGCGGGTTGACCCAGAGAGGGCGATCGAACTGGCCGACGAGGCTTTCGAAGCGGGCAGGGTCCATGAGGCTCTGGCGCTTCTCCACGAGGCTGTTCCTGACCTCACGGGGCGGGCCCGCCGCACTGCCAGGGTGCGCCTCGCGCGAATTCTGCGAGCCACGCCGAACGGCGCCAGGCTTGCCCTTGAGGAATTGAAAAACGCCATCGCGGACGATCCCGGCAACGCTGAGGCGCACCTTCTCCTCGGCACCATCTATCGCGAAGGCGGTTCGCATGCCCTCGCGGTCGCGGCATTTAAGAAAACTCTGAGTCTTGATCCGAGAAACGGCGGAGCGCGCGTGGCTCTGCACGAGCTTTCGCCGGAATCATCCACGGGTAAGGAAGACGCGAAATCGACCGCGGCATCGTCGCTCTTGACCAAGTTGTTTCGCAGATAGTCCGCGAACGAGAAACAGAACTCGGCAGGGACAGGTCGTCGTGGTCGACAAC
>JBDTQB010000498.1:0-3201 GCA_039932395.1 Vicinamibacteria bacterium | reverse complement strand
TGCCGTGCATCAACGAACCCAGCGATCGGGCCACGTTGAGCCTGACCGTGGTGACGCCGGCAGATCTCACGGTGATCGCGAATGGCCGTCTCGTCGCCGATCGACCGCAGCCCGACGGCCGGGTCAGTCACGAATGGCGCCTCGATCGTGCCGCGCCGACGTTCACTTTCGGCTTCGCCGCAGCGAAATTCAACGAGGCGACGGACAAACGCGGCAAGACGATCCTTCGCTATCTCTCCACCCGTGCTGCGCGCGCCGACCTTCAGCGCCTCTTTGCGGATACGGGCGACATGATCGGCTTCTTCGAAGATCGCTCAGGCGTCCCTTATCCAGCCGCTTCCTACTCCCAGGCCCTGGTGGAGGACACCGTCGGTCAGGAGATGAGCGGCTTCAGTCTGATGTCCGATGAGTACGGGTCAGAAGCGCTGAAGGATCCAACGCGAGTTGGCCTGATCGCCCACGAGCTGGCGCATCAGTGGTGGGGGATCGGCGTGACCTGCGAGGACTGGAGGCACTTCTGGCTCAACGAAGGTTTCGCCACGTTCATGGCCGCTGCCTATCGCGAGAAGAAGTTTGGTCGCGAGACTTATCTCAAAGACGTGGAAGGCTGGCGAGCCCGCTATGAGCGAGTCAAGACGGCAGGGAAGGATCGTTCGCTCGCGTTTCCGGATTGGAACAAGCCGACATCCGACGATCGTGCGCTTGTCTATCAGAAGGGCGCGCTGGTGCTGCACGAACTTCGCGAGACGCTAGGCGACAAGGCGTTTTGGAGAGGCTTGCGCGACTACACCCGCGCGAACTTCGACAAGTCGGTGACCACCCCCGACTTCCTTGCGGCGATGGAGAAGTCGTCGGGAAGGAAGCTGACCGGTTTCTTCGACCGATGGGTGCTCGCGAAGCCCTAGCGTTACTCAGCGCGCAAGGCCGACATCGGAGCGATCACGGCTGCGCGTCGCGCCGGAAGGACACCGGCCAGAGACCCGATCAACGCCATCACCACGGTCGCCGCGACCAAACTGGCAGCATCGGTCGACTCGACGCCGTAAAGCAAGCCCTCGATGAATTTCGACGCGAACGAACCGGCCGCCAGGGCGATCGGCGCTCCAAGAAGCACGCCCTTTGAAACAAGGCCGCCGGTTTCGCGAAGGACCATCGAGAGGATGTCATTCGATCGCGCTCCGATCGCCATGCGCACGCCGATCTCGGTCGTTCGCATCGTGACTCCGTACGAAATGATGCCGTAAAGACCGACGCAGACCAGGGCCAGCGCGAGGCCGCCGAAGAAAGTCGTCAGGGTCGCGAACAGGCGCTCCGAGAGAAGCAGCTCATCGATCTGATCGGCCTGCGACTTGACGTTGAAAAGCGGAAGCCCCGGATGAATCGCCGCCACCGCTTTCCGCATCTCCGGCACCAGCGAGAGCGGCTCGCCCGTCGTTCTCACTTCGAAGTGGGTTGTGCCGAGGCTCCGAAGCGACTGCGCCATCGGAAGGTAGAGCGTGGGCTGGATATCGCCACGGAGCCGGTCGTACTTGGCGTTCGCCGCGACGCCCACGATCTCGACACCCGGTGTCTCAGGACTGAATGAAATGGTTCGCCCCACCGGAGCGTCGCCCAGGTATTTCTGGGCAAACGCCAGATTCGCAATGGCCACCTTGGGAGCGGTGTCGACGTCGCGCGCGTCGAGTGGCCGGCCAAGTTTCAAGGGCAGCTCCATCGTTTCAAAGAAGCGTTGTCCGACCTGCAGAACGCGCGGATTCATCCGCTCCTTCGGCTGAGGGGTGTATCCCGGAACCGTGACGCTGTAGCTGCTCGATGAACTGCTGAGCAGGGGATACGGCGTCATGGTGGCGGACTTCACCCCCGGCGTCGATTCGATCCGGGTGCGAATCCGTTCGTAGAGATCCATCAACTCCGGTCCTTTCAAACCGGCCTGCGCAGCGTTGACGCCGAACAGAAGGATCCCTGATGCATTGAAGCCTGGGTCCACCTGGCGGAGGTTGTGGAGCGTTCTTGCGAACAGCGACGCTCCCGCAAGCAGGACCAGTGACAACGCGACCTGGCCGACGACCAGCACGCGCGCGAGACGCAGCGTCCGTCCACCGAGCGCACCCGCGGTGTTCTCGCGCAGAGTCGCGAAGGGTTCGATGGAGGTGGCCCGCAGGGCAGGAGCCAGGCCGAACAGCAGCGTGGTCACGATCGCCGCAACCGTTGTGAATCCCAGCACCCGGAGATCGGGAGACAGATCGACGGCGCCCGTGCGCCCCATCATGCTCAGCAAAAGCTTGCTCCCAAAGAACGCGAGCACGCACCCAAACGCCGTTCCAAGACCCGCGAGCAGGGCGCTCTCCGTCAGGAGTTGCCGAACCAGACGCGCTCGATTGGTGCCCAGGGACAAACGCACCGCGATCTCCTTCTGCCGCACCGCCGCGCGGGCCAGAAGCAGATTGGCGACGTTCGCGCACGCGATCAGGGCCACGAGGAAGACCACGGCCATCATGATGGAAAGAGGCTTGTCGAGATCACGGCGCAGACGATCGATCCCCTGACCACCCGGATCGAGCAAGACGGAGGGAACGGTCGGCGTCTCCTTCGGACTGATGCCGTCCATCGCGCCCTGTTTGAAGATCGTATCGACGTTGGCCTGAGCCTGCGCGGATGCGATCCCGGGTTTCAGCCGCGCCATCATCAGAACCCACCAGAAATCGTTCTGCTTGTAGGCCTCTCCATTGCCGACGCGCTCTGGTGCGATCAAGGTCATCTGCGAGAGCGGCATCCACATCTCGTCGGAGCTGCCAGGCGTGATGCCGATAAAGTTCGCGGCGGCGACGCCGATGACCGCGACCGGCTTCCCGTTGACCGAGATGGATCTGCCGACAATCGCTGGATCTCCACCGAACTGGCGCTGCCAGTATCCATGCCCCAACATGGCGACCGGAGCCGCGCCCGCAAGGTCGTCGCTCGCCGAAATCGTCCGGCCCAGGCTCGGCCGCGCGCCCAGAACTTCAAAAGCGCCTCCCGAGACCATCTGCGCTTGAGCCAGGCTCGGCTCTCCGTCCGCCGTGATGCTGGCCCGTCCGTAGTTCGCGAAGCCGAACATTGAAGAGAAGACGGTGTTCTGGTTCCGCATCTTTTCAAACGCAGGGTAAGAGAAAGATGTGCCGCTGTAGCGGCCGTTTTCAACCCTGCTCGATCCCCAGGTGG
>JBDTQB010000497.1:0-3205 GCA_039932395.1 Vicinamibacteria bacterium | reverse complement strand
TTGCCGAAGTCAAACGCTCCCGTCGAAACCGGTGCGCCCCCTTCATTCAACGAACAAGCTGAGTGTAGCAGCCGCGTTCGTCAGGTTTCAAAAACGTTTTGAACGACTGGATCCAGACTCTCTTCTCCGATCCCGACATGCTTGAGATGGGCCATGGCCAGCGCTCGGCTGATGGCAATCTTGGAGCGGGTTTCGTGTACTACGGTCTCGCGCGCGCAATGCGGCCGACGCGCGCCCTGGTCATCGGCTCGTGGCGTGGGTTCGTGCCTTTGGTGCTGGGTAAAGCCTTGCTCGACAACGCGGAGAGCGGCGAGGTTCTCTTCATCGACCCTTCGCTGGTGGACGATTTCTGGACCGACGCGGCCCGGGTGACAGAGCATTTCTGCCGCTTCGGCGTCACCAACGTCCGTCACTTCCCCATGACAACCCAGGCGTTCGCCGCCTCCGAAGAATTCGCCAGTTTGAAGGACATTGGACTTCTCTTCATCGACGGACTCCACACCGCGGAACAGGTAAGGTACGACTACGAGGCGTTCCTTACGAAACTCACATCGGGCGCGGTGGTGATCTTTCACGACAGTCACGTGGTTCGCACATCGCGCATCTACGGAGACGATCGGCCTTACGAGCAGCGCGTGAAGGACCTCATGGACAGCCTCCGCCAGGATCCGTCGCTTGATTTGCTCGATCTGCCGGTCGGCAACGGCTTCACCATTCTGCGGCGAAGGTCAAAGGCTCAGTGACCTCCCCGCTTTGGGCCGTCACGTGCCTTTTCAACCCCCAGCGCTACGTACGACGCATCGCCAACTTTCGCGCCTTCCGATCTGCGCTGAACGTTCCCCTGCTGGCGGTCGAGCTCTCGTTCGACGGCCGGTTCGAACTCGGTCCCGACGATGCGAACGTCCTAATCCAGCTTCGGGGTCGTGATGTCATGTGGCAGAAGGAGCGTCTGCTCAACATCGGCGTCCGCGCTCTGCCACCCGAGTGCACGTCGGTCGCCCTTCTCGATTGCGACATCGTGTTTGAACGAACTGACTGGGCCACCGCCGCGATGGATGCGCTGAAGACTCGTCCGGCGCTTCAGCCGTTCCGCAACGTGCGATTTCTGGAACGCAACGCGGCGGCCGACGGGCCACTCAGCTCGACGCTCTCTGTTCAACGCTCCGCGGCCACGGCTGACGACGAGCACCTCGACATGCGGGCGTGCCTGGGTCCTCAACGCGGCGAGGCACGCGGCCTCTTCACTCCCGGAATGGCCTGGGTCTATCGGCGTTCTCTTCTTGATCGCCATGGGTTGTTCGAAGGCTGTGTCATCGGTGGCGGTGACACGGCGATTTCGGCTGCATCGTGGGGTGTCTTCGAGGCGCTCGAGGAGCGCCACGGCATGACTGCGATGCAGCGACGCTACTATCGGAGGTGGGCCGAGCGATGGCACGCAGAGGTCCAGGGCCAGGTTGGCGTTCTTGACGGCGATCTACGCCATCTCTGGCACGGCGAATTGAGCAATCGAAGGGCGACCGGCCGCCATCAGATCCCGGCGCGGCATCAGTTCGATCCAGCACTCGACATCGTGACGCGTGACGGCGAGCCGTTGAGCTGGTCGTCGGACAAGCCTCGGCTGCACTGGGAGGTCAAGGACTACTTCGCGGCACGACAGGACGACGGCCCCCACACAAACGGCGGCGTCCTCATCGTTCGCCATGGGTCGTTTCAAGCGAACTTCTACGACTGTGTCGTTGACTGGGCTCGTGAGCACTTTCCCGAGATCGAGAGGCTCCTGAGCGTGCGCGACCTTCCCGTGCACGTCGAGCCAGACTTCGCGGTCAAAGCGGTGGTCATGTGGCTCCAGGACCCATTCGACTACTTCGCACCCGACGGATACATGGCCGCCGAGGTGCTGGCCCAGTATTACGAAGATAAGGGAGTCCGCGTAATCAACCGGGCCTCGCGAACGTCGCGTCTCTCGAAATCGGTGGCCGCCCCGTTGATCGCGTCGGCGGGCTTTCGTGTTCCGAAGATGAGCGCCATCGTGGATCCGGCCGCTTTTCGGCGCGACTTCAACGGCCTGTCACTGCCGTTCTTCGTTCGGGACAATCAGTTCCATCAATCCCCCATGCACGTCGCGTACACAGAGGATGGAGCGCGCGCGCTTCCCATCGAGTCCATCCGTCATCCCATCGCGGTGGAACTGATCGACGTCGCAAGCCCGCGCGATGGCCTCTATCGCAAGTACCGCTACTTCGCATGCGGCGACTTGGGGGTATCCCAGCATCTGCAGGTCTCCGACACCTATATCGTGCGCGGCGCGCAGCGCGTGGTCACGGCGCAGACGATCGAAGAAGAGTTGGCTTACATCTCGCGCCAGGATCCTCATCACGACCGATTTCAGCAGGCGATGAAGGCTCTTCAGCTGGACATGGCAGCGTTTGACTACAGCTACGACCGCGACGGCAACGTGGTGGTATGGGAGGTGAACTCGTTCCCGCACATCCAATTCGCCGTCTCAACCACCACCCACCGGAATCGCTCTCTTCATCGCAGTATCGCCGCGATGGTTGCGATGTACCTCAAATCAGCGGGGATGGAGATCCCGAGCAAGCTGATGAATTGGGTGGGTTACTAGTGTCCCGCGCGTCGTCTCCAGCAAATCCAGGCGATCGGACCCATCACCACAATCTCGATCAGAACAGCCACGATGTTGTGCCGGATGGCCGAGGCGGTGAAGGAGCGCGGGACATCGTAGAAGAGGGAAACGGGCGAGACGTAGAAGCCGGACGAAAAAGGCCAGAGCGCCATTTCGCCCGACGGCGGAGAGGTGTCAACGCCCAGGAAATCGAGGAGCACATGGGACGCCCAGGCCGCCGCGACGACGGCGCCGCCCGGTACGCTCGCCCCTTGGCGCTTCAGCACCCCGGCCACCAGTCCCGCAACAATCGCTGCAACGAGACTGTGGGTGAAGCCTCGATGGTGATTGGCACCATCCACGAACTTCAGCAAGAGATCAAGATCGGGCGCGGTGGCGCAGGCAATCAGAATCCCAATGTGGGCTTTCGGCAACGATTTACGGGATGCCGCGAGGCCCGCGACCGCGAGCCCGGCAAGCGCATGACCAAGAGGCGTCGGCATGGACGTCGCGCGGAACTACAACCTGCGGTCGTAGATCTTGAAGTCGCTCTTCTCGGCTTCCACGATTTCGTCGAGCAAG
>JBDTQB010000496.1:0-3215 GCA_039932395.1 Vicinamibacteria bacterium | reverse complement strand
GGCTGCTCGATGTATTTCTCGATGTAGAGGTCGGGCACGCCAAAGGCCGCGACCGCTTCCGCCTGAGCGGCACGGAAAGCGCCCGAGAGGTCCTTGGCTTCGCGGACGATCCGCATACCGCGCCCACCACCGCCCGCAGACGCCTTCACAATGACCGGGAAACCGATGTCGCGCGCGACGCCCACCGCTTGCTCTTCGCTTTCGAGCACGCCCGGCGAGCCAGGAACCACCGGCACGCCCGCCTTGATCATCGCCTTCTTGGCGCGGCTCTTGTCGCCCATGAGCTTGATGGCCTGGGGAGAGGGGCCGATGAAAGTGATGCGGCAGGCTTCGCAGACTTCCGCGAACTTCGCCGATTCCGCGAGGAAGCCGTAGCCTGGATGAATCGCGTCGGCGCCCGTGATCTCGGCCGCGCTGATGATGGCGGGAACACTGAGGTAGGAGTCCTTCGACTTCGCGGGCCCGATGCAGATCGCCTGGTCGGCGAACTTCACGTGGAGTGAATTGCGGTCGGCTTCCGAGTAGACCGCGACGGTCTTGAGACCGAGTTCCTTGCAGGCCCAGATGACGCGAAGGGCGATCTCGCCGCGGTTGGCGATCAGTACTTTCTTGAACATCTATCGTTTGCTCGCGGGTCCAGTCGCCGCTTCGTGGCTCAACGTCTCCACTTCGCGACGCGTTTGACCTGTGCTCAAGCCGTCTTGATCGTGAAGAGTGGCTCGCCGAACTGCACGGGGTGACCGTTCTCGGCGTGAACCTTGAGAATCTCGCCCGCGACATCGGCCTCGATCTCGTTCATAAGCTTCATGGCTTCAATGATGCAGAGAACCTGGCCTTTGCGCACGGTATCGCCCACCTTGACGAAGGGGGGCGCGGTGGGATCGGAGGCGGAGTAGTAGGTGCCCACGATCGGCGACTTCATCTGATGATGCGAAGGGTCGACGACCGGAAGTGCCGCCACCGCGACAGCGGCGACGGCAACCGGGGGCGCCGCCTGCGGAGCGGCCACGGGCGCTGGTACGGGTGCGGCGGGTGAGACACGGGCCGCATCGTAGCGGCGAACGCGGACCTTCTTCCCCGCCGCCTCGAGTTCGACTTCAACGACATCCGTCCCCTCGATCATGGACAAGACGGTTTTCAGTATTTCAAGTTCCAATGGAATCAGCACTCCCTAGAGCGCCGCAAGGAAGCGGAGGCAGCAACGAAGGCACCTCGGTTCCGCGGCGGAACGAAGCTAAACCTTACGCGAACTCGCGCTCAAGTTCGAGTCCGGCCATGCGCAGATGAAAACGAGCGCGGCCGGTGATGGAGTCGGGATCAAGGAGAGCCACCAGGTAGTACTCGGCGGTGATCGCGACCAGAAGGGCCGTGGTCTTTTCCGTGCCGATCTGGAGTTCCCGGAGCGCGCCGAGGCTGTGTTCCTTGGCCATGCCGACGACGGTCCGTAAAACGGTGGTGTACTCGCTCGCGAGGCTTTGCGCCGCCTCATCGCTGCGAACGGACTTCCGCGCGACTTCGATGCCTTCCGTATCCGTCAGGGTCACGAACCGAATCTCGGGAACGCGAGTGACGACCTGTTCCAACGCGGAGTCAAAGACGCTCATGGCTGTTCTCCTGGTCGCGACCGCGCGGCGCTAGTACGCGCCTCGCTCGGTGGCTCGTTGCTGGATGGCTTCTCGCTCGACGGCACTCAACAGGGCCTTGAGGGAAACAATGGTGTTCTGGTGGATCTCGGCCCGGGAACGCGGACGGGAGACCGGAGCCGGGGTTGGGGACACCGGTTCGACCATCTGTGCGGAAGCAACGGGCGTCGCGATGTGCTCGACGCGCGACAGCTCGGCGGGCAAGACAGACGGGGGTGCCATCGGCTCGATTGCGGAATCGAACTCGGCGGCCTCGGGAGAGGTGAAGATCACTTCCGGTTCCGAGAAGGGCATGGAAAGTGCCGCCTCGTCAAACTCGGGAGCAGCCTCGGTCGCAAGCTGACTTGACACCGCATCGAACCTGGATTGCGCCTGTGCGTTCTCAGGCTCCTCCTTGAGGACTTGCGACAACACCGCACTCGCCTCGGCCTTCAATCCCTGCTGAAGGTAAAGGTCGGCGAGAGTCATGCTCGTCAAGGGCAACGTCTGCGAGCCAACGTCGGGATCGTCGTCAGCGAGAGGCGGATAGGCGAGGGCGCCGACCGGCTCCGGCATGGGCGCGTCGGGTGCTGGTTCCGGAGACATCTCTTCGGTCGTGAAAACCTCGGGGGGCGTGACAACCTCCGGGGTCGTGAAAACCTCGGGCAGCGGTCCTTCGAGCGGCAGATCCTGCGCAAGGTCGACCGCGGCGAGCTCCGGTATCTGGCTGAACGCGATGGTCTCAGCGTGTCCGAAACCGATGGTCGCCGCTATCTCGGGATCTTCGTCGGCGGTGACGTCGGTGACCGCAGCCGACACTTCGCTCGGGCTATGCGTCGCCTCGAAGTGCATCAGCTCAGCAATGTTGAGAGAACCCGGGCTGAGCGTGCCAGACGAAAGATCGCGATCGAGGGCTTCGGAAACCATGGGCGAGGGCGGACGCGCTGCGGGAGGAGGCAAGATCGGCGCGGCGGCCGGTTTGTCGAAGACGAAGGGAGGCGGTGAGACCTCAGGCACCGAGACGTCAGGCACCGAGATGGCCGACAAGACCGCCGGAGCAGCAGCGGGAAGGACCGTAGCCAAGGGTGGCGGCGCGAACGCCGCCGCCGCCAGGCGAAGTTTCAGATCGCTGATCTTGTCGAGGATGCCCCGGTCTCCCGGCGCGAGCCGAAGCGTCTTCTCAAACTGCCTGAGTGCCGGAGTGATTTGACCCAGGTCCTCAAGCGCGTCCCCAAGCAAGCGGCCCGCGAGAATGTTGTCGGGCGATGCCTTGACGATCTGGTCGAGTTCGACCTGCGCTTCCTGCGGAGAGCCTGAGTCGAGCAGCGCGCGCGCCAGAGTCAGCCGAGCCGACGGATAGTTCGGGTTCTTCTCCAGACCCTTTCGACAGACGCCGATGGCATCCACAAACCGGCCCTCTTTGCGCAACTCCTCGGCGAGCTGAGCGAACAGCCGGGAACCGGGATCTTTCTCAAGCTTCTTCCGAAGCTCGGCGATACGTGGATTTTCGTCCATTGAAGTGGGGTTTGGCCCTGAAACGTCGAAGGCCCGGTGCCGTAGGAAGCCTACAACAGCCGGGCCCTCTTTGGGGGG
>JBDTQB010000495.1:0-3232 GCA_039932395.1 Vicinamibacteria bacterium | reverse complement strand
GGCGTCTTCCTCCGGAGTCTTCCCGACCAACCGGAACTCCTGCGGTGTGTCGAGTGCTTCGGCGGTCCCGTCCGCGAAGTATCGGTCCGCTCCCAGGCCGGCCATGCGGTGCTCGCTGAGGAAGTCGAGATAAGTACGCCCGTCATCGCCGACTCCCCAGGCCCCCCGGTCGACATCGACGTGCCCCGTGATCGTGACAGTAGCTTCGAACCAGCCACCGTGAAGAAGCGACAACGACGGTTGAAGAGAAATAGATACGGCCTTCGACCGCGTCCCCTTCGCTCAGGGATCGCGGTCAAGTTCAATATGGCTCCGCTAGGAGCCGGTCTACCGGCGGGTCGCCCAGTCTGGAATCTCCACCGCGATGCTTACGCGACGCCGCAGAGACATTGTCTTAAGAGTCTTAAGAGACTAATTGACAGTCACCGGGCGCGTCAAGGGTTAGCGCGACTGGACAGTGTCCATGGTCCGCAGAACCGGGTAGAACTTTGGAGCGTCTTTCTGACCCATCACAGGATCGAGGATGTTCCAGGTCATCAGCCCGTCATCCGATCGTGCATCCAGAAGCAGGAACGCCAGACGCGCGAGCGGCTGATCCATCGGAATCACGAGCGAGCCCGCGCGGATCGGTTCATCGGTCGCCTCCCAGGCGCCTGTGATCGTTCGGAGTTTGTGTCCTTCAAAATCGCGCTCATCCACTTCCGATTTGGAGATCTTGAAGTGTTCCGCCTTGACCGTCATTTCCGTCGCCGTCCGGAAAAACTTCACGCCATGCGTTTCCAGACGATCGATCACGGCGTTGATCATCCGGGCGGAAGGATCGCGGGGAGGCGCGAAGGGCGGAAGCGTGGGCAGAGGAGCCGCTGAGGGAGACGCGGGGAGGGGAGCCTGGATGATGTAGGCGCGGGGGGCGGTGACGGTTTCCGTCGGTTCGATCAGTCCGTAGTGCGGCATTGTCTCGACCTTCTCACTGCCATTGACGCGACGACGCATCGGACGATCGGGCACGTACGGATTGCGGATTTCTTTGGTCTCAGCGATGACGACCTGAGCCGGCTCTTTGAAGCGAGAAAGCTTCCCGCGCACCGATTGCTCGGTTCCGATGATCGATTCCGCATCGGCGGCCGCGGTGGCTTTCTTGATGGCGTCGCCATTCTTGACCGCGAAGTTCACGATCTCCTCCACGAACCAATAGGAAGCCTTGATCCGGTCCTGGAAGGTCGCGTACGAGTACGTCTCCGACAGAATGCCGAGACGGTTCCGGATCCCGAAGTAGGTGTGGGTGTAGCGGGGTTTATAAAGATCCAGGTCGCCCATCCACGCGCGTTCGCCCTGGCGCGACGGACCACCGTAGTAGAAGAAGTCCCAGTTGTGCTTCGCTTTCACCGCCCTGGTCACCGCGGGGAAGAGGTCGTTGCGGAGAAGCGCGGTGATGCCTGCCGACGTATTCGGATTCCCGCCCGGCTCGTACGTGAGATAGAAGCCATGGTCGCTTCCATCGGTGGTGTGGAGGTCGACGTTGACGTGCGGGTCGTAGTCGTTGAGGAGTCTGGCGAGAGACCGCGCTTCCGAAGTCTCCATCTTCATGCCATCACGATTCAGGTTCAGACCTTGGGCGTTGGGGCGCGTGCCCATGCCGCCGAGGGGGCCATCCTGCGCGCCGCGGTTGGCGACACTCACGCGTTCGTTGCCGTCCGCGTTGTAGATCGGCGTGATGAGAAGAACGACATTCTTCAACCAGTCCGCGTGCTCGCCTTTAGCGATGGAGCGGAGGAGCCACAGAAGCGCTTCCTTGCCTTCGACTTCGCCCGCGTGGATATTGCCCTGGATGAAGACGCGGGTCTTGCCGGTCGCGCGCACGCTTTCCGCGGTGGCCTTCGGCGCACCGATCACCGCCAGCGGCATGGGGCGGCCCTCATAGGTGTAGCCGTAGGTCGTGAGATGGATCTGCGGGGACGCCGCCGCCATCGACTTCATGAACGACACCACGTCGTCGTAGCGGCTGGTCTCGATGTAGTCGGTGGCTTCCGGGCGGGTCAGGGGCCAGGAGCGCTTCGCCGCGGGGGGGGCTGGAACGGGGGCGGCGGTGGCCGTTTGCGCGGCGGCGGGAGAGGTGAAGGCCGGGCAGAGCCCGCCCAAAAGCACGCTCGCCACGACGGAGGGGATCAATCTGGAAATCATGGCGAGAGCTTAGAGGTTTCCCGCGGCCCGCGAACGCAGTAGGCTCGGGCCGAGACTTCTGTGATTGTCCTTGAAACCGAGCGACTCGTTCTACGCCATCTCACGCTGAACGACGCGCCTTTCATTCTTGAACTCTTGAACGAACCCTCGTTCCTTCGCTTCATTGGCGATCGTAAAGTTCGCAACCTCCAGGATGCGCGTCTCTACATCCTCCATGGACCCATCGCGAGCTACGAAAAAAATGGCTTCGGTCTTTTCCTCGCGTTTCTCAAAGAGTCAGGCGACCCCATCGGCATGTGCGGTCTGCTCAAGCGAGAGACCTTGCCCGAGGTGGATATCGGCTTTGCTCTCATGCCGGCCTACTGGCGGCAGGGATACATCTCCGAAGCGGCCACGGCGATTCTCGTCTACGGCCGCGATCACCTCGCGCTGAAGCGCATTCTGGCTATCACGTCCTCCGACAACGTGGCCTCGATCCGGGTGCTCGAGAAGAGCGGCCTCAAGTTCGAGGGGATGATCAAGATGCCGGACGACGCCCGCGACGTCAAACTGTTCGCCATCGCGCTCTAGCCGCCGTTTCAGCCTTCATCCTCTAACGAAAGCGATCATGATCCTTCAGGAAGACTCCAGCGCCGATATCGACACCCCCACCGGGCGGATGCGCACCTACATCTACCGGCCTTCAGCACCGGGGCGCTATCCCGGGCTCGTGTTTTTTTCGGAAATCTTCCAGCGCACCGGACCCATCAAGCGGACCGCGGCCCTGCTCGCCGGACACGGCTTCGTGGTCGCGGTTCCAGAGATCTTCCACGAAATGGAATCACCGGGATGCGAGCTTGCCTACGACGCCGCGGGCGCCGATCGTGGAAACGCGGACAAGGTGGGCAAGACCATCGAGGCCTACGACTCGGACGCGCGCGCGACCATTCAGTTTCTCCGCGCCCATCCCGCGTGCAATGGAAAGATCGGATCGATCGGGATCTGCATCGGCGGCCATCTCTCGTTCCGCGCGTCGATGAATCCGGATGTCCTCGCCAGCGTTTGTTTCTAC
>JBDTQB010000494.1:0-3258 GCA_039932395.1 Vicinamibacteria bacterium | reverse complement strand
ACCGTCCAGGGCGCGCGAAGTCGCTGCACCCGGCCGCCCTCCTGATCGATGGCAATCAGAAGCGGGCGCGCGTAGTTCGCCTCCAGAGCGATGCCCTGAAGTTCGCGCACCAGATCCGCCACCTGGCCCGGTGCATCAACATTGCGCTTGAACAGAATGAACGACTGGACGTGAAAGTCGCGGATGAGCCGTTTGACGTGGTCGTTGGCGATGTAGCCGTCAAAGCCCGCCATAACGCGGGTTCCGGCACGGACAATGCGATTCTCCCCCATGGTGTGTGGATTCGTGCTCTACGCGAGACGCGCCTTCACGGCGTCGCTGACCTTCTTGCCGTCGACGAGCTTGCCGGTTTCCTTGAGTGCGGTGACCGCGGCCTTCATGACCGCTCCCATGTCTTTCGCGGTCGGTGAACCAAACGCGGTGGCCGCTTTGTCGACTTCCGCCTTGATCTCATCGTCGGTGGCCGACTCGGGCAAGAAAGCCTTCAGGATGGCAAGCTCGGCGTTCTCTTTCTCAACCAACTCCATGCGACCGGCCTTGGTGAACTGCTCGATGGAGTCCATGCGCTGCTTGGCCACGGCTTCAACCACCTTCTGCGATTCGGCTTCATCGAGAGGAGACCGCTTGTCGATCTCTTTCTTCTTGAGTTCAGACTTCAGCAGGCGCAACGTCTCGACGCGCGGCTGATCCTTCGCCTTCATTGCCGCCACCGTATCGGCGGTCACTCGCTCCATGATTGTCATGAGCGTGAGGTTACCAAGGGCGCGACTTCGATGCGCCCCGTTCAGACCTTCGAGGCAAGCACGCCGCGAAGCGCACGCGCCTCGGCGAGAAGTTCGTGGACCGCTTCGTCGGTCGACGCGTGGGAGACCGCGAGCCCTGGTGACGCCTCGTGATCGTGGTCAGTGTCATGAGCCTGCTTGTCCTCCGGATCTCCAAGGCCCGCCTCGCGGAACCTGCGCAGGCGATCGAGGATCAAGTTGCGAATCTCTTCCGCGTTCGCGACACCCTCGAAGCGGCCCATGTGGAGCGAGTGATCCGGTCCATGCGCCTTCGGCCCGGCCTCGGGCTCGCTGCCGCCGGCGGAGCGCACCAGCACATCGGCCAGACCCAGCGCACGCTGCAGAGGGCCTTGACGAATCTCGACCTGCTGGATGTTCGCGAAGCTCATGGTCGACTCCTGCAGGCGGAGGATGCCGGTGCGGATCCGCAAACTGCGATCGGTCACGATGTACCAGTGCTGTTCGAATTCGAGCCGCACGATCGAATAGCTCACAAGCGCCTGCAGGGCGAAAAGCGCGATGCCGCCGTATTCGATGAACTTGATCAGGGGGAGAACGAAGGCTGGGGTATTTGCCAGCACAAGCGTCCATACTCGTCCCTGATACTGCTTGCGCTCAGCCCGACGCCTTTCCAAAGAGATCGGAGATGCCGATGGATCCGGCGTGGCGGTGGCGGTCGGCGAGGGGCGCGGCTGAAGGGCGTCGCGGTGCGCGCGGTCAACCGCCGACTCGGCCATGCCCAGCATGACGAGCGAGAAGCCGATACCGACGAGGGCGCCGCTTTGGCCGAGAGCCCAACGTGCCACGCGGAGGTAATAGAGATTCAGACCGGCGCGAAAAACACGCACCGAACCGGGCGCGCCGATGGGTGGCTCGGGCTCGTGGGGAACCCGCATCAACTCAAGGACGCGCGACTTGACCCAATCAAACATGGGGAGTGGCCTTCGTGTCCGCGGCGTTCAGGCGAAGTTCCAGCAAGCGTCTCGTCTCCCGCAGTTCGGCCGCAACCTGAAGAAGCGCGGCCGCCAGATCGGGCGAGACCTCTTGCGCCGCGGGTTTGGCGTGCGAGCGAATGTCCGCCACTCCGCGCATACGGGCGTAGAGAAAGTCACGCACCAGTTCGAACTCCTTGATGCCTTCGATGGTCATCTCGGCCCCGGAGCTCCCGCTCGCCGTCTGAACCAGGATGCGACCAAGACCGAGCCATCGCTCGATCAGGTTGGACCGAAGATGGATGTCCTGAATGCGCGCGTACTGAATGATGGTCTCCCGCCGAAACAAAATGCCCCAGCGCATGGAGATGCCTTCCTCGGTGAACTTGTAACGGAGTGTCTGGTACTTGAAGCGAAGGACCAGCGCCACCAGCGGAAAGAAGATCAAGAACGCCAGCGACGAAATCAGGTAGTACGTCCACAGCGCGGGATCAGGTCTTTCCAGCCCCAGGACGACGGCGTTCATGTCCTTCGAAGGGGCTTGCGCTGGAGGCCCCATGAGCGCGCCTTGTTTCATGATCGCGACGTTATCAAGAGCGCGGAAGGTCAGGAATTTTGACCAACTGCCGTCGCCATCAGCAGTCGATCAATCGCCGACACCGCCTGCCGAAACCGAGTCTCGTACTCACCCTCGATCCGGAGCACCGGCGTCGTACTTCCCCTCAACTGCTCCGCGAAACGTCGGTCCATCCATTCGCGAATCTTCTCGCCATCACGGACGCCATCCTGGACGAAAAGGACGTCAGGCGCTGTGTGCAGATACAAGTCGACTTTGTCGCGTGCGCCGATCGCATCGACCTCCGGGTCGCGCGTGTGTTGATAGCGCTCGAACCATGTTCCGGTGGCGAAGGCGTTCGTGTCGCAGATCAGGACGCCATTTGCGATGCGCGCGGCCGCGTTTTCGCTCGCTTGCTGACCGAGGGCGATGTCCACAAACTCCTCCCGCGTCCAGCCGGGCGGCGGGTCGTCGAGCGTGCGGCCCTGCATTTTTCGCTCCCAATGTGCGCGCGCGAACTCCGGCACCCACACCGTCGAAAAGTGTTCGGCCAGCTTTTGCGCCAGCGTGGTCTTCCCGGTGGACTCAGCCCCGATCAAAACAACGCGCTGGACGTAATGCGCGCGGACACACGGCTCGAGCCTATTCAAGTGACGGAGTGGCGCCTCTCGGACCAGCGTCCCGGAGATCGGCACAACCAGCCGAGACGCGTCCACCATCACGTGACGCGAACCCATGTGTTCGGCGAACGCGTCGCCATACGACTCACTGCTGAACACCACATCGGGCGCCCGGCCCAGATGGCGCACGGTGAAGTCCGCCCATTCGCGCGGGTCGTCGGCCAGTTCGTCTGGCACGAGGTGGATCTCGCAGTTCGGATGAATCTCCTCGAGCCAGGCCTTGCGGAGTTCCCCCGGGATCGTCTGCGACGGGTGATGCGCCACCATGACCACCAGACGATCGACCTGCGCCCGAGCGGTCTCGATCA
>JBDTQB010000493.1:0-3258 GCA_039932395.1 Vicinamibacteria bacterium | reverse complement strand
GCACCGGTGGTGAGGTTCTTCGCTTCCCCGCCGCCGATCGGCATCGCATAGATGTCGCCCAGCATGTCGAACACGATGTCCTTCCCGTCCGGGCTGACGTCGAGGGACATCCAGGTGCCTTCGGTGACGTCGAGGTTGGCGGTGGTCTTGGGACCGGGCGCGTTGTTGACGTCCCATTTCGGCGAAGCCGACGGACTCGGCGAAGGCGTCACGGTGGCCGCGGGCGCTTGCGCGCGCACGGGGCTGTTCATGAGGAGAGCTACGCCCGCGAGGGCCAGGAAGAGGCGTTTCATTTGAACTACTCCTTGGAGAAGCGTTGCATTTCGTCGAGGAAGCCGAGGGTTTTCAGATCGGTCATCCGATCGAGGTAGACGTTGCCGTCAAGGTGATCGCATTCGTGTTGAATCACGCGCGCGTGAAAACCGGAGGCGTCCACCGAATAGGGACGGCCATCGCGACCGAGCGCCTCGAGACGGACCTTCTCGAAGCGAGGCACCCGGCCGCGAAGGTCGGGCACCGAGAGACAGCCTTCGATGTCGTGAAGTTTCTTCGTCGAGAGCGGCGTCACGAGGGGATTGATCAGGATGGTGAGCGGCACGCCCTTGCGGCCGCCGCGGCCATCGCCCTTCGGCACGGCCAGCACGGCGACCCGCAGCCCGACGTGAACCTGCGGAGCGGCCACGCCGACGCCGTCGTACTCATGCATGGTCTCGACCATGTCGTCGAGAAAGGCCTGAAATTCGCGGGTCCGGATCACCGCTGGATCAACGTTCTTTGCCTTCGCGCGCACGACCGGATGTCCAATACGCGCGACCTTGAGGATCGCCATGTGGGGCGAATTATAGGGACCGGCTCCCCGCGAAAACACGGTTGAAGGCACAATGCAGGTGGAATGAAGAAAGACAATCTGGATCCCGAGGCTCGCGCCGCGTGGATCAACCTTCCCCACGCTCGGACAATCGCGGATCGCATCGAGCGTCAGCTGGAATTGCTGCGTGTGCTCGACGGCGAGGGTTCACAGCCGCTCAACGCCGCCATCATCGCGGTACGGAACAAACTGGAGCCGTGGCTTGAAGACGGCCATCCCGAGACCGCAGCCAAAGACGCAGATCCCGTGGTCGATCTCTCGCGCGAACTCGTGAAGGCGATCGTGGATGACGAACGGGCGCGGAGCGATCGGCTCGGGCAGTGCATTCGGAATCTCTTCGAATGCCTGGGGCTTCCCAACGAGGGACGGCGCGTTTCGTTGATGTGCGGCGAAGATCCGAACTCGCCCATGCGTTAAGGGGCCGCCACCGCTCGATCGCCGGAGTCCAGCACCGCGATCCGTCGCAGAAGAAATTGGGCGCCGAATCCCCCAAGCGCCAGCATCCCCAACGCAACGAACGGCTGCGGGTCAGGCATCACACCTTTCTGATCCGGGGCCAGGAAAACCACCACGAAGGTCGTTGCATTCAAGGTGGCGTGCGCGATCATCGATGGCCAGAGTGATTCCGTGTCGATGCGGATCTTCGCGAGCAGCATGCCAAGAATGAACGCGAACGGGACGCGGTAGTAAACCGCCACCTGCCCGCCGCCGGGCCCAGGCATCGCATCGATGTGGATCAATCCGAACATGACGCCGGAAATCACGATGGCCAGAGCGGATCCCACCGCGTTGCGCAGCACCGGCACGAGCAGGCCGCGGAACAGGATCTCTTCACAGATCGCGGGCGCCACCGCGATCGCCGCGATGGAGAACACCCATCCCATCGCACTTCCGGGCCGGAGTGTTTCGTGCAGGCCCTGGAATTGATCGAGGTATTGCTGAGGTGGACGCACCAGAACGTACTGGGCTTCGAAAACGCCCAGACTCAATGTCCACAGGGCCAGGCCCAGCGCGACGGTGAGGGGAATCGCCCAGCGGCGAAGCGGATGGAACCGGTACAAGCCGGGAATCCTTGAGGCGAGAAGTGCCGCCACGAAAAGAGGCGGCAGCGCCAGAGCCATCTCGGCGCCGATCAGCACCAATCGCAGCTCAAACTTGGTCATCAGCGCCTGCTGGGTTTGAGCCATGGCGTAAAGGCTCAAGCCGTAGGCCGCGGCAGCCGAAAGCAAACTTCCAAGAAGAAACGGCGTACTGGACCTCGACTGGCTCATGGGCAGCGCATTATGTCGCACGGTCTCGTCTTCTCTCTCCCAAAGGTCTGGGCCACGAAAGAGAGAACCCATGCTTGATGTCGCTTCCGTGATCGCTTTGCCGGTCGAGTCGCCCCATGAGACGGCGCTTGAATCACTCGTTTCCCCCCCGACCCTCGGCGTTCCAACATCGGCGATCCTGCCGGCCGTTCAGATGGACGGGCCTCGCGAGCGGCTCTCGAAGCTCGGTGCGTCTGCCTTGACTAGCGCGGAGTTGATGGCGGTGCTGCTCGGCAGCGGATCGGCGGGCAAGAGCGTTTTCGACCTGGCGCGCGAACTGACGGAGAACGGCCTCGTGCGTCTCGCTCAAACCGCGCCAGATGCCCTGGCGCGGCATCCCGGGCTGGGCGCGGCCAAGGCGCTGCGCATCCTCGCTGCGTTCGAACTGGGGCGGCGTCTTCAGTGCGAGTCCGGCCCCGTCAGGCCTCGCCTCGATTCTCCCGAAGGCGTCGCGGCTTACCTGCTTCCCCGCCACAGCGCACATCCAAGCGAGGTCTTCGGGATGATCGCTCTCGATTCGAAGCATCGCCTTCTGGGCGAGAAGATCATCGCGACCGGTGGGCGCCACAGCGTTGCGGTCACCCCAGCCGATGTCTTTCAGGCCGCCCTCCCCTTTCGTCCGCGCTCCATCGTGGCGTTCCACAACCATCCAAGCGGCGATCCGCAACCTTCGGAAGAAGACAAGGCGCTGACGTATCGTCTGGCGAGGGCCGGGGAGGTGCTGGGCATCGCTTTGGTCGATCACGTCGTGCTCGGCAGCCAGAGCTTCGCCAGCTTCAAGCAGTTGGGTCTTCTCTAAGTCGCTCGAAAGAAATAACATCACTCTCCCCTTGAACACGCTCACGCCCAAGCGAACGCTCTTCCACTCGACGCCGATCTACTACGTCAACGACGTGCCCCACGCGGGACACGCCTATTGCACGATTGCGTCCGACGCCCTGGCGCGCGCGCGTCGTCTGCGCGGAGACGACGTCTTCTTCCTCACGGGAACGGATGAGCACGGCCAGAACATCGAGCGGATCGCCCGCGAGAAGAACATCCCTGAGCAGGACTACTGCGACCAGATCTCCGGCGTGTTCA
>JBDTQB010000492.1:0-3263 GCA_039932395.1 Vicinamibacteria bacterium | reverse complement strand
GCTTCGCGACGTACATATCCGCATCCTGATGAATCGAGATCGAGTCATGACGTCCACCCTTCGACGCGATCAGGTGCAGCGCGCCCGACTCGATGTTGCCGAACGACTTCTCCGCGTACTCCGGCTTCACGCCTTGTTCGTCCGGCTCAATCCAGATCTGGAGGAAGTGAACCGGATCCACGGTGGAAGCGTTGAACTCGCTGTGACGCACGCCCTGGCCGGCGCTGATGCGCTGAACGTCGCCCGCCTTCATCACGGCGCTGGTCCCCATGCTGTCTTTGTGCTGCAGGGCGCCGGAGACCACGTACGAAATAATCTCCATGTCCGCATGAGGATGCGTGCCGAAGCCCTGGCCCGGGCTGACACGATCCTCATTCAGAACCAGCAGGGAACGGAAGCCTGTGTGCTTCGGATCGTAGTAGCCGGCGAACGAGAACGTGTGGTGAGAATCGAGCCACCCATGGTTTGCGTGGCCACGTTCCTTTGATTTTCGGACGACGATGCTTGCGGTCATGTTCCTGCCTTTCCTATATTGTTGACGAGTCAAGCATATTTCCATATCGTTGACTTGTCAAGTATCGAGAGCCATCGGTTACTCTTGCGGCTCGAGATGACCAAGACTCCCTTTCCCAAGCTGTCTGAGATGGAAGGCTCTGCGTGGGCTGGCTTCCTGCGCGCGCACGACCTGGTCACGCAGCGGCTCGATGCCGAGTTGCGCGCGTCGAACGATCTGGCCTTGATCGAGTTTGAGATCCTTCTCCACCTTGCCCGAGCGGGAGGCGAGAAGCGCATGGCGCAGATCGCGCACGATGTCGTGCTCACGGGCGGCGGGGTCACCCGAATCGTGGCGCGTCTCGAGAAACTCGGCTACCTCACCCGCCGTTCCTGCCCCAAAGACGGTCGCGGAATCTTCGCGGTTCTCACCGACGCGGGCTGGGCGAAACAGCGAGCCGCCCACACGGTTCATGTCGAGGGCGTCAAGCGCCTCTTCCTGCAGAACGCGAAACACGATGAATTGGCGGTGCTGTCCGCCTTCTTTGATCGCATCGTCTCGCGCGTGCGGGCAAAGGAGCAGAGTCGAGACGATGCGTGCGCTCTGGACAAGCCAACGACGAAGCGCGGCGGAAAGTTTCCTCAGACCGGTTGAGACGGAGGGTTTAGTGAGGCCAGGGCGGTGTGATGCCTCCCGAAACGACGACACCGCCGTGTCCGGGCCGAATCGCGAGATCACCGCGAATCAGTGTCTTGCCAATGCCTCGAAGGCGTACGCCCACACCGATCGCGAAGATGCTGGGAGCAGCCCCTGAGGTCGTCACCGTATCCCTGGGTTTCGCCCAGTCCGTGAACGCAGCGAGTCCGGCGCGTATCAAGCCGCGGTTCATCACCTGAACCTCCGCCTCTATCGTGCCGTGAAGCAGGCCGCGGCCGAAAGCTTCGCCCGAAAGGTAGCCCTCGTCCACCAGACGTGGCGCGCGCAACAGCAGGGGTCGTCCTGGTCCTTCTCCTGCGCCGGGCCAGATCGCGAGGGGCGCCGCCTCGCTCGCGCGGCGCACGTCGAATCGGCCGCTGATCGTCAGCTTCCGCGGCGTCACCCCGCTTCGGAACGCCAGCGCTCCACCAAACTCCGTGAACCCGGGTTGATCGTTCACGGAAGTCCAACGCGCGCCGTCGGCCAGCAAGGCCATGTGATCGTGGCCCAGACGTGATTCAGCCTCTCCGCGGACGGAGACGAAGTGACGCTGCCCATCAAACAGGTCGATCCCCGTTCCGACACCGAGCCGAAGGGCTGGTAAGACCCAGTCGGTCCAATCGATTGCGCCGCGTCGACGGGTCTCGACGCTTGTGGGCGCGTCCATGACGCGCGCGGCCCGATAGGTCTGACGATCCCAAAGACCGCTCAGCGTCACAATCCCTGGCAGCGAGGCGAACCGCGGAAGAGCCAGCACCGCCGAAACGGCCGGACGTCGAGCCGCGAAGCGCCAGAGGACATCGATCGATTCTCCGCGGTTCGTCGGGCTGTTGATCGACATCTCGAGTTCCCGCCTGACCGCGGCGCCGATCCCGAACCGCGCGAGCAGAATGGGCCAGCGGTCCGTTAGCGGCGCTTCCGCGTACGAGACGACCACGTCGGCGCGGCCACCGTTGGTCGTCTGATAGACGATCTTCGATCCGCCGGACGTGGGCAAATCGCCCAGGCGGCGCTGCGCGTGCTCGATCCGGCTTGGGGTCAGGACATCGCGAGGATGAAGCCCAAGTGCTGCGGTCGCGACATCCTGATGAGTCCGGATCAGACCATCGATCTTGATGCGATCGATCCGTGGTTCGTCGATGTGATTCCAGGCTGACAAGGCTCCGAGGGGGTGGTTGTCCAGATAAAGCGCTGCGCCCAGCAGGCGCCAGTTGTCCGCATCCGTCGCGTCGCGCATCGAGGCATCGCGCGCGAAGGCCGCCGCATCGCTCCAGCGCTTCTGCTTGAACCTGATGCCGGCGAGGGCGTTCAGCGCACGGGATTCGGTGGCACACATCGAGGCGGCGGCAGACAGGGCCGGCACGGCCGCCTCGGGATCAGGGCCTTGAGCCGTGGCGATGCCTTGCTCGATCATCGGGTCGCAAGGAGATGCCGCGCGCGGCAAGAGGGAAAGCGGGGGCGGAGCAGGGCTCGTCTCCGGCAAGCTCCGGCGGATGGCACCCGGAGTCACCACGATGGCAAAGTCTTCGGTAACCGTCCAGAGCCGCTGGAAGTCAGCCTGCGGGAGAAGACGAAACGGACCGACCGCCGGATCGTGGAAGAGAACTCTCCCTCCGTCCCACGCGACGATGACCACATAGTGGCGGCGTCCCCCTCCCGCGTCGATCAGAGCGATCACCGGACGTCCCGCCGCGATCTCTACCGGGATCGTATCCGACCCCGCCCTGATGGGGCGTGGCTCGAATCCGCGGGCACGCATCGCCATCACCAGGTCTGCGGCGACGATCCCGCCTTTGTCCTTCTGAACGAGGGATGCGAAATCATCGGCTTGCGCAGCCGACTCGCCCCAGTAGCGAAGAACCATCGCGGCAGCAGCGCCACCACAGAGATCTTCTGTTTGCGCCAGGAAGGGCACGTCCACAATCACGAGCGGACGTACCCCCACCTGGGCCGGTCCAGCCTCAACGAAGCCGGACAACCCCACTGTCACCAGCAGGGTGCTGAAGAACGCTGTCGTCAGTTGGTCAGGAGAATGATGATGATGACGATCAGGAGCACCGCGACCAGGCTGATC
>JBDTQB010000491.1:0-3265 GCA_039932395.1 Vicinamibacteria bacterium | reverse complement strand
GATCTCTATCGCTCGCGAAAGGCGGTCCGGTCTTGAACGCGCAGACGAAACGGCTCATCGTGAATGCCGACGACCTCGGCCGAACTCACGGCATCAATACCGGCATCTTTGAAGCTCATCGTCTCGGCATCGTGACGAGTGCCACGGCAATGGTGAACTACGACGGCATTCGCGAGGCGGCTTCGTTTTCCCGGGAGAATCCGGAGCTCGGGATCGGCCTTCATTTCGCGCTGACCGGCGGTCGTCCCGCATTGCCGCCCGCCGCGGTGCCCACCCTCGTGGATGGGAGCGGCCATCAGCCGGCCAAGCCCGAGGGCCTTGGCGGTGCTCGCGCGGAAGAGATCGCGCGCGAGCTCGACGCACAGTTCGGGCGATTCATTGAAGTCTTCGGTCGCAAGCCGACCCACATTGATTCTCATCATCATTCCCATCGCCGGCCAGACGTCTTCGAGGCGGTCAGCGCGCTGGCCAAGCGAGAAGGTCTGCCGGTACGCAACGCGGGTGGCGCCATGGCACGCGATCTCGCGAGGCAATCCATCCGAACGAACGATTCCTTCGAAGAGCGTTTTTTCGACGCCGGCGTCTCCGTCGAGAACCTGATCTCCATCGTCGAGAGCCTTCCCGAAGGCTCGACCGAGCTCATGTGTCACCCGGCGCACGAGGACGCGGAGCTTGCCGCGTCGAGTTCCTACGCGGTTGTGCGCGTGCGTGAACTGGCCGCGCTCTGCGACGTCCGGGTCAGGACTGCGATTGAGCGATCGGGCATTCGTCTCATTACTTTCGCTCAACTATGAAAATCGAAATTCTTCCGTCTCCTGGAGACGTCGCGGAACGCGGCGCCTCTCTGCTCGCGGGCGAGGTCGAACGAAACCCTCGTCTCGTGGTCGCCCTGCCCACGGGGCGCACCCCGGTTGAAATGTACCGCCTCCTTGCCGAACGTCGGGCCCAAGGCCGCTTCGATTTCTCGGCTGCGACCACCTTCAATCTCGACGAGGTGCTTCTGCCCAAGGCGATGCCGCAGACGTTCTTTCAGTTCATGCTGAAGCACGTCTGGGAGCCGCTCGGTGTCGCCGAGGAGCGGCGCTTCATTCCTGACGGAGAGGCGGCGGATCCAGAGGCCGAGTGTGTGCGCTACGAGAGCGCGATCGCGAAGGCAGGCGGACTCCAAATCGCATTTCTGGGCATTGGGGCCGATGGCCATATCGCCTACAACCTTCCGCGGCAGGTCAAACCTCGCACTCACGTCATGACTCTGGACGACGCGACTCTTGCCACCCTGGGCGGTGAGGTTCCGGGCCCGGTGCGCGGAATCACCATGGGCGTGGAGACGATCCTGGACGCACCGAAGCTGGTGTTGCTCGCGACGGGTGGATCAAAGGCAGAGGCGCTTCGCCGGATGCGCGACGATCCCAAGAGCGCCGAGTGGCCCTGCACTTCGTTTCGAGATCACCGAGGCCTACTCGTCCTGGCAGACGAAGCGGCGGCGTCTCAGCTGTAGCGCCTCCAGAAGGTCGCGAGGATTTCCGTCCTCACCGCTTCGCCGCTCTGGTGGTAGATCTTCGCGAAGCCGGCTTCCTCGGACCCGCCCTCCTTCATCGCCTTGAGCAGTTCATTGATCTGACTCTGTCCGCGTGACGAAACCATTTGCTGGGCCATGGCCAGCGAGAGCATGTAGAACGACATCACGTTGGGGTTGCCGGTGTTCGCCAGAGCCTTCAGTTCGGCCGGTGTCATCTCCGTCTCGATGCGCTTTCCCTCCATGTATTGGGCGAGTCCCTCCTGAACGCTGCGTCCTGCGAACCCGCCCGACATCTCGTCCACGAAGGCGTGCGAAAGCTCGTGGACCAGGACGTCTTCCATCTCACGCGGCAGGGTGGAGGGAATGCCGCGGATGGGGATTTGAATGGCGCCGTCGTGGGAACTGAACTGCCCACCCGACCAGAAAGGCGCGCCCGTGGCGTTGAAGTAGCTTTGGCCGGAGTGCAGTACCACCGGAATTCGACGGTTGGGGCGAACGTAGTAAATGTCGGCCAGACGTGTGTAGGCGCGATTGAGCACGAACAGCACGTCCCTGGCGACGCCGTTCTGGCTCTCTCCATCGAATCGGATGTCGAAGAGCTCCGATCCGATCTGTTGTTTCGCGGGATCGACGGAAAGCTCCGCGCGTTGACGTTCAACCGCCGCCGTGGTCGCGGGTCCACCGAGCATAGCCCGCAGATTCGACCGAAGCTTCAGCATGCCGTCGCAGGCCTCGACGCTCGTGGCGCGAGCGGCGCCCTGGCAGCCGTCGAAGATCGGCCGGTCCAAAACGTCGAGCGCATCCTTGGGACGCCCCAGCCGATCGAGCGCCATGGCCATGGTGAAGGACATGTTGATGGTCGCGTCTCCCGAGAGCGCTTCGTATTTCTGCGACGCCGCGAATGAGGCGTCCCAGATGTCCTGTCGCGCTTTCGCCTGTGCCTCGAAGGCGTAGACGTCGGGCTTCTCGCCGTCGAGTTCCTTAATCCGCGACAGGCTCTCATCCATCTTGAAATACGAAGCGAGCTGCAGTTCGCGACTGGCGCGCCGGAAATGGATGCCGATCAGCAGTCCCTTGAGATCCTCATTTTCGGTGTGGGTGCGATAAAGAGTTTCCACCCGGATGATGTCGGCCTCGCTCGGGACCCCTTGCGGATTCTTCCGCATCCCTTCTCCGAGCGCATTCAGGAATGCCGCGTCGGCGGGCGAGAACGGATTCGGCTCGTTGACCGGATTCGTGGTGGGGAAGGGCGAAGCCACGGGCACGGGGATCGAGGGCGAGCTGGTCAGGGCCTTGGTTTCGACCGGTGGCCCGCCGCGATTGAAATAGAGGAACCCGCCGAGCGCGATCGCCGTTGCCGCGACGACTTTCATCAACGCACTGAGCGGGGAGACGTGCTCATCGTCGACGGGCCGGGAAACGGGGACAGGGGGTGAGCTCAACTTCGGGAGCGGGCGGCCTGACATTCGCGACGGCGCCGGCCTGATGGCGGTCGGCGGCATCGTCAGGGTGGATGGCCGGGGCGGCGGCGGAACGGTCGCCGTGGGATGGGTCCGGGGGCGAACCTTGGCGAGGATGACGCTGCACGACGCGCAAATGCGGGCCTGTGCCTCTACCGGCTTGCCGCATTTCGGACACGCTTCCATGGCCGGAGAAGTATAGGTCTGGCAAGCCGCCCGCCTGCTAGCATCCGCGCCCGATGAAATCCTGCACTGCGAGCGCTCCGGCGCGTGTTGATATCGCCGG
>JBDTQB010000490.1:0-3272 GCA_039932395.1 Vicinamibacteria bacterium | reverse complement strand
GAGTCGTGGTCGGCCCACGGCGGCGATCTCGCCGGCCTCGGTCTTGTCTTCGTCGGCTGCATAGCACTCTCTTCGAGAGTCTTTCGATGGGAATGACGCCGGTGGGCTAACTGGCAAAGCGCACCGGACTTGGTCCGCGATCGGCACCGAGTGGCGAGTGCGGCTGATGCGACGCCGAGGAGGAAAGGGCGCCGGTCAATGAGAGCGGGATCGATGGTGATACCGGGCAGGGGCACCGGGCGAACGCTGCGGACGTCGTTGTCCTTGGGTCCGTCGCCGCGGACATCAGATGACATCAGGCAGAGCGCGGTGAGAAAGGCTAGTGCGACCGTCGGCATGCCGATTCGGGAGAGAGGTGGCCGTGTGTTCATGCGGTTCGGGCGCGGCTCTACTCCGCTCTATTCCCGCGAAACGCTGGCGTAGTATGGCGGCCATGCGAAAACTTACCGCCGCGACATTGACGCTTTCCTTGCTGGGCTCCGCGTTGACTCTTGGGGCGCAGGAGCCCCCACGGTCCGGCCCGGAAATGGACCGACGAGTCGAGTCGATCCTGGGCCGGATGACCCCGGCGCAGAAACTCGAAATCCTGGGAGGCGTGGATGGCTTCTTCGTAGCGGGGGTTCAAAGCCTTGGTGTCCCAAGAATGAAGATGGCTGACGGACCCGTGGGCGTTCGTAACTTCGGAAAAGCGACGGCCTTCGCGGCCGGCATTGGTCTCGCTGCCACCTGGAACCCCGAACTCGCGGCGCGGGTTGGCACGGAGCTCGGTCGCGACGCGCGGGCGAAGGGCGTGCATTTCCTGCTTGGGCCTGGCGTCAACATCTATCGCTCGCCTACCAACGGCCGGAACTTCGAGTATTTCGGCGAGGACCCCTTTCTCGCGGCTCGTATCGCCACGGGCTACATCAAGGGCGTGCAGTCCCAGGGTGTCTCGGCCACGGTGAAGCACTTCATGGGAAATAATTCCGAGTTCGATCGTCACGACACCGACTCGATCATCGACGAGCGAACCATGCGCGAAATCTACCTGCCGACCTTCGAGGCCGCGGTCAAGGAGGCGCACGTCGGAGCCATCATGAGTTCCTACAACCTGGTGAACGGCGAGCACGCGTCGCAGAACAAATTCCTGTTGACCGACGTGGCCAGGAAAGACTGGGGCTTCGAAGGCGTGATGATGTCTGACTGGTTTGGGACCTACGACGGCGTGGGGGCGGCGAACGCGGGTCAGGATCTGGAGATGCCGTCGGGCGCCCACATGAATCAAAAGGATCTCCAGCCGGCGATCGACCAGGGCAAGGTCTCCCTTGCCACCATCGACGACAAGGTGCGCCACATCCTGCGCACCGCCGCGCGGTTTGGTTGGCTTGACCGCGAACAGACGGATCTGTCGATCCCTCGTTTGAATCCGCAGGGCCGGGTGGCGGCGCTCGCAGCCGCCCGTGAAGGCCTGGTGCTCCTCAAGAATGACAGCAATCTGCTGCCGCTCGACAAGGCGAAGGTCAAGACCATCGCCGTCATCGGACCCAACGCTTATCCGGCGGTTCCCGTGGGCGGAGGCAGCGCGCAAGTCGAGCCCTTCGCAGCAGTGAGCGCACTCGAGGGTTTGAGTAACTCTCTCGGTGTGGCGTCACGCGTGCTCTACGGTCGTGGCCTGCCGTCGCTCGGGGACGTCGCCGACGCGACAGACTTCGTCACGGCCGCGACCGCCGGCAAGCCCGGACTCAACGCGGAATACTTCGGCAACGAAAAACTTGATGGCGCTCCCGTGGTGTCCCGCAACGAACGCCACATCAACTTCGGTCGAGGTTCGCGCGCGGTCTTTCCGGACCAGACTTCCTCGTCGCGCTGGACGGGTTACTACATTCCAAAGGCGTCTGGCCCGCATGAAATCTTCGTGCAGTCGACGGGGGAGGACGGCGGCGCTTTCCGGCTCTCCGTCGACGACAAGGTCATCATGGACAACTGGACCGAGAATCGGGCGCTCGCCGGCGCCGTGCCGCTCACCCTCGATGCGACTCCACACAAGGTGGTCCTG
Organism: Vicinamibacteria bacterium; assembly: GCA_039932395.1. Taxonomy (GTDB): domain Bacteria; phylum Acidobacteriota; class Vicinamibacteria; order Fen-336; family JAGNNV01; genus JAGNNV01. The sequence goes on along the minus strand of JBDTQB010000490.1, from coordinate 1,237 downwards.
GAGCAGCACGGCCGCTCGCAATGGCTGGGGGGGAGATTGAGGCTTGGAATCGCGCGTCGCGGCGACCTGGTCGATCCGGAAGCGAAGAAACTCGCGGCCTCCGCCGATGTGGTCATCGTGGCCGCGGGCTTTGATCCAGAGACGGAGAGCGAAGGCGCCGACCGCACGTTCTCTTTGCCCCTTGGACAGGACGAGCTGATCCGTGAGATCGCGGCCATAAATAAGAACACGGTGGTTGTCCTGACCTCGGGGGGCGGAGTCGACATGACCGGATGGGTCGACAACGTCCCGTCGCTGATCCAGGCCTGGTATTCGGGCCAGGAAGGCGGCACGGCGCTCGCCGAGGTTCTCTTCGGCGAGGTGAACCCATCCGGACGACTGCCGGTCACGTTCGAGCGGCATGCCGAGGACAACCCGACTCGCGCCAATTATTTCCCGACCGCAGGCACGAAGCGCGTCGAGTACAAAGAGGGAGTGTTCGTCGGCTACCGCGGCTACGAGCGCAACAAGACGAAGCCGCTCTTCGCCTTCGGACATGGACTGTCGTACACCACCTTCGCCTACAGCAATCTGCAGGTCAAGCCTGTCACCGATGGCGGCGCGTCGGGCGCGGGGCTTCGCTACGAGGTGTCGTTCGACGTACGGAACACGGGGAGCCGTGAGGGTGCTGACGTTCCGCAGGTCTACGTGGGCGACTCCCACGCCAAAGTCCCGCGACCGGCGAAGGAGCTGAAGGGCTTTGCGAAGGTGACTCTTCGCCCCGGAGAGTCGAAGAGAGTGGCCGTCCTCCTCGATGCCCGATCCTTCTCCTACTACGACGTCACCGCGAAACAGTGGCGGGCCGATCCCGGCGCTTTCGAGGTGCTGGTCGGCCAGTCATCAGATCGGATCGACCTGCGCGGCACGATCACGCTCGCCGCGGTGGCGACTTTGGGGAAGTGATCGACAGACCCCCGGTGCTCATCATCGGCGCCCCTCTGGGCGCCGTGGCAAAGGGCCTCGCCGAGCACTTCGATGTCGTGCGCGAGGCAAGCCCCAAAGTCCGGGGTATCGCGGTCAGTGGCGGCCACGTCGCCATCGACGACGCATTTGTCGAAGCGTTTCCCGCCCTGGAGATTGTCTCAACATCCGGCGTGGGCTATGACCATATTGACGCGGCCGCGCTCGCGCGCCGTGGCGTCGTCGTCACTAACACTCCTGGCGTGCTCACGAACGAAGTGGCAGATTTGGCTCTCGG
>JBDTQB010000489.1:0-3280 GCA_039932395.1 Vicinamibacteria bacterium | reverse complement strand
CTCATCGGGATCCGTAGCCGCATCGGTCGTGGCTGCGTGATCAAGGACAGCCTGATCCTGGGCGCCGACTTCTACGAGAAGACAACACCGGATCCATCGACCGGCCGCCCGCCGATCGGCATCGGCGACAACTCAGTGATCGAATGCGCCATCATCGACAAGAACGCGCGCGTTGGAAACAATGTGCGTCTCGTGAACGAAGCGAAGATCGAACACGCGGACGGTCCGTGCTGGCACATCCGCGACGGGATCATCATCGTCCCCAAAGACGCCGTGGTCCCGGACGGGACGGTGGTTTGAGGCTCCGGCCGGTGAGTTTCTACCCACGCTGAATCGGTTAGCACCTGCGCTCTACGGAGCCGACGCTCAAATGCGGATCTAGAAACCCGGAACGCGGCAAGGCCGATTAGAATGTCTTCCGCCGCCGTCATTCTTCGCGCCGTCTCCCGTCCATCCGCACTTCTCGAGACCTGATTCAAAACGATGACTGCCTTAGCCCCACCCCTCAGCTCCACCGGCCTTCTCTCCTCCACCATTGCGAAGAAGGTCGTGATGGCGCTGACCGGCGTCATCCTGACCGGCTTCGTTCTGATCCATATGACCGGCAATCTGCTGCTCTACAAAGGGCCGAAGGCGCTGAACACTTACGGGGAGATGCTCCAGTCAAACAAGGCCGTCTTGTGGGGCGCACGCAGCGTGTTGCTTGGCAGCGTCCTTCTTCACATCTGGGCCGCCGCAAGTCTCGCCCTGAAAAACAGCGCGGCGCGTCCGGTCGGCTACCGTCAGACCTCTTATGAGGCCTGCACCTACGCCTCGCGGACCATGAAGTACGGTGGGCCGCTGCTGCTGCTCTTCATCATTTATCACCTGCTGCACTTCACCGTGGGCGCGCTCCATCCCGACTTCATCCGCGGCGACGTCTACCACAACGTGGTCACGGGTTTTCAGAATCCGCTGGTGATGATCTTCTACGTGCTTTCGATGGTTGCGCTTTGCCTCCATCTCTTTCACGGAGTTCAGAGCATGCTGCAGACGGTCGGCCTGTCGCATCCGAAGTACAACGGCCTGCGCTCCGTGGTGAGCGCCCTGTATGCGGGTGTCGTCACTCTCGGCAATCTTTCTTTTCCCCTCTCCGTCTTCTTCGGGTTGGTGAAGTAGCGCAATGAATCTCGACTCCAAATCGCCGTCAGGTCCCATCGGAGAAAAATGGGAGAAGCACCAATTCGACATGAAGCTGGTGAACCCCGCGAACAAGCGGAAGCACACCGTCATCATCGTGGGCACGGGCCTCGCGGGCGCTTCCGCCGCGGCCACCATGGGCGAACTGGGCTACAACGTTCTTTCGTTCTGCTACCAGGACTCCCCCCGTCGCGCGCATTCCATCGCCGCACAGGGCGGCATCAATGCGGCGAAGAATTATCAGAACGACGGCGACAGCGTCCATCGCCTCTTCTACGACACGGTCAAGGGCGGCGACTTCCGCTCTCGTGAATCCAACGTCCATCGCCTCGCCGAGATCTCCGTCAAGATCATCGACCAGTGCGTGGCACAAGGAGTCCCCTTCGCGCGCGAATACGGTGGCCTTCTCGGCAACCGTTCGTTCGGCGGATCGCAGGTGTCGCGCACGTTCTACGCGCGCGGCCAGACCGGTCAGCAGCTCTTGATCGGCGCGTATCAGGCACTCGAGCGTCAGATCGCCGCGGGCACGGTGAAGGCGTACACCCGTCACGAAATGCTCGAACTTGTCGTGATCGACGGGGTGGCGCGCGGCATCGTCACCCGCGACATGGTCACGGGCAAGACCGAATCGTGGGTCGGCGATGCGGTGGTTCTGGCAACCGGCGGCTACGGGAACGTCTTCTACCTTTCAACCAACGCGAAGGGCTGCAACACGTCGGCCATCTGGCGGGCGTACAAAAAGGGCGCGGCCTTCGCGAATCCCTGCTACACGCAGATTCATCCGACCTGCATTCCGGTCAGCGGCGATCATCAGAGCAAGCTGACGTTGATGTCGGAGTCGTTGCGCAACGATGGCCGGGTCTGGGTTCCTCTGAAGAAGGGGGACAAGCGTTCGCCCGACCAGATTCCCGAAGCCGAGCGCGACTACTACCTCGAACGCAAGTACCCAAGTTACGGCAACCTTGCTCCCCGAGACATCGCGTCGCGCGCGGCGAAGGAAGCCTGCGATGAGGGCCGGGGCGTGGGCGAAACGGGCCTCGGCGTCTATCTCGACTTCTCCGACGCCATCAAGCGCCTGTCCGAGGCGAAGGTCGCGGAGAAGTACGGCAACCTCTTCGAGATGTACGAACGCATCACCGGCGAGAACCCGTACAAGGTTCCGATGCGCATCTACCCCGCCATTCACTACACGATGGGCGGGCTCTGGGTCGACTACAACCTTCAGGCGACCATTCCGGGACTGCACGTCATCGGCGAAGCGAACTTCTCCGATCATGGAGCTAACCGTCTCGGCGCCTCGGCGTTGATGCAGGGTCTGGCCGACGGCTACTTCGTCCTGCCCTATACGATCGGCAACTACCTCGCGTCCACGAAAACCGCGAAGGTCACAACCGACCATCCCGAGTTCAAGGCCGCTGAGGCGGCGGTCAAGGAACGCACCCAGCGCTTCCTCTCGATGAAGGGCAAGCGGACGGTCGACTCATTCCACAAGGAACTCGGCAAGATCCTTTGGGAATACTGCGGCATGGCGCGCACCGAAGAAGGCCTGAAGAAGGCGCTCGAGTTGATCCCCAAGCTCCGCGCAGAGTTCCAGAAGGATCTGATGGTCCTTGGAACCAATGAGGAAATGAACCAGTCGCTTGAGAAGGCGGGCCGCGTGGCCGACTTCATCGACCTGGGCGAACTGATGTGCCGCGACGCTTTGGAGCGCCGCGAATCGTGCGGCGGTCATTTCCGCGTCGAGTATCAAGACCAGGGCGAGGCCAAGCGAGACGACGAACACTTCGCTCACGTGGCCGCCTGGGAATACACCGGCGAAAACTCGGCGCCCAAACGCAACATCGAGCCCCTCGACTTCGAATACGTCCACCTTCAAACCCGGAGCTACAAGTGAAGCTCAAGCTCAATGTCTGGCGCCAGAGAAACAGCGCGGATGCCGGCAAGTTCGTCTCGTATGACGCGAACGAAGTCTCGAAGGACATGTCGTTCCTCGAGATGCTCGACGTGCTGAACGAAGACCTCATGCACAAGGGCGAAGACCCGGTGGCCTTCGATCACGATTGCCGCGAGGGTATCTGCGGCTCGTGCAGCATGGTGATCA
>JBDTQB010000488.1:0-3280 GCA_039932395.1 Vicinamibacteria bacterium | reverse complement strand
CGGCGTCACCGTGATCGCGGATCAGTTGTACTCGCGCCTGCTCTACCAAGGCGTCGGTTACACCCACCTGCGCGCCGCCGGCATGGATGCGGACAGGATCATCACCATCATGGGGCCGTCGAAGACGGAATCGCTCAGCGGTTACCGCGTGGGCGCGGCGTTTGGGTCCTCTCGCATTATCGAACGCATGGAGCGCTTGCAGGCGATCGTGTCGCTCCGTGCGGGCGGTTACTCTCAATCGGTCTTGCGAACCTGGTTCGTGGAGCCTGTGGGCTGGTTGGAGGAACGCATCCACCTTCATCAGACGATTCGAGATGCGCTGCTTTCGATTCTGCGGAAGGTGGACGGCCTTCAGGTCAGAACGCCCGAAGCGGGAAGCTACCTCTTCGCGAAACTGCCCGCTCTCAAAGTTGATCCGCAGGCCTTCGTGAAGATCCTCCGCGAGCAAGCGAGCGTCACCGTGACGCCGGGAGCTGAGTTCGGGCCTCATTCCACCGACAGCATCCGACTGAACTTCTCCCAGGACCACGTCGCGGCGGTTCACGCGGTCAAAAGGCTCGCGACGCTTATCGAACGCTATCGTCGATAAGCGTCGCTTAGACGCGCTGACTGCTACTTCAACGCGATCGTGCTTGAGACCTTGCCGCCTTTGAGGCTGTCGTAGGTCACGGTCATCGAACCGGTCCCTTTGACGATGTACTCGACCACGCGAGTCGCCCGACCGGCCTGGCCGTTGCGGATGAGCACGCGATTGAGCTGCTTCTGATCAATCATCTGCGTGGCGCCCGGACGGAACCGATCACGCACCCAGCCGGCCGAAAGCACCTCGACGCCTTGCCCGCTGACCGTCAGCAAGTCGGGACGCACGACGTTGTTCTCCGCAGCCTTGGCCATGATGGTGGGGGTGAGCTTCTCGTTCTTGAACTCAGCGCGCACGCGATAGACGTTCCCGCCAAGGGCCTCCACCGAAGTCTCCCCCGCTTTCATCTGGGGCATCTCATCGGCCTGGAACAGCGAGAACGCCATGTTGCGATGGCATAGCTCTTCGTTCATGAAACGCGGAGGCAGGCGGCCCTGGGTCTTCTTCCAACCGCCCAGCTCGACCTTGCCGAACTGCGGATGGTCGTAGGGCGCCCACTCAACAAATTCGTCGCCGAACTCAAGATAGTCATCGAAGTAGTAGTCGGCCTTGCGCCCGGCGATCGGGCTGTCGGGATTCTTCTGCTGGTCCATGAGATCAGGACTGTTGAAGTACTGGCCGCCGTTCCAGAGTTCGTTCGAGAACGACAGCATGCCGAGACCGTCGTTGGTCCAGTCGATGAAGCCGCCGTGCACGGTGTAGAGACCGCTCCAGATCACGATGTACTTGTAGTACGGCAGCATGCGCTCGCCCTGCTTGCCGAGTTCGTCGTAGACCGCGACGTCGGCGCGCGGATACTCGCCCTGCCACTCGGCGCCCGGTCCGCGCAGGATCATGCCGCCGTTGTTGTGATACGACTGAACACCCGCGATGTTCGGGTGCGCCATGAGGAAGTCGTTGATCGAACGGGCTTCGGGAAGCTGGAACGGATAGTCGAGCGCACCGCCCTGGACGTACTCCGGCTGCCAGTTCGATCCCCAGTTGCGGTTGCCGTCGTAGCCGCCAATCGGATCTTCGTTGACTCGGCCGTCGCCGTCGTTGTCGATGCCTTCTTGACCGAGCATTACCCAGTCGCCCACTTCGCCAGGAGGAACCGGCTCCATGATCCGCTTGTCACGAGCGCTGACCCGGAAGTTGCCTTGACCAGGAACGTACTTGCGAATCTGCTCAATGACGCCGTTGCCGTTCAAGTCATCCGGACCGTCTTCGTCGAAGAGGCCATCATTGTCGTCGTCAACCGGTTTGTGACCAGTGCGTGATCCTGCCCCTGTTCCCTTGAGGAAGTAGTCGCGCCCATCGGGATTCACCGTGGGAACGACATAGAAAACGCGTTCATCGACAAGCTTCTTCACCTGAGGAATGCGGTCGTAGTTCTCCATCAAGTACCAGACCGTATAGAGCGCCACTTCGCCGCCCTGGATCTCGTTTCCGTGGACGTTGGCCTCGATGTACATCCCAGGCTTCGTCAGCTCAGCTCCGGTATCGGGATTGTTGATGGTCATCAACATCATGTCGCGACCGTCGACGCTCTTGCCAAGCGACGAATACTTCAGGAACTTCGGCCACGCCTTCTCCATGCGCATCAGATCGGACTTGATCTCGTCGGTGTCGTGCCAACGGTTGAAGTCGAGACGGACCTTGAACTGCGGATCGGAACCACTCTTCGTGGAGGACACGGGTTTAGTGGATTGAGCCGCGCCCGTGGTGGACAGCGCGGCGAGGGCAACCGTGAGAGTCAGCAAGGATTTCATGGATGGGCTTTTCATTTGAATGTCACCGTCTTTTCCGCGCTGCCGCCCTTTTCCGCCACGACTTTCACCGTGACGCTCTGTCCGGCCTTGCCACGAACGATCCACTGATAGCTCTGACGTCTGCCCGATCCGGCCAACGCCGGAATAAAGCTCGTCTTCGCATCTCCCGACACCAGCGTTTCAGGTGGAATGCCAAGCTGCACCATGGTCGGCTTCACACTCTGCGAAGTCACGCCCTGCGCGGTCGATGTGGGGAGATATCCGGTGTTCTCGACTTCCGCTTTGATGCGATACAGCCCCCCGCCGAGCGATGTGGCGGTGTAATCGGCGATCACGATCTTCGGGAAGAGCGAGCCCAGGTAGACCGCGAAGGCCGCGTGCGACTTGCCAAGCGCCTCAATCTCAGACGCGTCAGGATTCGTCACCGCGTAGGGCTTGAAGCCGCCGATCTCCACCGCTCCGAGCGTTGGATGCGTGAACGGCGTCCAGGCGATGAAGCTGTTGGGGATCGCCTTTGCGATGACGACGTCAAAGGCTGCGGTGCCCGAGGCGTCATCGCCCGCGCCACCAGCCGCCGCGGGTGCCGCCCCGCCAAATCCACCTCCACGTCCGCCGCCGCCGCCACGACCTCCGCCGCCCAAACCCGGCGGCGCACCGGAAGGCGGGGCTGCTGGAGCACCTCCAGAAGGAGCGGGCGCCGCAGCCGCGGAGATTCCCCATCCGGGCGTCGAGAAGGAAGGCACGCCAAACTGGTAGTAGCCGTACTCGAAGAAGGCGCCAGCGGGAACGCGCGTCGCCGGAGCGTTCTTCACGCCGGTCAGCTTGCGGTACTCATCGCTCACGGTGCGGAAGTACTCAACGTCGGAAGCCGCGATAGTGGTCGCAGGTG
>JBDTQB010000487.1:0-3339 GCA_039932395.1 Vicinamibacteria bacterium | reverse complement strand
CGGGATGCCACTCGATCTTGTCGCCCATCTCGATCAGCTTGTCGCGCTGATTGAGAAGGCGCACGAACCACTGGCGCGACGAGACGAACTCGAGCGGGCGGTCGCCCTTCTCGAAGAATTTGACGGCGTGTTCGAGCGGCTCCGGCTCGGCGACCAGAGGTGCGGCGCCATTCTTGTCGGCTGAACCGTTGACGTCGCGCAGGCCTTCAACGATCAAGCGGCGAGACTCGGACATCGACTTGCCGGCGATCACGCCGTAGGAAGCATTAGCCGCGGGCGCGTCGATACTGGGGAAAGCAGCGGTTCCAAATTCAACCGGAGCCATGCGCCCGTCGCGGCCGATGGTCTGACGCAGCGGCAGCTTCTCTTCGCGCCACCACTGAACGTCGGTCGCGTCACCGAAGGTACAGACCATCAGAATGCCGGTGCCCTTCGCGGGGTCGACCAGAGGCGAAGCGAAGATCGGAACAGGCGCGCGGAAGAGCGGTGTGATCGCGTTCTTGCCGATGAGCGCCTTGTAGCGTTCATCATCAGGGTGAGTCGCCACCCCGACGCAGGCGGGCAGCAGCTCAGGACGCGTGGTGGCGATGATGAAGTCGCCGCCACCTTCCACCGCGAAACGAATCTTGTGGAACGCGCCCTTCATGGGGCGGTCTTCCACTTCGGCCTGCGCCACCGCGGTCTTGAAGTCGACGTCCCACATGGTGGGCGCTTCCAGCGTGTAGACGTGCTTCTTCTCGAACAGGTCGAGGAAGGAAAGCTGCGCCATGCGACGCGAGTGCGCGCTGATGGTCGAGTATTCCTGCGACCAGTCGACGGAGAGGCCGAGGCGCTCCCAGAGCGACTTGAAAGCCTTCTCGTCTTCCGCGGTCAGCTTGACGCAGAGATCGATGAAGGCGCCGCGCTGCAGCTTGCGCGGGATCTGTTTGCGGGTGGCGTCATCGGCCTGCTCGAGGGTCGAGATGTCGAACGGCTCGGCGCCGGGTTCGCAGCGCACGTGGAAGTAGTTCTGCACGCGGCGTTCCGTGGGGAGGCCGTTGTCGTCCCAGCCCATCGGATAGAAGACATTCCGGCCGAGCATGCGCTGATAGCGCGCGACCACGTCGGTCTGGGTGTAGCTGAAGACGTGCCCGACGTGAAGCGATCCGGAAACCGTGGGCGGGGGAGTGTCGATGACGTAGCGCTGCGCGTCTGAGTCCTCAGAGAAGCGGTAGGTGCCCGCGTCTTCCCAGATCTTCGACCACTTGTCTTCGGCTTCCTTCGACTCGAACTGCGAAGGCACGGACTCGGGATTGAAACGGCTCAATGGAACCTCACTCGTCTTTGCGTGATGTCGCCCGCCTGCGGGCTCTCGAGCGCGCAGCACTCAAGAACAAAACGGGCTGCGCAGCCTGGAGCGCCTCGGCTGCGTGGTGAAACTTGGTGCGACCGGACCGAAGTCGCGGGTCGCGAAATGCTTGATTCCCTAGTCCCGCTCGGACTCGGCGCGCGCCTTGATGCGTTCGATCTCGGCCTTGATCAGCTTCTCCGCAAGCATCGGGATGACGTCCCACGCGATCTCGCGGATGACCCGCTCAGAAACCTGAGAGATGACCCGCTGAGCGATCTGCTGAACCATGTCCACGGGGACCGCAACCTCGGCCGAAGGCACGCCTGGCCCGGAAGACGGCACCGCGACAGGCTCCGGTTCCGGTTCCGGGTCGATGAGACCGGAGAGCCCGGTGGAAGCGACTGCGGCAGCAGCCATGTAAGCGACAGCGGGCGGAACTGAAGAGACGGCTTCGGCCTCCGCGTCCATCACCGGCGGTGCAGGCGGCGGAGACGGAAGGCCGCTCGCATCGTCAGGCGCTACACTCGAAGGGGCTCCCGAAGGCGCAACGTTTGATTCGCCCATGCCGACCACCGGCTCACCGAGAGCGTCGGTGCTGAGCGGGCTCCCGCTGCGACCCGCCTGCTCGTCGCCATGTTCGATCGGAGACGCCATCGGCTCGATCGGGGCGGACGCGGCGAAGGGATCCGGGTCAGGAGCCATGTCCACGGGTTCTGGTTCGATCTCCGGCTCGGGCGGGGCGAGAGCGGGAGAAACCGCCATGGCTTCGGGGGCAGCGGCAGGCGACGGCATCGGCATCGCTTCCGGCTCGGGTTCAGGAAGATTGTCGATGGCAGAAGGCGCCGACTCGGCGGCCACCGGTTCTTCCATCACCGGCTCGTTGATCACCGGTTCGTCTATTGTCGGCTCGTCGATCGTCGGCTCGTCTATCACCGGCTCGTCTATCACCGGCTCATCCATCACGGGCATGACCGGCTCCGGCGCCACGGGTTCGGACTGATGAATGGTCTCGATCTCGTCCGGTTCGAACTCATGCTCGCCGGAGAACTCTTCGACCACCGGAGCGGGAGGAGGTGCAATCTGGGCGGCAGAAGCGGCAGCGGCAGCAGCCGCAGCCACTGCCTCGGGGGCATCGAACTCAGAGGTGACGACCGGCTCCATCTCTTCGATCGCCTCGATTTCTTCCACATGGGACACCGGGTCGGAGTCCATCACCGGTTCTTCGGTCGCAAATTCCGCGATCTCGCCATCAAGTGGCCCGTGAAGCGTTTCGGAGAAGTCGGCGGGCTCGGTGGTAAGAACTTCCGGCTCGTGCGTGGCGAACACCGGCGCGTCGAGTGAGAGGCTCCGGGCCGCGAGTTCGCGCACGCCCATCGGCACTTCAATGGTGGAGACAGGGTGCGTCTCCGACTCGTCGTACATGTGATGGATCATGCCGGATGAGGAGGTCACCACGGCCTGCGTCTTGGAGTCATCGAGGGGCGCACTGAGGGCGTCCACCGCCATGGGAAGCGATGTCGCGGCAGGACGCTTGAGACTGGCGGTGGAATGCTCAGCCAGAAGCTCCTTCACGCGAGCGACGAGTGCTGGTGGATCGAAAGGCTTAGAAACATTTCCGAGGGCACCTACCCTCTTGGCGCGATCTGCGTCGTAGGGCTCGAAGGCGCCGTTCAAAAGCAGGATCGGCACGTTCTTAAGCTGCTCGGAAGCGCGCAGAGCTTCGCAAACCTGATAGCCGTCAAGCTGCGGCATGATGACGTCGCATAGAACGATGTCCGGAAGGAAGGTCATCGCCTTGTCGACGGCGATGCGACCGTTGCCGGCGGTGACGACCTCAAATTCATCTGAGGGGAACGTGAGCTCGACGACTTTCTGGATGGTGATGCTGTCGTCGGCCAGGAGCAGTTTTTTTCGCATTGCGGTTTGGTTAGCCCCGATGATGTCCTTCTCGCGCACCCTCTGAAAACCTGCAAAACGCAGGCGAGGCTTCATGCTCGAAGCGTCTGAGA
>JBDTQB010000486.1:0-3342 GCA_039932395.1 Vicinamibacteria bacterium | reverse complement strand
TCGAATCCACCAGCCGTGACCTGCTGCCGCAGAAGTACAAGGACATGGACCGGGGTGACATCCAGAGCCGCATCGAGCAGATCAAGACCGAGCTTCGGATCGGCTGACCGGCGCGCATCGCGCCTCACTTCGAGGAACTCATGAAGCGTTCGCTCCTGGTCGTATTCGGCGGCGTGCTGGCGTTCGTCGCGCAAGCGTCACCCGCGGCGGACCTGGTCATTCGGAATGTGAGCGTGGTGGATGGCACGGGCTCTACAGCTCGCGCGGGCCAGAGTCTTGTGGTGACCGGCGGCAAGATCACATCCATCGTGCGCGCGGGCGATGAGCCGACGGCCGACCTGGTGATCAACGGCGAGGGCCTGTTCGCGATCCCCGGTCTGATCGACGCTCACGTCCACATCTCAGGAATGCCGTGGACTCAGAGCGTCGAGCGCCTGAAGCGCGTGCTTCAGGGCGGCGTGACCACGGTTTTTGATATGGCGGGCGACGTACGCGACACCAGCCATCTCTCTCGCGCTGCTTTCACCGCGGAGATCGACGCCCCGACCATTGAGTACGTGTCACTGATGGCCGGCCCTGAGTTCTTCAGCGATCCCCGCGTCATCGCAGCGTCCCGGGGCTACAAGCCGGGTGAGGCGCCATGGAATCGCGAGATCAACCACGACACCGACCTCATACGCGCGGTGGCCGAAGCCAAAGGCCTAGGCGCTCGCGCCATCAAACTTTACGCCGCACTCGATGCGGACACTGTCGCGCGCATCGGCGCCGAAGCGAAGCGTCAGAACATACGCATCATCGCCCACGCCACCACTTTCCCCGCCAAACCGAGCGATCTCGTCACGGCCGGCGCGAAGATGCTCGCTCACACGCCCTACCTCGTATGGGAAGGAAGCCCGCCGAGCGTCGAGTTTAAGAAGCGCGCACGCGGTGACTACGCGGGCGTCCCTGCAGAGGGACCAGTCATGACGAAGCTGCTTCTGTCGATGAAGGACGCGGGCACCGCCCTCAACCCGACGCTCTGGATCTTTGCCGAAGGTCCAGCCAAGGACGACATGGCCGCCGTTCGAACTCCCTGGATGAATACCGTCACCCGGCGCGCTCAGGAAATGGGCGTCATCATCGCGGCAGGAACGGACAGCATGATCCAGGGCAACGACGACTTACCGATGCTTCACAAGGAACTCGAGGCGGAAGTCGCGGCGGGCCTGACCCCGATGCAGGCACTCGTGTCCGCGACCCACGGGGCGGCTCAGGCCATCGGGATCGATGCGACGCGCGGCACGCTTGTGGCGGGCCAGGCCGCCGACATCGTCCTTCTCGACGCGAACCCTGCCGAAGACATCCGCAACACGAAGCGCATCCGCTACGTCATCAAGGATGGGCGCATCGTTCAGCAGGTTGCCCGTATCCCCGCGAAATGAGGATCATTCGATGAAGACTCTCTCTCTCCGCACCCAGCCCACACGACGACGCGCGCTGGAGGCGCTCGCAACCACCGCGGCCGCCGCGTTCGTTGCTCCTTCCGTTCTGCGCGGCCGCTACACCGTGTTCGCACAGTCCGCCACGACGTACTCCGCCCGCGCGATCCGCCTGATGGAGGAGTCGACGGTGGTGGACCTGCTCAATCAGTTCCGATTCGCCGACTACGCCGACAAGCCGCCTCGCAGCGAGCGCTTCCTCCGCGAGCCCGGCAGCTTCACCGCCGCCGACTGGGCGGTCTACAAAGGCACCGGCATGAACGCGCTGGCTCTCGGCCACGGGGCGCCGTCCTACGAGGAAGGCGTGAAGTTCTTCGCCGAGTGGAACGGGTTCCTCGCCGCGTACCCGGACTGGTTCACCCGCATCGACGACATCTCCGACTTCGCGCGCGCTCGTGCCACCGGAAAACTCGGCATCCTGTTGTCATTCCAGGATTCACTCCACTTCCGCTCGCCCACCGATGTCGACACGTTCCACGGCCTCGGTCAGCGCATCTCGCAGCTGACCTACAACTTCAACAACAAGATCGGAAGCGGTTTCCTCGAACAACGGGACGGCGGACTCTCCGTCTTCGGCCTGTCCATCATGGAGCGCATGCAGAACGTCGGCATGGCCGTCGACGTCTCGCACTGCGGAGACCAGACGACCCTCGACGCGCTCGATGCGGCGAAGAAGACCGTCATCTTCACCCACGCGACCGCGCGCGCTCTGATCCCAGGCCATCTCCGCTGCAAGACCGACGAAGCGATACGCAAGATGGCGAAGACGGGCGGTGTGATGGGCATCGCCTACATCCGCTTTATGGATCGAGGCGAGGAACCCGTGACCATCGAACATGTCCTGGACCACTTCGACTACGTCGCGAAGCTGGTCGGCGTGGAGCACGTCGGCGTGGGCAGCGACCTCGACGTGGTCGGCAATCCGAATCCGATTGGCGGCGGCATGAATCCGCGGTCGCAGCCCAACTTCTCCCGCTATCAGTATCACGAAGATACCGACGGGGCGATCACGGTCAAGGGACTCAATCATCCGAAGAGGATGTTCGATCTCACCGAGGGCCTGATCCGTCGTGGCTACAAGGATGCCGACATCAGCGGCATCCTCGGCGGCAACGCTATCCGCGCCTTGGAGAAGGCCTGGACGAAGAACTCGTAGACCGTCGGACTAAAACGGCAGCAACCGCCTTAGTCGCGGAACGACCGCGCGGCCTCGGCCAGGCCTTCGGGAAGGCCGCGTTCCTTGAGAATCACTTCGGCCGTCTGCAACCCCGACAGAAGTGCGGTGCCCGTGGAAACGATCGACGGGAAGGTCCGGTAGTTCCCGGCGAAATACACATTCGAAAACCGAGAGGAACGTGGCGGTGGGTTCCGATAGCCCTTGGTGAACACCGGGGAGTACATGGGAACGCGCGCCACGTTCGTCCAGAAGGGTTCGAGATCGAACCCAAAGATCGTGCGGAAGTCTTCGAGATAGCCGTCCAGCAGCTCGGCGTCGGACTTCTTGAAGAAGTCTTTGGCGCGGCTGTTGAGATGCGTCACGAAGTTGACGCACGAGTCTCCGGGCGCGCCGATGCTTGGGTTGAGCGAGTTCAGCAGAAAGATGCCGCAGGCGGCGCGGTCGAGCGATGCGAGGTTCATCCAATAGAAATCCGGCTCGACCCTCTTCTTCGACGCGCAGATCACGGAGATGAGGGCCGAATAGCGGATGTCGGCGATCTGCGGGGTCGTCTCCTCCGGCACGAGGTTCATGAAGATCTCCGTGGGCACCGTGCTGATGACGAGATCGGCCTCGATGATTTCTCCGCTCGCTAGCTCAACCGCGCGGACCTTGTCCTCAGAACGTGACAAACCGGTCACCGAGGTC
>JBDTQB010000485.1:0-3345 GCA_039932395.1 Vicinamibacteria bacterium | reverse complement strand
ACGTCTACACCTCCGACGATCAGTTGATCGAGGGCGACGTGGAGGCGGGAAAACGGTACGTCGAGAGCGACTTCAACAAGATCATCGAGATCAAGGAGCGCGAGGCGCGGCGGGTCCGGATCTTCATGGACGAGATCAACCAAGGCGACAAGACGCTCGTCTTCTGCGCCACTCAGGACCATGCGCTGGCCGTGCGCGACCTGATCAACCAGATCAAGACGAGCAACGATCCTGGCTATTGCCAGCGCGTCACCGCCAATGACGGCGAGCTGGGCAACGAGCATCTACGCGCCTTTCAGGACAATGAGAAGACCATCCCCACTATCCTGACCACGTCGCAGAAGCTTTCGACCGGTGTGGATGCGCGCAACATTCGCAACATCGTGCTGATGCGGCCGATCAACTCGATGATTGAGTTCAAGCAGATCATCGGCCGGGGCACACGTCTCTACGACGGCAAGGACTACTTCACGGTCTACGACTTCGTGAAGGCCCACCAGCATTTCAGCGATCCCGAATGGGACGGAGAACCGATTCAGCCAGAGGAGAAGGAGAAGAAGCCCTATCCCGATCCTCCGCCGGATGTTGGCACACCGGCAGCGGAGCCTGGCTCAGAGCTTGCGCCGCGAACGAAGGTCAAAGTGAAGCTGGCGGACGGCAAGGAGCGCACCATCCAGCACATGATGTCCACGACGTTCTGGCATCCCGATGGCACGCCTATGTCCGCGCAGCAGTTCATGGAGATGCTCTTCGGCAAACTGCCTTCCTTCTTCAAGGATGAGGCGGAGCTACGTTCGATCTGGAGCGTGCCGGAGACTCGACGGGTCCTGCTGGAAGGACTGGCCGAGAAAGGCTTTGGCGGCGAGCAGCTCGCGGAGATGCAGAAGGTCATCGATGCGGAGAAGAGCGACCTCTTTGACGTCCTGGCGCACATCGCCTATGCCCTTCCCGTGGTGACGCGTTCAGAGCGAGCGGCGATGGCCGAAGGCAGTATCACCGCGAGGTTCACCACCAAGCAGCAGGCTTTCCTGGCTTTCGTGCTCTCTCACTACGTTGCGGTTGGAGTCGAAGAGTTGAACTCCGACAAGCTCAGTCCCCTCCTTCGGCTGAAGTACAACAACTCCATCGCCGACGCCGTCGCGGACCTTGGCCAAGCCGAGGAGATCGGGAAGGCTTTCAACGGCTTCCAGAAATACCTGTATCAGGAGTCGGTAGCGCGGTAGGAGCTCGAAATGACGCTCTTCGAGGCGTACGAGACGAGAGAAGGTCGAGCACTCGAAACGCTGCGTTTTCTGGACAGATCCTCAGCCGTTCGCGTTCGAAGCCAACCGGCAACAAGTCGCTGCAGGCGCGAAGACCACCGTGCGGAGGCGGAGGCGCCGTTCCTGAGCGTAGGGGGTCGCAAGGCTCCTTCGAGTCTTGGTGACGCGGCAGCGTCACTCCAATCATTGAGAACGCCATGCGACCCACGGAGACGAAGGAACGACAAAGCGCCTCGGCCGCAGCGGACTCCACAAATCGCGGCTATGTGAGAGGGCCTCGACCCTTCGACCCTTCGGCGACGAAGCCAACGGACTGCCGCTCAGGGATCGTGGCTCGCGCGACCGCGAAGTGCCGGGCGTCAGTTGGTTGCGCGAGACTTCACAACTTCCAGCGCAACGGCGGCGGCGACGAGTTCGGCCTTTTTGCGTGATGGGCCTTCCCCGCGACCCAGCACTTCCCCGCCCACCAGGCAGCGGACACGATGACGCTGTCGATGCGGCGGACCTTCTAGCGACTCCACGTCGTAAGTCGGCAAGTCGAGACCGCGACCCTGGAGGAACTCCTGGAGCGCGCCTTTGGCGTCCTTGGTGGCGAGTGAACCTTCATTGAGACGCGGTTCGAACAGCCTTGTGACCACCGCGCGCGCGGCGTCAATGCCGCCGTCGAGGTCGACCGCGGCGATCAGCGCCTCCACCGCGTCTTCCTGAACCTTCTCGTGTTCGCGTCCGTCGTTCTTTTCTTCGCCCGCACTCATTTGAACAAGCGACGCGACATCAAAGGAACGACCCACCGCGACCAGCGACGGGGTCGAGACCAAGCGGGCGCGGATGCGCGTCTTGTCACCCTCGGCGCCCAGCGGATCACGGCGATGCAGCATCTCGGCGATCACGAAACCGAGGACGGCGTCGCCAAGGAACTCCAGGGGCTCGTTCGAGGCGGCTGCGCGACGCTCCTGGAGCAGGCTTCGATGAGTCAGCGCCTGTTCGAGTAGACCAGCGTTGGTGAACGAATGGCCAAGCGCCGCTTCGATCGTCGCTCTCGTCCTGGTATCGAGGGCCATGGTCGACTAAACGACCTTGACGATCACGAGCGTCATATCGTCATGCGGACTCTCGCCCGCCGCGAAGGTGCGGACTTCCTGGAGGATGTGCTCCTTGAGGTCATCGCTCGACATGGTGTTCGCGTCTTTCAGGATCGACGCAAGCCGGCTTTCTCCGAACAGATCCGACGCTCCGTTCATCGCCTCGGAGATGCCATCGGTGAAGAACAGGAAGATGTCGCCAGGCACGAGGGGCAGCTCGATTTCCTGGATCACGGCCTTGAAGGTCCTCCCGGAGTCGAATCCCAGAGCGAGTCCGGGCGGTGAGAGCAGATGGGTCAGGCCCGTGCGACCGTCAAAGTGAATCAGCGGATTGTGACCGGCGCGAGAGACGCGCAGTGTGCGCTTGGGCGAGTCGACGATGGCGTAGGTCATGGTGATGAACGACCGACGATCCAGGTTCGGCGCGAGGATCTCGTTCAGCTCGATCAGCAACGCCTTCGGCGAATCGTGATTGCGCGACAGCGACAGAATCAGGCCCTTCAGTTCGGCCATATAGAGCGCGGCCGACGTGCCTTTGCCGGAAACGTCGGCAATCAACACACCGAGGCGATCGTTGGACAGGGGCAGCAAATCGAAGTAGTCGCCGCCCATCTCATTCGCGGGCAAGCAGACCGCCGCGATCTTGAGGCCTTCGACCTCCACGTATTCCTGGGGCAGCAGGCTCATCTGGATGTTGCGAGCGACGCGGAGGTCTTCCTCCATGCGCTCCTTCTCGCCCTGCTGCTCGAGAAGATCTTCGATGCCCTGGGACATCGAGTTGAAGGACTGAGCGAGATCGCCGAGCTGGTCTTTGCTGTGGACAATGATCCGATGCGAGAAATCGCCGCGTTGCAGCTTCGAGGTTCCGAGCGACAACGCGTGCACCGAGCCCGTGATGGATCGAACAAGCGCCGTTCCGAAGAGCAGAGCGATCAGATAGAAGAACGCGAAGATCGCCGCGACCACGCCCAGCGCGATCAGCAGCATTTGCGAGATGCGTT
>JBDTQB010000484.1:0-3345 GCA_039932395.1 Vicinamibacteria bacterium | reverse complement strand
GGATCCATCGTGGCCGATCCACTCAATCCCAAGGTCATTTACGCGGGCGGTCCGGCCGCCGGCATCGTGAAGATCACTTACCCAAGCGGTCAGTGGATCAATGTCAGTCCGAACATCGTGACCACCGATTCACTGCGCAAGGTCGGCAACCAGCCGCTGATCTTTTCGCCCAGCAACCCGCGCGAGCTGTTCACGGGCTTTCAGTACCTCATGTCGACGGTTGACGGCGGCATGCACTGGTCGAAGCTCGGAGGCGATCTGACCTACCCGAAAGGTGTGACGCCGCCTCCGCCGACCGCCACGCCCACACCTCGCCCCGCCGGTTCCCCTGGTCCCGCCGTGCCGCCCCCCGGATCGATCGAGTCGATCGCACCGTCGAGCGTTTCGAGCGGCACCATCTGGGTGGGCACTAACAACGGTTTGATCAAGGTGACGACTGACCACGGCAGGACCTGGACTGACGTCACGATTCCCGACTTGCCGAATCCCACGCGCGCTGACATTTCCGCCATCGACGCGTCGCATCACGATGCGGCGACCGCGTATGTCGCCATCGACACCCACGCCGTGGCCGATTACCGGCCCTCCCTCTACCGCACGCACGACTACGGTAAGACCTGGACGAAGATTGTGAACGGCCTCGCCACGTCGCAGCCGAGCGGGAGCTTTACCCGCGTCATTCGGGCTGATACGAAGAAGAAGGGTTTACTGTTCGCGGGCTCCGAGAGTTCGATATACGTCTCGTTCGACGATGGAGACAACTGGCAATCGCTCATGCTGAACCTGCCGAACACCTCGTATCGCGACCTGACGATTCACGAGAACGACCTGATCGCCGGCACCTACGGCCGCGGCATGTGGATCCTTGACGACATCTCTCCTCTGCGGCAGCTCACCAAGACGATCGCTGCGGAAGCCGCTCACCTCTTCAAACCTGGCGATGCGATTCGCGTTCGCCGGAACGTCAATGGAGATACTCCGTTCCCGCCCGAGGTTCCGCAGGCGAAGAATCCGCCGGTGGGTGCCTTGATCGACTACTCCCTGTCCACCAGGCCCTCGACCGAGATCACGCTCGACATCCTGGATGCCGCTGGCACCATTGTCCGCCATCTGTCGAGCGCTCCCATCGCCCCTTTCAACGAGCCACCACCCACGGTCAACGACTTCTGGCTGGAGAAGCCCGCGCCCATGCCGATGACTCCGGGAATGCACCGTATCCACTGGGACATCCGGCACGAGAGTCCGAAAGCCTTCACTCACAGCTACGAGATCAATGCGAATCCCGACGAGACGCCGGCGTCTCCCGAAGGTGCTTTGGCCTTGCCCGGGACTTACACGCTGAGGCTCACCGTCGATGGCAAGTCTCAGACCCAGACCCTCGTCGTTCGAAATGACCCTCGTTCACCCGCGACCTTGGCCGACCTGAAGGCGCAGCACGACCTTCAGATGAAGATCGACGCCCTGGCGAGCACCGCCTGGGATGGACACAGCGAAGTCAACGCCTTGAGAGCCTCTGTCGCGGAGATCACCAAGGGTAAGCCTTCCGATGTGGTCACCGCCGCGGTCAAGGCCCTTGATGAGAAGCTCGCCTCGGTGGGTGGATCGAGCACTCCGCGTCGTGGGGGCGGTGGTGGCGGATTCCCCGGGGCAGGAGCCCCCCCTCCTCCGCCCAACTTCGCGGCGTTGCAGGGCACATTTATAAGGCAGCTCGGGACGCTCGATCCAGGAGATATGGCGCCGAACGAGCCGATGCTTCGAGTCTACGGCGTGGCATGTCGCGACCTGAAGACCGCGATCTCGACATGGAAAACCGTCAGTGGCGAGAACCTGACCGCGTTCAATGAGGTGCTTGTGAAGAACGGTCTGAAGCCCGTGCCCGCGGGTGTGTCTTCCCTGAGGTCGCCGGTCTGCCCAGCCGCAGAAGCAAAGCCGGTCAAGTAGGACCCAGCCTGCTCGATCAGGTCGTTCTGGGGCGCGTGTATCGGCCGGGAAACCTCGGCCTGTCCCGTGGCATCCAAGACGATGTCATGTGCGCTGTGTGTTCGATCCTGCTCAAAATGAGCGTGTTAACGTCGTCCCGTGGTCGCAGATTCGGCTCTAGACGCTGCGTTGTTGGAAGCACTCCGCTCGGGCCAGGACGAGGCCTTCGAGCGGCTGGTGCGCCTCCACTCCGGCCGCATGCTCTCGGTCTGTCGACGCATTCTGCGCAACGACGAAGAGGCCAAGGACGCCGTTCAGGAAGCCTTTGTCTCAGCCTTCCGCGGGCTGAAGAATTTCGAAGGAACCTCTCAGCTTGGGACGTGGCTGCATCGCATCGCGGTCAACGCATCGCTGATGCGCCTGCGGTCACGGAAGCGTCGGCCCGAGGAATCGATCGACGATTTTCAGCCCACCTTCAAGGACGACGGACACGCGCGGATCGAGCCGCGCGACTGGTCGCCGTCGGCCGATCAGCTGGTGCAGTCGCGTGAGACGCGCGATTTCGTTCGCGGCTGTATTGACGAGCTTCCGGACTCGTATCGCGTGGTCGTCATCCTTCGCGATATCGAAGAACGCGACACCGCTGAGACCGCGGAGATTCTCGGCGTGACCGATGGCGTCGTGAAGGTGCGGCTCCATCGGGCGCGTCACGCGCTGCGGCGTCTGCTGGCCAACCGGTTCGGCGAGGGCGCGTCATGAGAATGACCTGCCGTGAGGTGTACGGATTCCTCGACGACTTCCTGGCGGGCGTCCTGGACCCCGCGACTCTCGAGAGCTTTGAAGCTCACCTCGGCCGGTGTTCGTCCTGCCGGACGTACATGACGACCTATCGCACCACGGTGGCGGTCGCACGTGCGTCTGAACTCAAGGACGCGCCTTCGGAAGATGTTGTGCCCGTGGAGATGGTGAAGGCGATTCTGGACGCGCGAGTGGAAGCGTTCAAGAAACAGAGCTCCGAGTGATCGGCCGGGCCGCGCGTCTCGTCTGTCTTGGCTTGGTCATGGGCGGAGCGTTCGCTTTGGCCAGAACGCCCGTGGTGGAAGGCGCTCGTTTTGAGAAGGCGCCCGAGTTCCCCTCACAAGATCCGAAGGAGTGGATCGGCCCGCCTCAGTCAATGAAGGCGCTCGCGGGCAAGGTCGTGATCCTCGACGTCTGGACCTTTGGTTGAATCAACTGCGTGCGCACGATCCCCTGGGTCAGGGAGATGGAGAAGCGATACGGCGAGCGAGGGCTCGTGATCGTGGGCGTCCACACGCCGGAGTTTGATCATGAGAAGTCGCGCAAGAACGTGGAGGCGGCCGTCGCCAAATACGAGCTCGGCAGCCATTCTCATTTCATGGACAACCACATGAACTACTGGCGCGC
>JBDTQB010000483.1:0-3348 GCA_039932395.1 Vicinamibacteria bacterium | reverse complement strand
GATCCCGAGCGCGCCCAGGCTGATCGTGAGAAGGCAGCGCACGACATCGCGGTGGGCGCGCTGCGCTACTTCATGCTGCGCTTCTCGCGCAATCGCATCATCACCTTCGACATGGAAGAGGCGCTCGCCTTCACCGGCGAGACCGGTCCGTACATCCAAAACAGCGTCGTCCGCGCGCGCAGCATCCTTGCCAAAGTCGCAGCACAAGGTCACGACGTCCATGCGCTTCTCAAGCGCGCCCACGACAAGGATTTGCTGAACGCATGGCTCGCCACACCGGAGGGCTCGTCCGCGTGGTCGTTGTTCCTGGCCATGGCGCGAACGGAAGAAGCGATCGAGACCGCGGTGCGCACGGAAGAGCCGAGCGTGATGACGCGGCATGCTTTCCAGATCGCCCAGGCCTTCCACGGCTACTACCAGAATCCAGCACACACCGTCCTTCGCGCCGAGAACGAAGACCTGCGCGCCGTTCGCGTCCTGGTGGTCGACCTCTTCGTGAAGCACATGACGGACGTCGCCTCTCACCTCGGCATTCCCATTCCGGATCGGATGTAAATCAAGATGAGTCCAAGACCCCGCATCGCGATCACCGCCGGAAGCAACCCCGGTCTCGCGAACCATGCGTGGCTTCGCTTCGACTACCTGCATGCGATCTCCAAAGCGGGCGGCCTCCCAAGCATCGTGGCCGCCGGCTTCGAGAATCCGTTCGACGATGCGGCGCAGCTCGCCGGCGAAATCCTCGACAACTGCGACGGCCTGCTGCTCTCCGGCGGTACCGACGTCGATCCAGAGATCTTTGGCGAGACCCCTCATACCGCACTGGGGCGCATCGACCCCCCGCGCGATCCCTTTGAAATCACGCTGACGCAGGAAGCCCTCCGTCGCGACATGCCCATCCTGGGGATCTGTCGCGGCCTTCAAGTGCTCAACGTGGCTCTGGGCGGCACGTTGGTTCAGGACATTCCATCGGACGTGAACAACGCCGTGGTCCATGAAACGGGCGACGATCGTCTGGTGATTGGTCATGACGTTGTCATTGAACCGAACAGCCGTCTTGCAGGTCTGCTTTCGACCAGGCGGGTCGGCGTGAACTCTTTCCATCACCAGTCCGCGAAGCGCCTGGGTCAGGGCCTTGTAGTCACCGCAACCAGTCCTGACGATGGCGTCATCGAAGGCATCGAGCGGCCCGATCGCGCGTTCGTGGTCGCGGTGCAGTGGCACCCGGAAAACTTCTGGAAAGCGTCCGGCGTTTTCGACGGTCTCTTCAACGGATTCGTGGAAGCGGCACGCGTTTCGTCCCAGGCCGTCAAACTCACGCGAGCGTCATGATCCGCAGACGGGCTTCGATGGCCGGCTTCGCGCTGATCCTGATGGTCTCGTCAACCCTCCCCGGTCAGGCCGCGGCGGCAGATGCGCTTCACTGGGAGAAGGACTACAAGTCGGCGCTGGCTCGTGCTCGCAGCGAAGGCAAGCTGGTGATGGTCGACTTCTGGGCGTCGTGGTGCACGTTTTGCGAGAAGCTCGATCAGACGACCTATAAAGATCCGGCGGTGGTCACGCGACTGCGCAAGACCACGGTCGCGGTCAAGGTCAACACCGAGGGTCGCAAGGATGAGATGGACTTTGCCGCGGAGCATGGGGTCGAAGGGCTGCCGACGATCGGATTCTTCACGGCCGAAGGCAGAGTTGTTTCGCGCATCCAGGGCTATTCCAATCCAAGCGCCTTCCTGAAGCTGCTGACCAACACCGAGCTCGAAGGGGCCGACATGACGTTGTGGGAGAAGACGCTAAGCAAGGACCCGCGCAACTACGAGGCGCTTTTCGGCCTCGGATCAAAGATGTACGAACTCGAGTATCAGGACGACGCGCGGCCCCTGCTCGAACGTGCCCGAAAGGTCGATACGGGAACGTTGCGTGAGCGGAAGCGGGTGCGCATGATGCTGGCGCGCATCATCGAGGTTCAATCGAGCCTCGGCGATTCCGAGACGATGCTGCGCGAAGGCCTTGCGTTGCCGCCGGAGCCCGATTCCGATCCCCGCCTGTCGTTCCTACACGCGCGGTGTTTGATTAATCTGAGCAAACCGGCGGAAGCCAAGGCCGAACTGAAGCGACTCCTCGCCGCGTATCCGAAGCATCCAATAGCCCCGACCGCGAAGAAAATGCTCGACGGTCTGCAGTAAGTCAGGTCGTGGGTCAGCGAGAGTGCGTTGCGTCCCCGCGTTTCAGGGCCCGACGAACCGCCTCCGCAAGGGCTTGCCCGTACTGCGCATCCATCACATCGGTGTGACGACCGGGGACAGGCTCGATGTCTACTCCGTGCTGAGCGAGGGGACCCCATCCATGGGTCGGGTCGACGAGACGTGATTCCATGGCGCGGAAGAGCGTGATGGCGAGTGCTGCCGGAACGAGCGGCAGGCGCCTCAACGCTTCAGCCAGGCCTCGCCGCGCGCGCACCGCTTCTGGTTGCTGACCCGGAAGAGCGTGATTCCTCGCTCGTCGCAACGTATGAGCCGTGATTTCCGCCGACGACGAGGGCGCCAACCGCGGCTGTCCGGGGACAGAAGTATCAATCATCCCGAGAAAGGAAACACGTTGTCCCGATTCGATCAGGCGGCTCGCCAGGTGGAAGGCGAGAATCCCGCCGATCGAATAGCCAAGCAGCCGATAGGGTCCGTCGGGCTGAGCGGCGCGAAGGCGAACCACCACTTCATCCACGATTCGGGCTCCCTCCCAGGGCGCCTGCAGTCCGACAAGCGAAATCCCAAGGAGGCCATAGTCTCCCTTGAGGAGGCTGGCAATGGGCGAGAAGACCATGGGATCGCCAACCACTCCGGGCACGCAGGCGACAACGCCTCCCGATGTTGGGCCGGCACCGTTCAGTCGGCTGATCCAGACGCCATCTCGACTCTGACTTTCAAGCGCCGCGGCCAGACGCTTCACAGTTGGTGCTTCAAGAAGAAGGGACGCGGGGGCGACGGTCCCGGTGATTTCCGCGATACGAGTGACCAGGGTGAATGCACCCAGCGAGTCACCGCCACACTCAAAGAAGTCGTCGTCGATACCCGCGGTCTCCAGTTGAAGCGTGGTCTTGAAGAGATCGAGAAGAGTCCGCTCCATCTCTGTGCGGGGTTCCGTCGGAATGCGATCGAACGCAGGAGGCCTCGGCAGCGCAGCGCGATCAAGTTTTCGCGATGTGTTGAGCGGCAGCGCCTTCAGTCGGAGGAAGCGCGCCGGCACCAGGGAGAGGGGAAGTCGAGCGCAGAGAAAGGCGCGCAGATCCGCCGCCGGAACGCCTTGCGTGCCCTCGACCACGTAGGCAACGAGCCGGGACCGACCGGTCGCATCCGC
>JBDTQB010000482.1:0-3352 GCA_039932395.1 Vicinamibacteria bacterium | reverse complement strand
GCCTTCGATCACGATTGCCGCGAGGGTATCTGCGGCTCGTGCAGCATGGTGATCAACGGCCGCCCGCACGGGCCGCAGAAGAACACCACCGCCTGCCAGCTTCACATGCGCCAGTTCAAGGATGGCGACGAGATCACCATCGAGCCGTGGCGCGCATCGGCGTTCCCGGTGATTAAGGATCTTGCGGTCGACCGCGGCGCCTTCGATCGGATCATCCAGGCCGGAGGCTTCGTGTCCGTCTCCACCGGCAGCGCTCCCGACGGCAACACGATTCCCATTCCTAAGGAAAACGCGGATCGCGCATTTGACGCCGCTGCCTGCATCGGTTGTGGCGCCTGCGTCGCGGCCTGCCCTAATGCGTCGGCGATGCTCTTCACGTCCGCCAAAGTTGCACATCTAGCACTGCTGCCTCAAGGTCAGCCCGAGCGGATGGAACGCGTGCGCAAGATGGTCGCCACCATGGACGCCGAGGGCTTCGGCTCCTGCACCAATCACGGCGAGTGCGAGGCCGCGTGTCCCAAGGGCATCTCGCTCGAGAACATCGCGCTCATGAACCGCGACTTCGTGAAAGCGACGCTTGGAAAGCGACCCGCCCGAGTCGCCAAGGGCGACTGATCCTCAGCCGGCCTTTCCAGGCTGGCGCGTCCGCGCGGCGATCTACACGCTGCTGCTGGTCGCGTTCACCGCGCCGATCAGCCTCGATCCTGCCTCCCGAACCTTCGCTCAAGGTCCGGATACGCGGCTCTATTTGTGGACGCTGGGCTGGGATCTTCATGCGCTGAAGACCGACCCGCTCCACATCTTCAACGCCAACATCTTCTTCCCCGAGATGCAGACGCTCGCGTACTCGGAGCATCTGATCGGCGCGGCGCTCCTCGTGCTGCCGCTCTCGTTGGTCACTTCGAATCTGTACCTGACCCTCAACTTCGTGCTGCTGCTCGCGACGTTCGTGACCGCACTTGGATCGGATCGACTGGCGCGCGAATGCGGCGCATCTAGACGGGGGGCTCTGCTCGCGGGGATCGTGGGTGGATTTTCAGGAGCGCGACTCACCCGGCTGACGCAGGCCCATTTGGCAACGCTGCATTTCATTCCCTGGACGCTGGCGTTCGCGATGCGTTATCTGCGGGAAGACAAGCGGCGGGATCTGCTGCTGACGATCACGTTCTTCAGTCTGCAGGCGATCACCAGCGGCCATGGCGGACTGTTTTTGGCACTCGCTCTCACCCTGTTCCTGATGCTGGCATTAGCGCTGAGGCGCGTCTCTCTGATGAAGCTCGTCCGGGATTGCGGCGTCGCGGGCACCCTGATTCTGATGATCAACCTCCCGTTCGTGATTCCCTACTACGAGGTCAAAGGCAAGGTCGGCCTCACTCGTGTGATTGAGGACGCAGAGGGCTATGCGCCGTCGATCGGCAGCTGGATCCAGGCGCCGACGCGCGTGCAGACGGCGCTCACCTCTGCCATCGCACCCCTGCGTTCAGCGGCTGCCGAAGCCAACGCCGCCCTCTTCCCCGGCTTCGCGATGATCGGCCTCGCGACGATTGCATCCATCATCGTGATACGCCGTCGCAAAAACCTCGACCGCTGGCCCGGACTGATGGTGCTGTCGCTCGCGGTGTTCACGCTTTGGCTGTCGCTCGGACCGTCATTCGGTCTCTACCGACTGGCGTACGCGGTCATCCCAGGCTTCGACTTAATCCGCGTTCCCTCGCGACTTTTTCTGCTCACCCTGACCGCTTTGTCGACCCTCGCAGCACTCGGCCTGGATCAGATCCGGCGTCCGAAGGTTCAGTGGGCACTCATCCTGATCGCGACGATCGAATGTATCCCGGTCGCGTGGGACTCGCCGCGTGATCCGATCACCACGCCTCCCATCGACTCCTGGCTCGCGACTCAGCCGACGCCGTTTCGTGTCGTGGAACTTCCGATCCCGCTCCCCGACAACTCGGTCCGGCAGTCACGTTTCCAGTCGGAGTTCATGATCCACGGCGCGGCTCATTGGCAGCCGATGGTCAACGGCTACAGCAGCCTGGTCCCGCCCTTCCACATGGATTTGTACAAAGAGCTCTATGACTTCCCTACCGAGAAGGGGTTGGCGGCGCTGGAACGCATCGGCGTGAACTACGTCGTGGTCCACACGGAGATGTATCAGCCGGAACGATGGGCGGAAAAGGAGGCACAGATCGCCACGTACGGGGAACGCATCCGCCTGTTGAAGGTGGAAGGCGAAGGCCGCGCGTTCTGGCTCGGGCCCCTCGACAAGGCGACGCCGTCGCCCTAGGGCGAACGGTAGAATGCCCGCCTTGTTGTCGACGATTCTGGCCCTCACCTTTCTGTTGGAAGGGCCGGCGCTCGCGCTGACTTCGCAGGAGACACCGACGCATCCGAAAGGGCGTGGTGAAGCGACGGGGTCCGTGGAAGTCGGGATGCGCATCCGGCTGCACACCGACGCTACGCGCGAAGCGCCCGGGCTCGTGCACGTCGGTGAAGTCATCGGCATAAGCGAAGAGGCGGTCATCGTCAGACTCGATGGACGAGCCCTCAAGGTAACGATCCCCCGTTCCGCGGTCAATCAGGTCGAGCGCAGTCAGGGGACGATTCGCGTGGGGAGCCGTCTCAAGGGCGCGCTCAAAGGCCTCGCGATCGGCGCGGCGGCGGGATGGCTGATCGGAGAGTTGTTCCCGAATTCCTGCGAGGTCGGCCCCGACCAAGTATGCGGCGGCTCGAAAGACAAGAGCAATCAGTTTGCCAAGTGGCTCGGCTCCGCCGGCGGTGTCACCGGCGCTTTGTTGGGCACCCATGAAGTCGAACAATGGAAAGGCGCCTCTTTCGAGGCGCCCCAAACGAAAACGGTCTGGCGTTCAAGTCGCGGTTTCGGAGCGTCGCTCAGAATTTCTTTCTGAGCGATCGCTTCACCGCGATCCGTCTACGCCAGCAGGTGCTTGACGCCTTCCTGCTCTTCCTTCAGCTCCGTCAGGGTCAGGGTCATGCGCTCGCGGGAGAAGGCGTCGATGTCGAGGCCCTTGACGATCTCAATCTTGCCGTCGTTGGTGGTGCAGGGGAATCCGTAAACGGTCCCTTCGGGAATCTCGTAGCTGCCGTCGGACGGGACGCCCATGGTGACCCACTCGCCCTTGGATCCAAGAACCCAGTCATGAACATGGTCGATCGCCGCGTTTGCCGCGGAGGCCGCGGAGGAAAGGCCGCGAGCTTCGATGATCGCGGCACCCCGCTTCGCCACGGTGGGGATGAAGGTGTCCTTGTTCCAACCCTCATCGCCGATACTCACCTTCACGGTGGTGCCATCGATGGTGGCGAAACGGTAGTCGGGATACTGGGTGGCGGAATG
>JBDTQB010000481.1:0-3368 GCA_039932395.1 Vicinamibacteria bacterium | reverse complement strand
AACGACGACCAGATGGCCCAGGGCGAAGGCGAGATGAAGAAGTTCGTCGCGATTCTCGATTCGATGACGACGCAGGAACGCCAACGTCCCGAGATCATTTCCGGGTCGCGCCGGAAGCGCATGGCTCTCGGAAGTGGAACCAAAGTTGAAGATGTGAACCGTCTGATCAAGCAGTACGAACAGACACGAAAAATGATGAAGATGATGTCCGCGCAAAATGCTCAAGGGTCGAAGCTTCGGAAGCTCGCATCCCGTTTCGGCATGCCCGGGTTGTCATGACAGGCCGTTTCAGGAGAGACTAAGGGATGCTCGCTATTCGTTTGCGCCGTACCGGAACCACCAAGAAGCCGTACTACCGTGTCGTTGTCGCTGACTCACGCGCGTGGAGAGACGGAAAGTTCGTTGAGATCGTCGGTCACTACGACCCCCGGGCGAACCCCGGCAAGGTTGTTCTGAAGTCCGACCGGGTCGACTACTGGATCTCGAAGGGCGCTCAGCCTTCGGATACGGTGCGCAGCCTGATCAAGGGCCACAAGAAACTAGAGAAAGTCGCGGCCTAAACCGCTCGATCGCTCCTGAGCCGCCCATCCGAAGGGATACGGCGCGGCTCGGAGCTACCCGTCGATTCAAAGTCCGCCCCACAAGGGTCCATTCATTCCACGGCTTTGAACGCTCAGAGACATCCGGACGAAGAACCAGGCAGCGTCACCATCGGTGTCGTGCTGCGTCCGCATGGGATTCACGGCGAGGTCGTGGTCGAGCTGTTGACCGACAATGAGACACGCTTCGCGACACTTGAAGACGTTCGCGTGGTTCGTCCGTCAGGCCAAGCGTCCATGCTCCGGCCGACGTCGATGTTCCCGCACAAGAGCCGTCTCGTGATTCAGTTCGAAGGCATCGAGTCGATGGATCAGGCGGAGACGCTCCGCGGCGCCGAGCTTCGCATCCCGCTCGAAGCGCTGCCTGAACTACCGGCAGGTTCCTACTATCACCACGAACTCCGCGGTCTCGACGTGCGCATCGAATCGGGCGCCTCGATCGGCACGGTGACCGACCTCTGGGAAACGGGAGCCACCCCGGTGCTCGTCATCAACGACGACCAGAAACGCGAGACCCTGTTGCCGCTCGTCGATCAGTTCATTCTTGAAGTGAACGTCAAAGGCGGGTTCATGCGCGTCAAGGCGGAAGGAACCGTCTCCGGGACCACGTAGGCTCCGGTTCGCATCATGGCCCTTCGTATCGACGTCATCACGATCTTTCCGGAGCTGATCCGTCAGGCTCTGTCGCATGGGATCCTCGCTCGCGCGATTGAAACCGGACTTGCGAGAGTCGAAGCGCACGATCTCCGCACGTTCTCGGAGGCGAAGCATCGCCGCGTCGACGATGCGCCGTTTGGAGGCGGTCCCGGGATGGTGATGCAGGCCGAGCCCTTCTTCAAGGCCGTGGAAACGGTCATGCCCGAGGGGGCCTCGCCCACGCGGCCAATCATTCTTCTCTCGCCCCGCGGCGAAAAGTTCACCCATCGCAAAGCGCGCGAGTACGCGGACCTCGAACGCATCGTCCTGCTGTGCGGCCGCTACGAGGGCATTGATGAGCGCGTGCGCACCGCTCTGGCCACCCACGAACTCAGCCTGGGCGACTTCGTGCTGATGGGCGGGGAAGTGCCGGCCCTTGCCGTGATCGAGGCGAGCGTCCGCATGATTCCGGGTGCCTTAGGCGACGCGGAGTCGAACGAGCAGGACAGCTTCGAAAACGGCATGCTCGATCATCCGCACTACACGCGGCCGGCGGACTTTCGGGGACTGAAGGTCCCAGACGTGCTTCTCTCCGGCGACCATGCGGCCATCGCGAAGTGGCGACGCAACGAAGCGACCCAGACAACGCAGAATCGCCGTCCCGATCTCGTGCGGAAGTAGTTGCTGCCGGCGATGCCGAGTCGCCAAAACGAACCGGGTTGAGCTAAACTCACCGGCTCTCGGACCCCATAGGAAATTCCATGAACGCCATCGAAACCATCGAAAAGAACATCAACCCGAAGATCCATCCCGACCTTCGTCCCGGCACGACCGTCCGCGTCCACGTCAAGGTTCGCGAATCTGTCCTGAAAGAGGAACAGAAGGCGAAGACCGCGAAGGCCAAGAAAGACAAGGATCAGGAGCGCGAGCGCATCCAGATTTTCGAAGGTCTCATCATCGGCGTGACCGGCACCGGTGTGAAGCGTTCCATCAGGGTCCGCAAGATCTCCTTCGGCGAGGGCGTTGAGCGCATCTTCCCGCTCTCAACTCCGTCCGTCGACAAGATCGAAGTGCTGAAGCGTCACCATGTCCGCCGCGCCAAGCTGTACTTCGTGCGTGAGCTCAAGGGCAAGGCGCTCCGCCTCAAAGAACTTCGCGACAAGCCCGTGAAGGCCAAGGGGAAGGCCTCTGCTGCGGCCGCCTCCTAAGGCACTGCGTCAGGCTCCGGGCGTCTGCGCTTGAGCCGAAAAAAAATCGCCGCCGCGCATCCCGAAGCCGAAGAGGCAGACGGTGATGTCGGCGGCGTTTCCTGTAATGACCGCTTCGAAAAAGAAGCGGCGTTGCGGATGCAAGTTCCAGTCGCGGGCGCCGATGAAGTGGGGCGCGGCGCCTTGTTCGGCCCGGTCGTCGCGGGCGCGGTCATTCTCGGTGACGGCTTCGACTGGACCGGTCTCAACGACTCCAAGAAGCTGACCGCCAAGAAGCGGAACGAACTCTCCGCTCGCATCATCGCGAGCGCCATGGCTTGGTCGATCGGCGAAGCGAGCGTTGAAGAGATCGATCGCCTCAACATCCGGATGGCCACGCACCTCGCCATCCGACGTGCCGTGGATGGGCTGAAGGTTCAGCCGAAGCTCGTTCTGGTCGACGGTATTGACGAGCCCCTCGCCACCATCGCCCAGAAGGCCATCGTGAAGGGAGACTCGCTCTCCGTCTCGATCGCGGCGGCCTCGATCATTGCCAAAGTTCGACGAGACAGTATGATCGAAGCGTGGGATCCAACTCATCCGGGCTTCGGGTTGAAGGAGAACAAGGGCTACGGAAGCTCCTTGCACATGGAAGCCTTGAGGGTTCTGGGTCCAACATCTCTTCACCGAAAGACTTTTATTGAGCGCACCGGGTGGCTCTTTTGAGCCCCGTCCGACATAATCTCGATTCTCTTTTCTAAGAAACGTAAGCTCGAAAAACTCCATTGGCCAAGATCAATCCGATTAAGACCCGCCAGGAAGCCGAGAAGGCTGAAAAGGCAGGGAAGCTCGATCAGGCGATCCCCTTGTATCGGCAGTTGCTTGAGGACAATCCTCGCGACTGGAACACGATCAACAAGATTGGCGACCTCTTCGCCAAAATCGG
>JBDTQB010000480.1:0-3373 GCA_039932395.1 Vicinamibacteria bacterium | reverse complement strand
TGGTTCAGGACGTCGGCGGAATATCGCGCGCTCACCATGTCCACCTACCGGGCGGCCACCGAGGCGGTGATGGCGGCGTCAAAAGGGAAGGCGCGCGACAGCTGGGCGGTGGTTCTCGACGCGGATGAAACCGTCCTCGACAACTCGGTCTTCCAGCGGGATCTCGCGAAGGGCACGGCGCCCTTCACTGAAGATTTGTGGGCGACGTTTGTCCATCAGCGCTCGTCCGTGCCCGTTCCCGGCGCGAAGGACTTCCTCGACCGCGTGAAGGAACTTGGCGGCAGAATCGCCATCGTGACCAATCGCTTCGACGTGCTGTGTGACGACACCCGCGAAAACTTCCGCATGCAGAACATCCCCTTCGATGTGATCCTGTGCCGCGTAGGTGCGAGTGCTAAGGAACCGCGCTTCGAATCCGCGGCCACCGGAGTTGCCTTCGGCGACAGCAAGCCGCGTGACGTGCTGGCCTTCGTCGGCGACAACATTCAGGACTTCCCCACCTTGAAGCAGTCCCTGCGGGATGCGCCCGATGCCGCGTTCGACGCCTTCGGCAAGACGTACTTCATCCTGCCGAATCCAATGTACGGCTCCTGGCAGCAGAACAAACCCCGCTAACGGTTCCGGCGCGTGGGGTCCGGCGTAGCAAGGCGCGCTTGCAGCATTTCGAAGGCGCGCGCCTTCACTTCGATGGTGGTCAGGCCGGCGAGATCGAAGATGTGACTGCGCATCCAGAGAATCTTCCGCTCCCTCACGTACTTGATTTCGCGCCAGGGCACGAGCACCGGCCGCCTCATGAAGCGGAACAGGAACATCGTCTTCATATAAAGGCCCTGCGCTGTCGGGGTGAGGCTGGTCACGTTGCGTTCGTTGATGCTTCCGAGCCCAACCACCTGGCCGCGTAATCGGTCGCCCGGAGGTTCGCCTTCAGCGGGAAAGCGATTGGCCAGCCGAGACCATCCGCTCAAGATACTGAGCAAAGAACCCACGCTCAGCCATATCACCATGAACACGCCGAGGGAGACGATGGGAACGATCAGCACACGAAGAGTGTAGCGACCGGCGCGTCAATACGGTGCGGAATGGACGGGACGGTTGCAAAAAGGTCAGAATCTCCGCAACACTCGACGTCTCATGCTTGACGAGGAAATGAGTCTTGAAATCATCACCCCGGTTCTTTCTGCTGGCCGTCACGTTCAGCGCGCTCGCCGTCACCGCATCTCCGCAGAGCGCGCCTGACCGGGCGTTCACTCAACTCATCACCGACATGGCGGCCACGCGGAAGCAGGGCTATCCCCTGCCCCTCCCGCCGGGCACGGATCCGCGCTACTCGAAGCGCATGGAGAGCATGTCGGAAGAACGCTATGCCGATGAGGCGCGGAAGCTGGCGGCCTTCGATACCCGGCTGCGCGCCATGGACCGCGCAGGGCTGAGCAAACCGCTTCAGCTGGACGCCGAGATCGTGTCGCGCCGCCTGCGCGACCGCTCGAATGAACTGAAGTTCCGCGCCTTCGAGATGCCCATCGGCTCGCGCGAGGGCTTTCATTTCGACATCTCGGCGCTTCCGGACCGCTACAGTTTCGACAAGGTTTCGGACTACGACGACTACATCGCGAAGCTTCAATCATTCCGTGAGATCGCGACTCAGAACATCGCGCTCCTGCGCATGGGATTGAAATCCGGCCGCACCGTGCAGAAGGATGTGCTGGGCGGATACGACGAGCCGGTTGCCGCCTTGATCGTCGACGACGTCAAGGCCAGCTTGTTGTACCAACCTCTCAACCGGATTCCCGCCACCTTCCCCGCTGCGGATCGTGACCGCATCACACGCGACGGTGCTTCGGCGCTTCGCGACTCGGTCATGCCAGGCCTCAAAGACTTTCTGGGCTTCCTAAGAACCGAATACCTGCCGGGCGCGCGCAAGACATTGGGTCTTGATGCCTTGCCTGACGGTGCTGCGTTCTATCGCCACCGCATCCTCATGCACACGACGCTCGACCTGTCGCCGCAGGAGGTTCATGACATCGGCAAGCGAGAGGTGGCGCGCATCCGCGGTGAGATGGATCAGGTCATCAAGCGCGCCGGTTTCAAAGGAACCTTCGCCGAGTTCATCAAGTTTCTTCAGGATGACCCTCGCTTCACGGTGGATAGCGAGGAGAAGTATCTGCAGGCGGTGGCGCTCGCCGCGAAGCGCATGGATGGCGCTTTGCCGAGAATCTTTTCTCTGTTGCCGCGCACACCCTACGGCATTCGGCCGATGCCCGAGCGCATCGCCATCCGCCAGTCGGCGGGCTACTACGATTCAGGCGAACCCGACGGAACGCGCGCCGGCTTCGTGAACATCAACACATCCGATATCAAAGCTCGCCCGCTCTACGTCGTCGAGTCTCTGGTCTTTCATGAAGGCGTGCCGGGGCATCACCTTCAGATCATGCGCACGCGCGAGAACACCGCGTTGTCCGACTTCCGCCGCGAACTCGGCATCACCGTCTTCGTCGAAGGATGGGGCTTGTACGCTGAGCGCCTGGGTCGCGAAGTCGGCTTCTTTCAGGATCCCTACAGCGATTTCGGGCGCCTGACCTACGAGATCTGGCGCGCGGTCCGCCTGGTCGTCGATAGCGGCGTGCATGCGCTCGGATGGACGCGCGCTCAAGCCATCGCCTACATGGCGGAGAACACGGGCTTCAAGATCGGACCATCGACCGCGGAGGTGGATCGACACATCACCGAAGCCGGTCAAGGGCTTGCGTACACCTTCGGCATGCTGAAGATCCTTGATCTGCGGAAGCGGGCCGAGGACCGGCTTGGGGACAAGTTTGACCTCAAGGCATTTCACGAAGCCGTGCTGAAGAACGGCGCGCTGCCTCTGGATCTACTGGACCGTGAGGTCTCCGCCTGGATCGACGAGACTGCGACTGCCAAATCCAAATAGGAACTCCGCGATGGCCCTTCCGATGAAAGACACAACCTTCCCCTGGCTCGGCGGACTCCTGATGATCGCGGTAGCGATGAGCGCCATCGCTCCTTATGACGCGAAGGACTACGCCATCGAAATCGCGGTGCCGGTGACGGGCTTCATCGCGCTGGGAGTGACCCGCAGGCGCTTCACTTTCACCTCGCTCAGCTACACCCTGCTTTTCCTAGAAGCCCTGCTGCTCGTGATCGGCGCGCACTACACCCACGAACGCGTCCCTCTCTTCAACTGGATCCGCGACAACATCGGGGGCGCACGCAATCACTACGATCGCTTCGCTCACTTCGGTGTCGGATTCCTGCTGGTGATTCCGTTCCGTGAGGTCATGCGGCGGCAAACCCCTCTGCGTGGCGCGTGGTTGAACGGGCTCGCCGCGACCGGCGTTCTGGCTTTCGCGGGCTT
>JBDTQB010000479.1:0-3381 GCA_039932395.1 Vicinamibacteria bacterium | reverse complement strand
GGTTGACCTCGGCCATTCCGACCGGCTGACGGGCGGTGGTTCCGGCAAAAATGACGTCGGACATGGCGCCGCCGCGGAGGCTTTTAGCACTCTGTTCGCCGAGCACCCATGAGATCGCATCGGAGATGTTGGACTTGCCGCAACCGTTGGGGCCGACGATGCCCGTGACGCCGCCTTTGAACGTCAGTTCCTGACGATCACAAAACGACTTAAAGCCAACGATTTCAACCTGATCCAGACGCATCATGAAAGCGAAATTACCCCAATATGTTGTGCCAGCGGGCGACTCTAGCACAATGGAAATGGTGACTCCGGAGAGTCGAGAAGTGGGCTGAAAAGGGTCTAGAACGACACCTTTTCCGCTCTTTGGGTAAGCGAACGAGCCCTGTTTCGGGGCTCTGGAAAGACCCATTCTGGGGTCGTGGAAGGAAGGCTTGGCAAGCCTTCGCGCTCGGGCCGAGTTTACGCCCGAAGGACAGCTAAACCGTGTAGGTCTTTCCCTGGACCAGCATCGTCAGATTCTTTCGCTTGAGAGCGGCAAGTTCCTTCTTGATCTTGGCGACAAAACGCGGCTTCGCGCCATAAATGTAGACCGGCACGTCACGTTTCAGCTTGTCGAGTTCGAGGCCTAGCAGTTTGGGCGTGAGATGACCGGAAATGCGTGCCAAGTCCTCTTCGCTATTAGGAAAGGAGGCTTCGGTGATCACGGCCTTCAGGTTCTTGGTGGCGTTCACAACGTCCCAGAAATGGAGTGTCGGGCCGGTATCGCTTGAGAACGCGAGAGAACCGTCGCCGTCGTCCACGATGAAGCCCGTGGTCGGCACGGAATGGGAAACCGGGATGGCCCGAACCTTCAACTTGCCTACTTTGACGGCCTTTTCCGGCTCTAGGGTCACGAGCTTGAGCACCGGGGTGAGGTCGTCAGGGATGCTCGTGAAATCAGGCCACAACGAGCCATTGAAGAGATGTTTCGAAAGAGCCGTGACGACTTCGTGGATCCCATAGATACGAAGGGAGAAGCCGGGTGACGCGAAGCTGTTATCGATCAGGAAGGGCAGGCAGCAGGTGTGATCGAGATGCGCGTGGGAGATGAAGATGTCCTTCACCATCGCCTGCCGGTCGACCGAGAGGGTGGCCGAAATGCCGCCCGCGTCGAGGGCCACCACGTCGTTGACCAGGAAGGAGGTCATCCCCTGGCCAGGAGCGATCCCGCCGTAGCAGCCCAGAACCTTGACTTTCATGTCTGTCTCAGCGCTGCGCGAAGGGCTCGAAAGAGCGGCCAGACACGCGCGAACTGTCCCATCCGAAAGCAATCATCTAACAAGAATTTCCAAGGTTACGCGGAGATCTCAAACAGTCTAGTGCCCACTTTCCCGATCGTCAAACGACCGATTTTAGGGCGATTCGACTATCTGCGGTCCCTTGACCGGTCCCGATTCAGGTCCACTTCGCCCTCGGTGCCGAACTTGACCTTGCGAATGCCCGAGCCTTGACGGACGTAGAACGTGCCGTTTACCTCAGCATTCACGCGGTCTCGGTCCAGAACGTCCTTGACGGCGCCGGGAAGGCGAAGAAGATTCACGTCGAGCCGAGAGGTGACCTTGTCTTCGGCAAAGCCTCGGAGGACCAGGGGGTCTGCCTGGAAGCCATGGCCGAGAACGCGGCCATTGACCTTGACCTCGTACTCAAAACGTTCAATATTGAGATCGTCCGAGTTCACATTTCGGATGTTCAGGCCGACATCGATCCGGGCGCCGGTGAGCGACACACCATCGAGGCGGAGACCGGAAATGCGCACGGCGGGAGGCCTTATCGAGGCGCAGGCGCTCAAGAAAAGAGCCATGCTGACAAGCAGGAACGAACGCTGGAGTGATTTCATAGGTTTCCTGGGGACTGGGGAACTTTACCCGTCGACCCTCTCAGGCCACCGTGACGGAGGTCGCTCCGCACTTCAGACCTCTCAGATCCGGTGGAGGGCCTCCCGTGGCTCAAGCCGGCTTGCTGAATAGGCGGGATAAATCGCGGCCAGAGTGGACATGGCGATGATGGCGAAAGCAGCCCTGGCGACACTGAGAATCTCCAGCCGCGGGTAGAGAAAGTCTCCTCCGGCGAGCCAGGCCAAGGTGACGGTGTTCATTCGAATGCCGGTGCTGCCCCAGTAGAGGACCATGGAGCCGCCCGCGATCACCCCAAGAACCGCGGCCACGACTCCAAGTGCGAGCCCTTCCAGCAGAAAAAGCCGGACGACCCCACCCCGCCTCATCCCCATCGCGCGGATGGTTCCGATTTCGCGGGTGCGTTCATGAACGCTCATCAACATGGCATTGACGATGCCAACGGCCGCGGCGGCGAACAGAAAAATGGAGAGGACGGTAAGGCTGACTTCGTTCGCCTGAATGATCGAGAACGAAAATCTGCCCGCTTCCTCCGCACTTTCCACGGAGGTTCCCGGCGAAAGTGACGCTACGCGTTCCCGCAGCTCTGTCCGCGTTTTCGTGAGGGTTGCCGCCGACCCCTCGGCGCGCAGCTTGATGTTGGTCATGGCGAGCGGAGCGTCTTCCAGGCGCTGAGCGGCTTCAAGCGGAACGAAGAAGGTGTTGTCGTACCAGGGCCCCCCCTTCTTGAAGATGCCGACGACCAGCGCGTCGAGGGAGTTCATTGCACCTTCCGGCGTTTGCACCAGCAATGAAACGGAATCTCCTACCGAGAGACGCAGGATGCGCGCGACCGGCTCGCCGACGTATACCTCTTCGGGTTTGCCGCTGAGGATCGACCCTTTGATGGGAGGAAGTGCCTTGAACAGCTCCGGTTCCTTTTCTGGAATGATGCCGAGCACGACCGCAGGCGTCGACCGGTTCGAGGCGATGGCCGTCCCGCGCGCATGCAGATAGGGCGACGCCCGAAGAATGCCGAGTTCACCGGAACGCGACTCGATCTGATGCACGACCTCCGCGCCATTTGGAATCCGTTCGGTGGAGTACGCGTCGAAAGGTGAGTTCTGGGGGACGAATCCTGCCTCTCGTTTCACCACCATGATCTCTCCCGTCTGAACTGCGATCAGGTTGTCGGTGAGTTGCCGCGCGATTCCATCCGAAAGGCCGCCTCCGAGAATCAGCGCCGCGGTGCCGAGCGCCATTGTTCCA
This sequence comes from Vicinamibacteria bacterium, assembly GCA_039932395.1. Taxonomy (GTDB): domain Bacteria; phylum Acidobacteriota; class Vicinamibacteria; order Fen-336; family JAGNNV01; genus JAGNNV01. Next base: position 238 of record JBDTQB010000479.1, on the reverse strand, counting down.
CCCGCGAGCGCGTTACGTCGACGCGCGCGCAGCAGATTACGAAACGCAATTCCGAGAAGCTTCATTCGCCCAAGCTTAGTGACAGTCCGCAGAAAGACCTTGACACTTCGCCAAACCGGTGACTAACATTCGCGGCCTGTCATGAACTTGTCGATCTTCTCGCAGCCGACCCGCATCGCCGCAGGCGTCGTCTCGCTTGAGATTTCGATTTCCCTCGTCAGCCTTATTAGCCGGGGGT
>JBDTQB010000478.1:0-3392 GCA_039932395.1 Vicinamibacteria bacterium | reverse complement strand
AAGGAGGCGCTTACCCGTTGGAAAAACTGATCAAGATCCTGGAGACGTTCCCGAACCCCAATCCGAACCGCGACTACCTCATCGAGCACACCGCTCCGGAGTTCACGGCACTTTGCCCCAAGACGGGCCAGCCCGATTTCGCGACCCTGATCCTGCGCTACGTGCCGGATCGTCTGTGCGTTGAACTGAAGAGCCTGAAGCTCTACCTCGGTGGCTACCGCAACGAAGGCATCTACTACGAAGCCGTCACCAACAAGATCCTCGACGACCTGGTCAAAGTGATGAAACCGCGCAGCGCCATCCTCGAAGGCCGTTTCGGAGTGCGTGGCGGAATTTCCAGTGTGGTGACCGCGAGTTACGACAAAGGACGCAGCGGCCGACGCTGAGCCTCTTCCACCGCAGGCTCCGAGGGTTGATGTGACGCATGTCGCCTTTTTGGGTGTTACGATCCCTGAAGGACGAACCATCCATGACTGAGCGTGAATTCCTAAAGAGCGTCCCTCTCTTCTCCCGACTGGGGGAGGGTTCGCTTGACTCCATCCTGCGGCTCACCCGCCGCAAGCGTTTCAAGAAAGACGACATCGTCTTCCATGAGAAGGAAGCGGGCGACACCCTCTACGTCATTCTCCATGGACGCGTGAAGGTCGCCATCTTCGGAGACGACGGCAAGGAAGTGACGCTCTCCATTCTTACCGATGGCGATTTCTTCGGCGAGATGTCGCTGCTTGATTCCGAGCCGCGCTCCGCCACCACCATCGCCGAGGGCGAATGCGAACTTCTCACCCTCCATCGCGATGACTTCATGCGCGCGCTCGACCAGGATCCCGGCATGAGCACCTCGCTCATCCAGATCCTGGCGAATCGTCTGCGCAAGGCCAATCAACAGATCTCGACCCTCGCGCTGCTCGATGTTTATGGCCGCGTGGCCCGGGTCATCCAGGAACTCGCCGAAGAAGAAGGCAAGCGCCTCAAGGACGGTCGCGTGGTGGTGCGCCGTCCCACCCACATGGACATCGCCCATCGCATCGGTTCGTCGCGCGAGACGGTCACGCGCATGATGCGGGATCTCGAACAGAACGGCCACATCGAAACCCAGGGTCGCGAGATCTTTCTGCGGCCGGACTTCCAGAAGCTGTTTTAGTCCCCCCGCCCCGCGGCAAAGCGAGGCTTGACACTAGTACGTCAAACGTACTACTATCTCGGTCGTGGTGAAAAAGAAATCAGCGGTCGAGCCTCTCCGGACATCGGATCCGGGCTTGCTGATCCTGATTGCGGTGGCCGATGGCCCGAAGCATGGCTACGCGATGCTCAACGAGATCGAAACGCTCGCAGGCGTGCGGCCAGGGCCCGGCACCCTCTACGGCGCAATCACCCGTCTCGAGGAACAAGGCCTGATCGAGCCTCTGGAGTCCGATGACCGTCGGACTCCGTATCAGTTGACGCCCGAGGGCAGACGCCATCTGGGGACTCAGCTTAGAACCATGGAATCACTTGCTCGCATCGGCACGCGGAGGCTCGCAACGGCATGAAATTCCTGATCAGGCTTTATCCCCGCGCCTGGCGAGAACGATATTCCCTCGAACTTGAGGCCCTGCTCAAAGACGAAGGACTGACCATCCGAGGCGTCGCGGATCTCCTGATGGGCGCCGCGACCCTTCATCTGCAGAATGCGTGGTCGCGGATACGGATCGGGGCTGCTTTCAGTGGGTCGACTTTTCGCACATTGCCTACGATGAGCAAGCTCGCATTCTTTCTGGCGCTGTTCGGCGGAACCTTGCAGTGGGTCAAGAATGGGGTCTCGCTTGCCGGCTTCGGCGCGCTCACCGCGACGTGGGCGGTTTGCGGGATCAAACTGTTGTTGGGGCGCGCGAGCACATCGGAGGCAACTCAGGCTCGATTGTTCTTCTCCCTTTCTTTTTTCCTGATCCTGACCGCCAGCCTGTGGGATTTGCCGGCGATGGTTGCGGCGAACGCAAAGTTCCAACCGCTGTCCGGTCCAACCACGATGAGTCTCATCCTCGCGCTGGGGCTGGGCGATGGGGTGTGGTCGCCGGTTGAACGAAAAAGGCGATGTCAGCTCTTCATGCTCGGCTGCTTATTTAATTCTGCGGCGTTCGCCGTGTTGGTCATGCTCGGCATCATGTCGCCATTCCCTGGTGCGGCCGCAGCCTGCTCGTGGCTGGCCGTCGCCGTGATCTTTCCGTTGCTTTCAAGGACCCCGAGCCAGCCGGCTCAGGCTTCGACATAGATCCGAACGGGCGCCTGGACTAAAGGAGCGTTCCACTCAGAACGAACGCTGCCACCTGGAAGTAGATGACGAGGCCGGTCACGTCAACCAGAGTGGCCACGAACGGCGCTGACGAAGTCGCAGGGTCCAGCCCCAGACGCTGAAGCAGAAACGGCAGAAGAGCGCCCACCAGCGTGCCGAACGTGACCACACCGACCAGCGAGAGTCCGATCGCGGTCGCGATGAGCAGATAGTGCTCACCGTAATTCACGATGCCGATTGACTGCCACAAGGCCACACGCACGAAGCCGAGAACTCCAAGCACCGCGCCAAGAGCGAGCCCCGACGCGAGTTCGCGACGCAGAACACGCATCCAGTCGGAGAGGGCCACATCCTTCAATGCCAGGGCACGGATCAGGAGAGAGGCGGCCTGAGATCCGGAGTTGCCTCCGCTGCTGATGATCAGCGGAATGAAGAGAGTCAGCACCAGAGCCTTCGCAAGCTCGTGCTCATAGTGGGACATGGCACTCGCGGTGAACAACTCACCGACGAAGAGGACCGCGAGCCACACGCCGCGTTTGCGGACCATCTGCCAGAGACTTGTCTGCGAATAGTCCGCGTCGAGCGCGTCCATACCGCCGATCTTCTGCATATCCTCGGTCATCTCGTCTTCGGCGACGTCCATGACGTCGTCGACCGTGATGATGCCGAGCATGTGGCCGGAGGCGTCGGTGACCGGAAGAGCGACGCGGTCGTACTTCTTGAACGCTTCCAGGACTTCGGCCTGCGGCGTGGTGTCGCGCAGATCGACGAAACCTGGCTCCACGATGTCGAGGACCTTGGCGTCGGGATCGGCGAGCACCAGGTTGCCAAGGGTCAGATCCTCAACCAGGCGGCCGTCCTTGTCGACGAGATAGACGATGTTCAGCGTCTCTTTCTTGCGGCCGAACTGGCGGATGTGCGCCAGCGCTTCCGCGGCGGTCATATCCGGATTGATCGCCACGAAGTCCGGCGTCATGTAGCGGCCGGCCGCGTGGTCTGGATACGAGAGCGAAACGAGCGATCGCTTGATCTCAGACGTGGGAAGGCGGGCGAGGATGATGTTGGAGGTCTCGCGCGGGAGATCGGCGATGAGACGCGCGCGGTCGTCCGGCTGCATCTGCGA
>JBDTQB010000477.1:0-3392 GCA_039932395.1 Vicinamibacteria bacterium | reverse complement strand
TATTACCCACACCATCGCAGCGCTTCGCAGTGACAACGTAGCGAAGGCGTCCACCGGATTGAACGGCGTCAAACGGGTAACAGGTGATGAGAGTCAGACGGTCGTCGCCGAAGTCGCTAAGGATGTCCGCGCGGTCGCGGTCGACAATCTCCGCGGCCGACACCGCGTACTCGATCAGATCGCCCTTCGCCGACTCCATCAACAAGCGATCCCCGTGCTTGAGATCCTTGAGGAACTGGAAGTGGGTGTCGCGATGTCCGCCGATCGCCACATTGCCGTGCTGCCCCGGCAAGGAGGTCCCGCTCACATGACCCGGCCCAAACGCGAGGGTGCGGCCGGTGCCTCCTTCGAGGACCATGAGGTCGACTCGATGAGACGGGGCGCCCAGGCGCGCGACCGGCGTGGTGTCCGCCCAGGGCCACGGCTTCGGCGATCCGCCTTCGTTCTCGGCCTTCACCCAGGCTCGACGGATGAGAACCTGCGCGAGCACCGCCTTCGCGTGGATGTACCCGGCCTGCGCCGCCTGGCCCAGGCCGATCAGGGCCAGAAGCAGCGCCACCGTCCGGACTTCGAGCTTGCTCATGACCGGCGCGCCCAGATGAACAGACCGGCCGCCACCAGCCAGGCGGCCAGGGCCTGAAGCATGAACTCGGGGGCCGACGTCGCGGACTGCGGGAGTGAGCCGAAGGTCGATCCATTGGGGGTGCTGACCGGCACGACGATCGTGTCGGCGGCTTCGTCAGCCGGACGTACCGGAGTCTTGTCAATGGCGACGAGGCTCGTGTGCTTGGTGACGAGGTGATGGGTCAGCCCGAGCGAAACCACTTGCGCGCGGGTCGCTTCCGGGTCGTCGCCTTCCTGAACGCCGTCGAGGAGCGATTGGATCTTTCGACGCGCCCACAGGACATTGATGCCGCGACCCGCCTCGGCTCGCGCCATGGGCACAACGGTTTCGAACGCCTGTCCATCGCGCTGACCGGTGACCCGGATCATCGATGGAAGTTTCGCGAAGCGCGCGCTCACAACCACGGGCTCGCCCAGGTAAAGGTCGGGCACGCGGTCGGGCCAGATCTCGGCGCCATCGCCATCGCCACTGATGCCATCGAATGTCACATGAATGTCGGACAGGACCGGACTCTCGATCTTCCCGTACAGCTCGGTCATCTGCTTCTCCACCGCGGAGACGTCGGAAATGAAAGTGAAGGTGCCGCGGCCGAACTCCGCCGCCTTGGTCATGAAGTGACTGTTGGGCGCCGAGCCGATTCCCACCGTGAAGAGGCGCGTCCGTCCGAGCTTGCTCTTGATGAGTCCGAACAGCTGGTCCTCGTTGGAAACGGCGCCGTCGGTGATGAAGATGATCTGCTTCAGACGGTGCGCCGCGCCCTCGATCTCCGCATGGGGAGAAAGCGCCGCGACCAGCGCGTCGAACATCTCGGTGCCGCCATCCGCCTGCAGCGACTGGGCGTAGGCGAGAGCACGCTTCCGATTGCTTTCGGTCGCCCGCACAGGCGCAGGAAACAGAACAGACGTCACGGTATTGAACTGAATCAGATTGAAGGAGTCATCCTCCTGGAGACGGCCGATCGCCAGCGCGAGAGCCTTCCGGGCCTGGTCCATCGAGACGCCGGCCATCGAACCCGACGTGTCGATGATGAACGTCACTTCGCGCGGCATCCTCACCGACAAAGCGTTGATGCCGGTGGGCGGAAACAGGGTCACGAGCGCGTAGGTTCCATCCGGTCCCTTCTCCGTTGTGATGCTGCTTTGCGGCATCACGCCGGGTGACGGCTTCCAGGAAATCTCGAAGTCGCGATCGGCTGGAACCAGTTCATTGCGCAGGCGAGCGTGGAAGGAATGGGAAGAGGTCGTGTCAACGGCTATGGGGTGGGTCGAACTCGACAGCGTCGCCACATCGAAGCCAGCGTTGAGGTTGAGCTCGATGGAGACGGGACGGCCGCTGAGGTTCCGCGGCAGCATCGGTGGCTGAACCAGTTCATCCGAGTCCGCATCGTCTTCGTAGGAGCAGTGGTCTGCGCCGTCGTCTTCGCCCATCCCGGTTTCGTCATCGCCTTCGAAGAGCGAATCGTCGTCCGCGTTGTGCAGGGCGCTCTCACGCACGGTGGTCAGGCGGTTCAGCGTGGACGCGATCCCCGGCATGTAGCGCGGAGTGATCGCCAGGGGAAAGCGCAACGTCACACCGTTCTCGGCGAGTTCGAGGGTCTGCTGGTACTCGATTTCGACTTCCAGTTCTTCCAGAGGACCGAGATTGGCGACTCGGCTGGTGAAGAGATTGGGCCGCTGCTGTTCGACCAAAGTGGCGCGCTTCCCTTCCGCGGCCGCCTTCTCGAACTCCTGACGCGCCTTTTCTTTCTCACGGATTTCGCCTTCAATCACTCGACTGCCGACGCGCATCCTCATGTGATCGACCGCCGAGGACTCGGGCAAGGGAAAGACGTAGACGCCATGGATCCAGACGTTGAGGGGATTGCGGAATCGCTGGACCACGGTGGCGCGGGCGATCACCCCGGTCACATCGAAGCGGACCCGGGTGTCGACGACCGGGGCGGTTTCAAACGCTTCCGTGGACTCGGCACGATAGAGAAATTCGCCTGAGGTCGCGTTGTTCGGCGTGGCGGCGACGTTCTGAGCCGCCGCTTGGGCCTGCGTCCGCGCCTGAGGCTGGGCCAGCTCCTCACTGCTCGCTACCGCGGCGAGCGCCAGGAACGCGACGGTCATGCAGAGTACGAAACGAACCGAAGCACGAACGAATTCGCGCGCCTCGTCGTTGGTGGGTCCGGCGTAAGCGAGGCGGACCAGAATCGTTTGGGTCAGGTAGTGCCGTCGTCCGTAAGTCATGAGTCGCTCCTGTCGAGCCGGCCTGCGATGCGCGTGATTGCGACCGGCCGGCTCGACGAAGACGATTTGAATCAGACAAAAAGGCGTGGCTCTGCCGTGTTGATGACCTTCCTATGGAACATTGTGGCGGAAAAATGTCGCAACGACTTTTGCGACAGGCGGCTCGTATAGTTCCTTGAGACTCATGCCCCGCAGAATCACCATCGTTGAGGACGATCCGGCCATTCGCCAGAACTATCGCGATGCGCTGGTCACGCAAGGCTATGAAGTCACGGTGTTTGAGGACCGGAAACGCGCGCTCGAATCGTTTCGCACGCGCCTGCCGGATCTGGCACTTCTGGATATCGGACTTGGCTCGGATGTCGACGGAGGCTTCGCGTTGTGTCGCGAACTGCGTTCGCTCTCGCCGACCCTTCCGATCATCTTTCTAACCGCGCGCGACTCCGACTTCGACGTCGTCTCCGGCCTGCGCATGGGCGCTGACGACTACGTCACGAAAGACGTCAGCCTGCCGCACCTGTTCGCGCGCATCGGCG
>JBDTQB010000476.1:0-3393 GCA_039932395.1 Vicinamibacteria bacterium | reverse complement strand
GGCGGCCGGCGCGATCGCCCACCGCTGCGGCTGATCCGTGCAGAGGATCGAGAGGGCCGCAAGCATCGCCCACCCAAAGGCGAACGCGAGCAGGGTCACTCCAGTGATCACATGCTCCTGCGCTCCCCCGAAGGGGCCGAGGACGAGCACGGCGGCGGCGACGAGACCGGCGGTGAGCGACGCCGCGACGACGGGACCGATGCGTAGTTTGGTCATGGCCTTAACGCTGCACCGCGTAGGCGAGTTTCACGAAGAACTGGCGCGACACCTTCTCGAGCCGGTCCTGAGCCGACAGAACGCGGTCGTCGCCGTAGCCGACGAACATCACGGACTGCCAGTTCAACTTGTACGAGAGCAGGGCCTGCCCGCTGAACGCCCCCTGCTTCGCCTCGGTAGAGGACGTGTAGAGGCTCGGATCGCGCCGGGTCGACTCGTACTGGCCGGTGAGGCGGACGAACAGGCGCGAGGTCAAGGTGTAAGTGGCCCGCAGGCGCGCGACCCTCGCGGTGAAGAGCCGGCTCTTCACCCCGGTCGTATCGTCGACGTTCAGCCAGCGCTGATCCACGTTCATGATCAGGTTCAGGTGATTGGTCGGGTTCAGGATCGCGCTCAGCTTCATGGTCGTGCCGGTTCCGGGCCGCGAATTCGCGAAGTCGATCTCCTGCCCAGTGGTCCCGGTCACCGAAACCGTGGAGAGCACGCGCGAGGGGCTGAACTGCGCGAAGTAGCCAAGCTGCCTTCGACCGATCAGGCGATTGCCGCTGCGAATGTTGTCGTCCATGTAACGGAGCTGCACGAAACCGTTCCAGCGCGTGTTCATGACGAGGCCGGACTGGACGCTTCGCGAGATCAGATCGCCCGCGCGATCCGCCTGACGATCCGCGTCCATGAAGGCGCGTAGCTTCGAAACGAAGCCGGTCGGACGGAAGGTCCAGCCCGCGCCGCCCGCGGTTTCACGGTAGCCCACCTGGGGGACGAATCCGGCTTCAGCGCGAAAACCATCACCGATGTCCTTGAGGACTGCGGTGGCATCGACGCGCCTGCTGCTGTGGCCCCACTGGAGTTGACCGGCGTGTGAGGTCATCTCCTGACCCGTCCACTCTTGCGCGAGATCGGGCCGGTTTGGCGTCTTGGTGTTACTCATCAGCCACTGTCCCGTGATGGCGTCGGTGGCCGTGGGGCGGAACTGGAAGTCCGGCCCAACCACGCGGTTGTGCGAGGAAGTTTCCCGGCCCTCGCGGTCAGTCACAAGCATGCTCAGGAAGGATCGGCCGATCTCGCGCTTGGCCCGCGCCACGAGTACGGTCGAGGCGAAGTCCTGGGCGGCGAATGAAGAACCGGTCGGGCCGGGAAGGATGACGCTTCCGCCGCCATCGTCTTTCACGACCAGGGCGGTGTACCGGATACCCGCCTGTTTGCCGGTTATGCGGCCTCCAAAGCTCGGCGTGGTGACGGTGCGTGTGTACACGGCCTGAATCGGTGTTTGAAAGAGATCGGTGCCCTCGAGGAAGAAGGAGCGCTTCTCGGGAACGAAGAGAGCGAACCGCTCGTTCGCCGAGATCTGCGCCGCATCCGACTCGACCTGGGAGAAGTCGGGTTTAACGGTGAGATCAAGTGCGGTGTCCGAGTTGGGCGTGTACTTGAGATCGAGGCCCACGTGCTGCTTTGTCGGATCGTTCGCGAGCGACGATCCGAGCCCACCGGTGGGACGGCCCGAGGTGCTGCTGCTGAGATACGGAGCGGCCACGAGGTGCGAACCCTGGGGGAGGTGCTGCAGGCCTTCGAGCGTGTTGGCGTGGCAGACGAAACAGTTGAAGCCGCGCGGCAGGCGGGCCGAGAAGAACTGGTAGTTGCGCTCGCGCGGATAGTTGCGATACATGAGGACGGCCCAGGTCTGCGGGTCGCTGTTCTTGTAGCGCAGTGAGGAGAAGGGAATCCGCATCTCGAGAACCCATCCGTGCTCGGTGATCTTTGTCGCGGATTCCCAGAAGAAGTCAGGCGAGGGATCCTCTCCGGAGGCGTCGTCGATGATGGTGTCGTTCTGGATGTTGCGCGGGGTGACCACGAACAACTTGCCGGTGCGACCGCTATTTCCGGCATCGAGGACGATCCCGCCGAAGTCGTAGAAGCCGCCGCCGGAGTCGTCGCGATCGGAGTAGGGCGCTCGGATCGCTTTCGGATTCGGATCCGCGAACTCGAAGCTCGCGTAGAAGAAATGATCGTCGTAGGCGATGCGTCCGACGTTCTTGATCGCAGGCTCCGTGTTGTCGCCCGGATTGACCTCGTACCAGGTGGTGACCGGCTTCGCGGCTTTCCAGCCTTCGTCCGAGAGGTCACCGTCGATCTTGATGGAACCGGTGGCGCGGGAGATCTGGAGTGTCTCCCCGGCCAGCTTCTCTTGGGCGAGGGCCGCGTGCGGTTTGATAACCGCCAACAGCAGGGCGAATACGATGCTTTGAGTGCTCGATTTCATGGTCATTCCTTGGAAGGGAGCCGGCGTGATGCCGACCAAGGAAGTGTCGCAATCGAGCGGGGGGTGGGTATTGGATCAGGCCGCTGTTGTCCTTGTACGAAACAGCTATTGGGGCGGCCGGCCCTCAAAGCACACGTCGAACGGAGAGGCGATCTGGGCGAACTCACCGGACATCAGAGCGGTCGGGGCCATGCCCACCATCTGATAGAAGGTTCGGGTCAGGTGAGCGGCGTCGGCGAAGTCGGCGGCGTGCGCGGCGGCGGCGATGGTGCGTTCGGAGCCGATCGCCACCATGGCGCGCGTGAGCTTGCGCCACAACATGTAACGCGAAAAGGTCAGCCCCATCTGCTGCCTGAAGAGGTGCGCGAAGCGGCTGGGCGAAAGAAACGCCTTCTTCGCGGCCTCACCCAGAGAGATGCGGAGGTCGTCGGACGCCCGGATCGCGGTGAGTACGTCGGTCACCCGCGGATCGAGACGGCGCAGGGGAGGAGCTCCCGGACTCAGCTCCTTGACGCAATGCCGGATCAGGGTCTGCACATCCATGCTCTCGAATGGCTTCTCTGAGAAGGCGCGAAGTTCCCAGCGACACGAGGCCAGGCGCGCCTCGGGCACGACCGTGATGTCCGGCTTGAGCGCGGTGCGAAGCCAGGCTCCTTCACTCGATTCCGGATCGACAAACAGCATCGCGCCATCGGAGCCGCGGCAGTCAAAGGAGTGAACCACGTCCGGTTTCACCACGATCCCGCAGGCCTCGCGCCATGTCCCGTCGCTGCCGCTGATCACCATGCTGCCCTCGAGGGCAATGACGATCTGGATCGCGTGGTGCTCGTGCGGCGGGACGACACCCTGGCCGCGGCCCATCAGTAGGAACCCGCCCTCCCACAGGTACCAGCGGGGAACGCTCAGCCAGCGGTACGGCT
>JBDTQB010000475.1:0-3396 GCA_039932395.1 Vicinamibacteria bacterium | reverse complement strand
GGGACGGACTACAAGACCTATCAGCCTGCTTACAAGTACGGCTGGGAGTCGTATCCCAAGTACGCCGGCAAGAAGTTCAACGACGTGGAGCCCCAACTCTCCCGTGACTGGGAGAGGAACCGGGCGGGTTCCTCCCTCACCTGGGACAAGGCGAAGCAGGCGACGAGCGATGCCTGGCATCGCGTCGAGCGAGCCCTTCCTGGCGACGCCGACCACGACGGCCGGTAGACGCACATTCGAAGCCGGAATTCAGGCGGGCCCGTTTGGCCCGCCTGAACGTCGTGGTCAGGCACGCCGGATCTCGGAGAGGGGCACACCAATTGCACCACGGACACCCATGAGCAAAGTCGACAAGATCGGCGCCGCGGGCAGACCCACGGTGTGGACAGAAACCGCGAAGATGAAGACGTACGCGCCACTGGCGAAATCGATCCAGACAAACGTCTGCATCGTGGGCGGCGGCATCGCCGGTCTCACCACGGCCTATCTCCTGCTTCGCGCGGGCAAGTCGGTGGTGGTGATCGAGGACGGCGATCTGGCCGGCGGCGCGACCTGCGCCACCACCGCCCATCTCTCCAATGCGATTGACGCGCGCTATCAAACGATCGAGCGGCTCCACGGCCGGGATGGCTCGCGATTGACGGCCGAGAGCCACACCGCCGCGATCTCGGAGATTGAAGCGATCGTGAAGAGAGAAAAAATCGACTGCGATTTTCAGCGGGTCGACGGCTTTCTTTTTCTTCCGCCGGATCAGAAGGCTGATCTCCTCGATCGCGAGCTGGAGGCGGCGCACCGGGCCGGTCTCGTCGATGTTGAAAGGGTTGAGCGTGCGCCCATCGATGGCTTCAACACCGGGCCCTCTCTACGGTTCCCTCGGCAGGCTCAGTTCCATCCGCTTAAGTACTTGGCGGGCGTGGCCAAGGCGATTGAAGGGCGGGGCGGTCAGATCTTCACGAACACACATGCCGAGAGCATCGAAGGTGGAATGCCCGCGAAGGTGACCGCGGGGAGCCATGTCGTGAACGCGGATTTCGTGGTGGTTGCCACGAACACGCCGGTGAACGATCTGGTAGTGATGCACACGAAACAAGCGCCGTACATGAGTTACGTCATCGGTGCGGCTCTGAACGACGACTCGATGAAGCCTGCGCTCTTGTGGGATACGGCCGAGCCGTATCACTACGTTCGCCTTCAGCGGGTTGTCGACAAGGATGGGGACCGGACGGTGCTGATCGTGGGGGGCGAGGACCACAAAACGGGTCAGGCGGAAGACGTTGACGAGCGTTACGCGCGCCTGGAGCGCTGGGCGAAGGATCGATTTCCGCACATGGGCGACGTCGAATTCCACTGGGCCGGGCAAGTGATGGAAAGCATGGATGGCCTTGCCTTCATCGGACGGAACCCACTGGACAAAGACAACGTGTTCATCGTGACCGGGGACAGCGGTATGGGCATGACCCATGGCACCATCGCCGGCCTTCTGCTGACCGATCTCATCACGGGCAAAGAGAACCCCTGGTCGAAGCTCTACGACCCTGCGAGGAAGACGCTTCTCGCCGGCCCCACCTTTCTCAAGGAGTCGGCGAACATCGCGGTGCAGTACGCCGACTGGATCACCGCTGGGGACGTAGCAACGACCGACGAGATTCCCCGGGGCAGCGGAGCGGTCGTTCGTCGCGGCCTCACCAAGCGCGCCGTCTACTGCGACGACCACGGCAAGCTGCATGAGCGATCCGCGATCTGTCCGCATCTCGGCTGCATCGTGGGATGGAATCCGGGGGAGAAGACCTGGGACTGTCCCTGCCACGGATCACGCTTCGACAAGATGGGCAAGGTTCTCAACGGCCCGGCGAACCGCGATCTCGCCGAATAGCAACGACCGGCACGTCATTTGCTTCGGGAGAGTGCGTCTCCAGTTTCCATCCGAACAAAGAGGATTCTAAAACCATGTACATGAGCACTCCGGGCGCCCCCATTGATCCCGGAATCCCCTCCAGGGATCCCTCGGGTCCTCCCACTCATCCAGACCGCCCTCCGGGTCCCGACACCCCAAACATTCCGACCGATCCCTCCCCCCATCCCATCACACCGATGGAGCGCTGAGAAGGCACGGGCGCGCCGCGCGCAAGAAATGCGCGCCTTAAGTCAGCCCGTCGTGTTTGACGAAGTATTTGCGGCCCATGGCGAGGAGCTGTCCTTCGGTCGGGTGATCGACGGTCTCCCATCCCACGATGTGCGGAGTGAGCTGTGGGCGATGCTTCTCGACGTAGTGACGGAAGTCGGTCTGGGCGGTGTGGGATCCAGTCACCAGAATCTCCGCGACGCCCGTCAATGCCGTGCAGACCTCGCCGAAAAACTCGTGCTCGGTGCGCACGGTGCTTCCGTGCTGACGGGTGTGGTCGGTCCGCGCCTTCACCTTCTGAGACTCGACGTGTTCCGAGTCGAACTGAAGGATCTGAGCGGTCTGATGGTCGAGCCAAACGGTCGCGTGATAGGTAGACATGGTCCTAGGCACTGCAAGATCACGGCCACGGATGAACCCCGCGCTCCGCTGGATGGGAGTACAGTGAAGTTCGACCCTCAAAACCAGGATCGGAACAACGCCCTGAGTGATCCCGATCAACACCGATGATGCCGTGCCGCTTCCAAGCGTAGGGCAGGTTGCGCCAAGCGCTTCGAACGAGGTGGTGAAGGCGTCCGGCTTTCCGATCGTGGGGGTGGGCGCCTCCGCAGGAGGTCTGGAAGCGTTCACTCAGCTTCTCAAGGCCCTGCCGCCTGATCCGGGGATCGCCCTCGTTCTCGTCCAGCACCTGGCCCCTTCGCACCCGAGTTCACTGGCGGAGATTCTGTCGCGTGCATGCGCTCTACCGGTCACGGAAGTTCAAGGTAAAACCCCGGTCGAGCCGAATCACGTCTATGTGATTCCACCTGGCCGCGGAATGGTGATCGCCAAGAGCGCCCTCCATCTTCTTCCTCGGGAGGAGGGGACTCTTCATCGTCCCATCGATCAGTTCTTTCGCTCCCTCGCCACTGATCAAGCTCATCGCGCGATCGGTGTCGTCCTGTCGGGGAGCGCCAGCGATGGCACGTTGGGACTCAAAGCGATCAAGAGCGAAGGTGGCATCACCTTCGCGCAGGATGTGACCGCGCAGCAGAGTGGGATGCCGCAGAGTGCGATCGAATCCGGTTGCGTGGACTTTGTTCTCTCCCCCGAAGCCATTGCTCTGGAGATGGCTCGGATCGGTCGGCATTCCCTGGCAGAAGGCGATGTCGAACAAGCCAAGCCCCGAACCACCGTCGATCTGCTGCCGGTCATTGGCGTCCTTCAGGCCTCGCAAGGGGTCGACTTCAGCCACTACCGGTTCAATACCCTCTATCGACGGATCGCTCGGCGCA
>JBDTQB010000474.1:0-3408 GCA_039932395.1 Vicinamibacteria bacterium | reverse complement strand
AACTGGCTCTTGGTGGCGTTGGCCGCCTCGGCCGCGACCTTCGCTTCCTTGAGTTCCTTTTCCTGGCGCTTGCGCGCGGTGATGTCCTGGGCCACGGCGATCATGCCCGACGCCTGCCCATCCGCGCTCTTGAGAATGCCGGTGGAGAACGACATGGGGAATTCACGGCCGTCCTTGGCGCGGTAGACCGTTTCGAACGACGCCTGGGCCGACTTCGTCTTGAGCGCTTCGTCGGGGATGCCGCCACCGATCATGGAGAAGGGCTGATCGACGAGTTCCGCTTCGGTATACCCGAGCAGACGAAGCAACGCGCGATTGACCGTGCGGATCTTGTCCCCCCGATCGACAACGATCAGGGTGTCTTTCATGTTGCGGATGATGTCGTCGACGTACCCCTTGGAAACGGTGGTCGAGTCGAGGCTGGATGCCATGGCCTTGAAGGCCGCGGCCAGTTGGGCCACTTCATCGTTCCCTTGGGGCTCGATGTTGCGTCCCGCCGCGAAGTTACCTTGAGCCACTTCTCGCGTGGTCGCCGAGAGGGAACGGATGGGCGAGACGATGCCGCGCGAGAGAGAGATGAGGAAAAGCACCAGAAGCACGAGAGAGAAGGCCGCGATCGTCGCCGACACAATGGCGCGCTGTTTAATGATCGCGACCGTCCGATCGAGCGTTGTTTCGAACACGGATCGCCGCGCTTTCACCATGCGGCTCAGATCCGTCTCCAGTGACGTGCGCATGTCCGCGACATGAACGGACAGGGCGCCGATGCGATCGGAACTCAGACCCGCGAGGCCCCCCTGCTGGCGTTCACTGCGTAGAGCGAGATTGGCGAGCTCGATCGCCCGGGGTTCATACTCCTTGAAGGTTTCGCGGACACGGACGACCTCGGCTTTGCCTGCGTCGGAGGAGATGGCCTCGACCGCGTTGAGATGTTCGATCAGCGCCTGCCCGATCTTATTGCTGCCTTCGAGGCCCCCTTCGCCCGTGCCCACGACTTCTTCGATCTTGCCGGTGAAGTCCTTGAAAGAGTCCTGGGCCGCCGACAGCCCTTCGTACTCCGGGAAGGCTCGATCCTTCAATTCGAGCAGGTCGACCCCCACGCGCGTGCCCGCGTTCCAGAACAGCCCGACCAGCAAGCCCGTAGCGAGGATGAACCCGAAGAGAAGAAGACCGAACTTAAAGGACAGCGAGAAACGCGACATCGCTCAATCCTCTTGCCTGTTTGCCGCGGGCTAGTTGGTGATCTCGAGGACCTTGACGCGGTCGTCGACCGCGGAAGCCTCCACCACGCCGATCGCTCCCGGTTGTCTCGCGACGAAGTCCAGGATCTGCGCGCTTGTTCGGAAAACCTTGGGGACCGTGCCGCCGCCCGAGAAAAGAAGGCGTTTCCAATAGGTTCTGAACTGGCTGACGCTTTTTTCCAGCGTACCGGTGAGGAACGTGCCGCCGGCTGCGCTCTCTTCCTCGGGCATCACGGGAACAATGCGAGTTCCAGATTCCCAAAGCGTTTTCTTGCCGAGGAAGATGCGGGTGAGATCGTCGGTGCTGAGGGTCGTCACCTTATTTTCCTTGTTCACCACGATGCGCAGTGAACGGTCGACGCCCTGCGCGGAGGAAAGGTCCGGCAGCAGGAAGACCAAGGCCACAAGAGCGATGGTCGAAAGAAGGAGGCGGCGGGCTCTCATCATCAGAATCCCAGAACCAGCGCCGCTTTGAGTTCGTGGTAGCCGCGACCCGGCAGCGAGCCCAGGGTTGAACTCTTTCCGCCTCTGAAATCGTTGTTCTCCAC
The DNA here is from genome assembly GCA_039932395.1 of Vicinamibacteria bacterium. Classification (GTDB taxonomy): domain Bacteria; phylum Acidobacteriota; class Vicinamibacteria; order Fen-336; family JAGNNV01; genus JAGNNV01. The sequence continues at coordinate 1,619 of JBDTQB010000474.1, read as the reverse complement.
CTTCAGTTGGAAGTTCTTCGCGATCTCCACGTTGACGCCGACGATCATGTCGCGTCCTCCGACATCGCTGATACGACGGTTTGGATTCACATAGTCGAGACGAAGATACGGAGTCCAACCGTTCTTGAGATGCAACGAGGGCTGAACGTACCAGCCAAGCTGCGTCTGCGAGCCGCCCGCCTTCAGCCCGAGCGACCCCATGGCCAACTCAGCCAGGACCCGGAACTTCGCCAGATTCAGTTCGGCTTCAAAACCGTGGCTCTGGAGTGTGGTGAAGGTGGGCGAACTGACGTGATCCCGATAGAAGGAATAACCCACGCGAAGTTTTTCCGTGGCATCAACGCGCACCCGCGCCGTCACCGACTTAGAGGAGTTCTCGTCCTCTTCGAAAGGATTGACCGTGGTCTGGTCTCCGTTCGCCACCAGAACGTCATAGGTCACGTCCTTGCCCCCGACCACCATGTCGCCATGGGCGCCTACGCCTGCGCCCCATCGCGGATAGAAGAGAAAGCCCCCGCCGACGATCCGACTGTTCTTATTGAGACTCGCCGCTTCCTTGACGGAGAGAAACGCGGGCTTTGCGGTATGGATCTCGTTGAAGACGCCGAAGGGCGTGAACATTTTGCCGAAGCGGAGCTTTAGTTTGTCGGAAACCGCGTACTCGACGAAGCCGTATTCCATAGCCTGGTTCCCGCGACCGTCCTCGGTGGCGGTTCCGTGTTCCCAGGACAGGTCCGTGGCCACCCGCACGCGCTCGGACACCGTGACGTTGAAGACGAGATCGAACTGATCCGCATCGAAGGACGCGTTCTTGTCGCCAAGGCCCTCTTTGCTGATCTGTTTGGAAAACTCGAAATTCGTGTAGCCATTGATGACGATGCGATCCGCCATTTCCTGGGCCGAAGCGAAGGTTCCACAGGCAAAGACCGCCAAAGCGAAGCTCAGGACCTTCTTCACGACGGAAACCTGTCGCGTCCGGGGTGGGAGTCGATCGGCTCGGTCATGGGGCATCCTCTCGGGGGGCATCGACGCGAAGTGTAATCGCAACCCCTTTGCATTTCATCTCCCCGGACCAGCGCTATGAAACGTCCGCGACGGCGTAACATTCCGACCTCAGGACTTGTTTCAAGGTACGAATTCGAGGAGAGACCATGCGAAGAGTGACATTGTCGAAGGGCGATTTTCTCTGGGAAGCCGGAGACGTCGCGCGAAACATCGGAATCGTCGAGGCGGGAAAGCTCGGTATCCAGTCGAACCGCGGGATTGTGGGCATCATCGCGCCGAAGATGGTCTTCGGTGAAAGCGCGCTCCTGAAACTGGACGGCCAGCCGCAGACTCGTTCGGCCGCGCTGGTCGCTCTCGAGGACACGTCCGTGACCGAGTACTCAGCGTCACTTTTCCAGCAGACCTTCGAATCCGGCCGCCATGACGTCGGCCATCTCGTCCTGCTCTCACTTCTTGGGCAGGTCAGCCGGAACAACCTCCTCGTGATGGCGTCTCATGGCGAAAAACTGGTGGTCGCGGCGCTTCTCCGCAGTCAGATCCAGGCCATGAGCGAGACAGCGGTTCAATGCCGGCTCATCAAGGACTGGGATCATTTCATCTGGACCTTCAACTAC
>JBDTQB010000473.1:0-3413 GCA_039932395.1 Vicinamibacteria bacterium | reverse complement strand
CCGAAGAAGACAAGATCATCACCATCGAGGATCCGGTCGAGTATCAGCTCCGCGGGATCACGCAGATTCCGGTCAATGAGAAGAAGGGCCTGACCTTCGCACGCGGTTTGCGCTCGATCCTTCGTCACGACCCCGACAAGATCATGGTCGGAGAAATCCGTGATCCCGAAACGGCCGATATCGCGATTCAGTCCGCGCTGACGGGTCACCTCGTCTTCACCACCGTCCACGCCAACAACGTCATCGACGTGCTGGGCCGATTCCTCAACATGAAGATCGAGCCCTATAACTTCGTCTCGGCCCTCAACTGCGTGATGGCGCAGCGCCTCGTCCGCACGATCTGCGAGCACTGCAAACGAGCGGTTCAGGCATCCGAAGCGCTGCTGATCGAATCGGGTCTGGAGGTCGCGAAGTACATCGACTTCACCTTCTACGAAGGCGCCGGCTGTCTCGAGTGCAGCGGGACGGGATTCAAGGGTCGCACCGCGATCTGTGAATTGCTCGACGTCAGCGATCATGTTCGTGAGTTGATTCTGGCGCGACGTCCGGCCTCTGAGATCAAGCGAGCGGCCAAGGACGAGGGCATGAGTTTCCTCCGCGATTCAGCCCTCGATCGAGTCTTCAGCGGTGTCACGACTTTGCAGGAGATCAACAAAGTGACCTTCGTGGAGGTCACGTGATCCTCGCCTCCGCACAGCGTCCGCAATCGATGTATGAGCGCGTGCGTCGCTATTTCCTGGACCCAGCCGGAGCCCAGGTGGCACTCGAATTTTCCTCGGTGGCACTGGTCGCCGCGCGCGTCGAGGCCGTGCGCGGCAAGCTGGAACTGCGTGCCCTGGCCAGCGAGCCGCTTTCGCCTGGTGCTTTCGAGCCGCGCCTTGACGACCCCGGTTTCGCGCACCGCGAAGAGTTGCATGAAGTCGCGAAACGCGTTCTGACCCGCGTCGGCGCCACGAAAGACGCCCGCACCGCGATCGTTGTTCCGGATGTCGTGGCCCGCTTTCGGCTCTTCGCCCAAGAAGAGGTCCAAGCCGACCCTAAAAAGCGCGACGAGGTTGTCGCTTTCCGGATGCAGAAGCTTTTGCCTTTCCTTCCCGCGGACACGCGCGTGGTCACGGCCTGGCCGAAGTCGGTCGTCGATCCCGTCCTGGGCATCGGTTTCTCGTCTTCGGTGCTCGCCGCCTACGAACAAGCGGGCCACGCCTTTGGTCTCGATGTCGGCTCCGTCGAGACGTCGTCCATGGCTCTGCTGCGCGCCATTCCGGTGGAGGGCGATGTCCTGCTCGTGAGGCATGACCCCACGTGGCTGACTCTGACCCTGACTCGAAACGGGTGGCCGGTGGCGATCCGGTCGTTCGATGCTTCGGTCGCGAGCCGTCAGGAAGAAGTCCGTCGCGAAATGTCATCGACCGCGACCTTCTGGCGTGATCGGCTCAAAGGCGAGCGTCTGCATTCGGCCTTCGTCCACGCCTCCGACGACTGGCTCGATTCCCTGACGCGCGACGTCAACACTGTCTTCGGCTCGATGCCTCAGCGCATTCAACCTCCGGCGGGGCTGACCGTGGCGGGCGTTCCCGCGTCCGTGGAGCGTTCGGCCGCGCCAGCGCTCGCACTTCTGAGCGCCGGTTCCTGAGCTAGCCCACATGGCCACTTCTACCAATCTGGCGCTTCGCCCTTTTCGCAATGAGCGATTGCCCTGGTTCCTCGCGGGCTCAATGCTCGTGGCGGCGATTGTTATTTCGATCTTTCATGGCCGCTTTATCAGCCGCCTGTTGTCGGGCAATGAGGCCGCCACCGTCCGGGAGGTGCGGCAGAACGAAGACCGTATTTCCGAGCTCGAGCGGCAGGTTGCGACGGAACCGCCGCTCAAACTCGAGGCCGCCGAGATCAATCGCCTGCGCACTCTGAAGGAACTGGTTGACCGGCGAGTCTTCCCCTGGCGAAGACTCCTTTCAAACCTTGAAGAAAGTCTTTCGGAGGACGTTCGCCTGCGCAGTATCTCCCCGGCTGCGCCCAAGGCGGGCCGCGGAGTGTTGATCCTTCTGGACGGGGAAGCGCGCAGCAAAGACGCCGCCTTTTCGTTCGCCGAAGGGCTCGATGCATCCCCCGCTTTTTCGAACGCCCTGATCAAGAGCCTGGATGATTCCGAAGGCGGGACGAAGTTCAACATCGAAGTGATCTTCGACGCGGCGGCCGAGGCCGCTTCGATCGAAGCTGCCGCAGCCGGAAATCCCGCACGAACGCCCGGAGCGAAGCGATGATCTCCCGGCGATCAAAGATCAGGTTCAGGATCGCTACCGCCGGAGCCGTTCTCCTGGCGATCAACCTGATCGCCTTCGCCGCGATCACCTGGCCAGGGCTCCATCGGGTGCGTCAAGCAGAGAGTCGCGCTCAGGACATCGCCGTCCAAAGGGTCGCCCTGGAAACGTTGTGGACCCAGCTCGCGGCAAGGAAGACTCTGGCCGGGCAGAATCGTCTTGACGCGGACGCGCTTCGAAGCGACTACTTGAAGCCTCGCACCGAGGATCTTTTCGCCTCCCTGAGAGAGATTGAGAAACTGGCCGTTGAATCTGGTCTGAGGCCGAAGAAGAGTTCCTACTCGATCGACAAGATTCCGGGCGTCGATCTCGTGCGGTGCACGGTCACGATGCCCCTCGACGGCACGTACGCGAACCTCACCGCCTTTCTCGCTCGACTCGAGACCGCGAAGAGATTCATCATCGTCGAACAGATGTCGCTCTTGCAGGGCGAGCAGGCCGCGCGCATGAGCCTGAAGCTCTCGATCGTGTTCACCGGTGGAGGCTCTGATGCGTCGGAGTGAACGCGGAACGACCTTCATCGAGGTGCTGGCGGTGGCCACCATCATCGCGATCCTCGCCGCGGCCATTCTGCCGCTCTCCCGAGTGACACGGCAGCGCCAGAAAGAGCTGGAACTTCGACGAACCCTGCGCGAAATGCGGGGCGCCATTGATCGTTACAAGGACGGGGTCGACCGCGGCCAGATCGGCGGGACCGACGTGAAGCTTGGCAGCGAGGGGTATCCGGAGTCTCTGGAGAAGCTTGTTGAAGGTGTGAATCAGGTGGGCCGCCCCGGATTCAAACTCAAGTTCATGAGGCGCATCAGTGAGGATCCCTTCTCCGGAAAGCCCGAGTGGGGAATGCGCTGCTACCAGGACGACAAGGATTCGACGTCGTGGTGCGGCGACAACGTTTACGATGTCTATTCGCTGTCCGAAGGGACCGCGCTAGACGGAACGAAGTTGAAGGACTGGTGATGGCTGTATTCAAACCCGCGTCCCGGATGGCAAGGCTCGACAAGCGTGCCCGCGCGTCGGGCTTCACGCTGCTCGAACTGATCGTGGTCATCACGATCATGGGGATCCTTGTCGCGATCGCCCTGCCGAACTACCGCA
>JBDTQB010000472.1:0-3420 GCA_039932395.1 Vicinamibacteria bacterium | reverse complement strand
GAGCGTTCGGCTGTTAACCGAAATGTTGTAGGTTCGAATCCTACCTGGGGAGCCATCCTTTAGCTGGGGGGCCGCAGTTTCCAGACGGACTCTTCGTGCGGTCCCTGAGCGCAGTCGAAGGGTAGCCCCCCATGCCCCAAGGGCAGGCTGCGCGCAACCCCCGGTTCGCTGCGGCCGGAATGAATCCGGCCTGCGCTCAGATGCCCGGAACGATAGGGACTTCGGTGGGTTGTGTTCCATCAGCCTTGCTCGTCTTCACTTCTCTCGACGCTGGGTGAGAGCATGCCTCTCGTGTTGAACGGCTTCTAGGGGGATTCGATGGAACATCGACGGCTTGGGCGTTCGGGACTTCGTGTGCCTGTTCTCAGTTTTGGTACCGCGACTTTTGGGGGTGGCAATGACTTCTTCAAAGCCTGGGGATCGACTGATGCTTCGGGCGCGTCGCGCTTGATCGATGTGTGTCTGGATCACGGCGTGTCCATGTTCGACAGCGCCGATGTCTACTCCGACGGACTCGCCGAAGAGACCTTGGGCAAGGCCATCAAGGGCAAGCGCGACCGCCTGCTGATTTCGACCAAGGCGACGTTCCAACTAGGCGAGGGGCCCAACGATTACGGCTCGTCGCGGCAGCACCTTCTCGTGGCGGTCGAGAATGCGTTGAAGCGATTGGGCACCGATCACATCGATCTCTTTCAGCTTCACGGTCAGGACTACAACACTCCGGTCGAAGAGACGCTCGCGACCCTGGACCAGCTCGTCCGCGAAGGAAAGATCCGCTACGTCGGCTGTTCTAATTTCTCCGGCTGGCATCTGATGAAGTCGCTCGCGGTGGCCGACCGCCTTGGCTATCCGCGCTACGCCGCGCATCAGGCTTACTACTCATTGTTAAACCGCGACTATGAATGGGAACTGATGCAGCTTGGCCGCGATCAGGGAGTCGGCGCCGTGGTCTGGAGTCCGCTCGGCTGGGGCAAGCTCACGGGAAAAATCCGCCGCGATCAGCCCGCGAAGCCGGGAACGCGCGCGCATGACATCGCCGACACCGGCCCTCACTATGACCCGGAACGCCTGTTCCGTATCGTCGATGTGCTCGACGAGGTCTCGAAAGAAACGGGGAAGACCATTCCTCAAATCGCGCTGAACTGGTTGCTGCAGAAGCCGACCATCTCAAACCTGATCATCGGCGCGCGCGATGAGGCTCAGTTGATCGAGAACATCGGCGCGGTTGGCTGGACGCTCAGCACCGAACACCGCACGAAGCTCGATCTGGTGAGCGAGGTCCCTCCCGCGTATCCGGTCTGGCATCAGCGCGGTATGCCGATGCTTAACGAGCACGTCTGACGGCCGCGTACGCGGAAGCCAAAGCCTAAGCGGCGTCCTGAGGCTGCCGCGTGTGCCATTCGGTCGCGCGTTCGTAGGCGTGTGCTGCAGCCAGCAACGTGTCTTCGCGGAAGGCCCTGGCCACGAGCTGAAGTCCGATCGGCACCCCAGCGCGGTTGAAGCCGCAGGGAATGGAGATCGCCGGCTCGCCGGTCAGATTGAAGGGAGCCGTGTAGGCGGCGCCGTGCGACAAGGCACCCTTACGGACCTTCACGTCGGTTCCTTCCTGCGCATACCCGCCCCCTCCCGGACTCGTCGCCGTGACCGGCAGCGCTATCAAATCCACTTCATCGAAGACGGAACGTATCTCGGTGCAGATGAGGGCGCGCGCCTTTTGGGCGCGCAGGTACTCATGCGCGGTGATGAGACCGCCCCGCGCGATGTTCCGAAAAGCCTGGCCGTACTCGGCTCGGTGATCGCGAAGCATCGCGAAGTGGTGCTCGAAGGCTTCGACCCGCATGATGGTGTTGTAGCCGGCCGCCGATGCGTAGGCGATATGCGGCGCCTTCACTTCCCGAAGACTCATCCCGAGCGAGCCAAGGATGCGGCGCGCGACATCGAACGCCGTGGAAGTCTCCTCGTCGATGCCGACGCCTTCCATGTAGCTTGAAAGCAGGCCGACGCGAAAGCCGCGGACCGGCCTTTTCAGCGCGCTTGCGAATGGCTGGGCCGGTGGCGGGGCGCTGAGCGTGGTTCTGTCCGATGGATCGGCGCCGCACATTGCGTCGAGCAGGAGGGCCGCGTCTTCGACCGAGCGCGTGATCGGCCCAAGATGATCCATCGAATAGCTCAGAGGCACCACTCCGGTCCGCGTGACCCGCCCATAGGTCGGCTTCAGGCCGACGACTCCGCAGAACGCCGCGGGAATCCGGATCGATCCACCAGAGTCGCTACCGATGGAAGCGAGGGCCAGACCCGCCGCGACTCCCACGGCTGAACCGTTGCTCGATCCGCCCGCCTCAAACGAGCGGTTCCATGGATTGCGCGGCGCCTTCACGAAGTCGTTTGGGCCGGAGCCTCCGGCGAAGGTGAACTCCGAGAGCGCGGCCTTGCCAAGCGTGATGGCGCCCGCGGCTCTTAGCTTTGAAACGACGGCTGCATCCCGGTCGGGAATCCAGTCCTTGAGAACGCGCGAACCCGCGGTGGTCCGCGTTCCTGCGGTCGCCACGATGTCTTTGTAGGTCAGGGGGATTCCGTGCAGCGGGCCGGTCCAGTGTCCCCGAGCGATCTCCTCCGCGGCCGCTCGCGCCTGCTTTCGGGCGGTGTCGTGCATGAGCGTCACGAGAGAACCGAGCAAAGGGTCGATCCGCTGCGAACGCGCGACGCACGCTTCGATCAGGTCAACTGGCGAGAGTTGCCTCGATCGAATCTTTCGACCCGCCTCCGCGACGGACAAAAAGGCGAGTTCGCGTTCCGTCATCGTCGGGGGACGAAGACGAGAGCCGGCTCAAGATCATCCAACGCAAGTTCGGACAGATACGCCACGTCCTGCAGAACCGGCTGAGCAAAAGCCTCGATGTCCGCCTTGACTTCGGGAGTGAGGTTCAGGCCGTCGAGACCGGACGACCCGCTTCGGGGCGACACTCGATCAGGCACCTGCGCCGCGTCCGCAGGCGCACACGGAAGCGTGGCGGTTCCGGCCAGGGCGGTGAGGAGAAATCGGCGTCGATCGTGGTCCGGATCAGCCATGGCGTCCGACCATAGACGCAGGTCGGATGGCTGTAAAGACGCCGATCACATCTTTTGGGACGCGATCGATTGGCCAATCGCGCGCACGCCTGCGATGGAGAAGGTCCCGATGTGATCCACGATCTTCTCGATATCCCTGGGTGTGAGCTTCGAGACGAGCCCGAGGCGGGTGGCGATCGGATTGGGCAGATACGAAAAAGCCTGGGACTGAATGCTCGCGACGCATCGGAGAACGCGCGGATCCTTCGGGTCTCCCTGGATCATCTGCGCGATCACGCCCGACAGGTACTCGACCCGCGGTCGCACGCCCTGTTCCACCAAAGCGTCGAGAATCGGGCTCGGTTCGTTCAT
>JBDTQB010000471.1:0-3426 GCA_039932395.1 Vicinamibacteria bacterium | reverse complement strand
ATTCCCATCCTCTTCGCGGCGCTGCCAAGGTCGTTTCGGATTGTGTACAAGAGCTCGTTGGTTTACGTTCCCTTCATGGGACTGTTCCTCGCGGCCGCTCGTAACGTCTCCATCGACCGTTCGCGCGCGTTCAAGGCGAAACGAAGCTTGACCAAGGCGGCGCAGCGGATCCATGACGGCGTCTCGGTCGCGCTGTTTCCAGAAGGGACGCGCAGCGGAGCTGCTCCCATGGGTTCGTTCAAACGCGGTAGCTTCAAGCTGGCGATGGAAGCGCAGGTGCCGGTCGTTCCCGTGAGTCTGGTTGGCCTGCGCACCGTCGTGGGTGAACGCAGCATCACGCCGGGAGCGGTCCGGGTGCGGATCCATCCGGCCCTGCCGTTTGAGTCGGGAGGCAGTGCGATCGAAACTCTGGCCGCAAACGCGGAAGAGGTGATCCGAAAGGAAGTGGACCTGCAATGAAACGACTTCCCACCAGTGTCGTGTGCTTCGTGCTGGCTTCGGCCGCGTTCGCGGACACAAAGCCTGCGGCCAAGCCAGCGGCAAAGACTTCGGATCGTCTGGCCGCGACCATAGAAACGATCCTCAAGCGCGACGTCTTCACACCCGCACTGGTCGCGATCGACATCCGTGACCTCGACACGGGTCGCGTTCTTTATGAACTCAATGCCGCGAAGAATGTGAAACCGGCGTCCACCATGAAGCTGTTCACCACCGCGGCCATCCTGGATGCGGAAGGGCCGGGAAGCGACCGAAGCACGCATCACGCGGCGGTCGCTGAAGTGATGGATAGCGAGGGCCTCGAATGGCGACCTACGGCAACCACGGTCGAAACGGTGGGACGGATCGATTCTTCGGGTCGCATTCTGGGGGATGTCTATCTGGTCGGACGGGGCGATCCGAATCTCTCCGATCGCATCGCCTGGCGGAACGGCAAGAACCCCTTCGACCAGCTTGCGGTGGATCTGCAGGCGCAGGGGGTCACGCGCATTGAGGGACGACTCCTCGGACAGGACGCTCTTTTCCCGGACGCTTCCATCCCCGACGGATGGACCGTCGATGATCTCGTGTGGTCGTACGGTGCCGAGGTCTCCGCGCTGAGCGCCTTTGACAGCCAGGTCGATCTGTCCCTGGAACCAGGCGACCTCGAAGGCGATCCCGGACGTTTGACCCAGTGGCCCGAAACCACGTTTCTTCGTATCGAGAATCGAACCGTCACGGCGCCGCAAGGCACGGAGCAAGACCTGACGCTCACGCGCGCCCTGGGCTCCCGAACCATCGTGCTCGAAGGACGCATTCCTCGCGCCGGCAAGAAATGGGCGGAAGGCGTCGCGACCCCGGAACCCGCACTCTTCGCGACAACCCTGTTCGCGGAAGCCTTGCAGCGACACGGGATCTCTATCGCCGACTCGGTTGCGGTCTCACGCGCCGCGCTGCCGAAGGAAGTGCGGCCCATCGCGTCGATCCGCGGTCCTGCGATCGAAGATCAGATCCGCTTCACCAACAAGGAAAGCCAGAACCTTCATGCGGAGACGCTGCTGCGGCGGCTTGGTCTCGCGGTCAATGGCGATGCGTCCATGGCATCGAGCCTGCGCGCGCGTGAGGCGTTCCTGAAGGCTCACGACATTCGGATCGCCGACAACGTGATGCACGACGGCTCGGGACTGTCGCGCGGGGATCTGGTCACCGTGAGATCCCTGGTCGATTTGCTGGCTTTCATGGCGAAGCATCGGCTCGCTAAACCATTCCGCGATTCGCTCCCCATCGCGGGGGTCGACGGAACGTTGCGACGCCGGATGATCGGCACCAAGGCCGAAGGCCACGTTTTCGCGAAGACCGGCTCTCTGAGCAACGTCAATGCCCTGGCGGGCTATATCGACACGACCGGCGGGCGGCATCTCGCCTTCTCGATCATCGTGAACAACCACACACGACCGTCCCGGGAAGCGACCCAAGCGGTGGACGAAATCTGCGCCCTGCTCGCCGACCTTCGGTAGTCGTCCGCGGCGGGCGTCGTCAGGACCTCATCCGACAGGCACGCCGGATAGTCTTCTGGCGTGGGTGACATCGAGACGGTCCCGAAGACGCGCGAAGAAACGATCCTCGATGGCCTGAACGATGAGCAGCGCGGAGCCGTCCTTCACGGCGACGGCCCCCTGCTCATCGTCGCGGGTGCGGGCACCGGGAAGACCACGGTTCTCACCCGCCGCATCGCCCATCTGATCACCACCAAGCGCGCGCGGCCCGAGGAGATCCTCGCCCTCACCTTCACCGAGAAGGCGGCGAGAGAAATGGCCGAACGCGTGGATCAGCTCGTGCCGTATGGCTACACCGAAAGCTTCATCGCCACCTTCCACGCCTTCGGTGATCGCATGCTGCGAGAGAACTGTTTCGCCGCGGGACTGCCCGCCGATTTCCGCGTTCTGTCGCGCGCCGACGAAATCGTCTTCCTGCGCGAGCGCCTGTTCGCGCTTCCATTGGAGCGGTTTCGGCCGCTGGGCGATCCCGGGCGACATCTGTCCACGTTGGTGGAGTTCTCCTCACGCGCCAAGGATGAGGATGTAGCACCAGAGGACATCATCGCGCTCGGCCAGGAGCGACTGTCTCAAGCGGACGCTTTGGGCGGCGAGGATGGCCAGGCGGCACGCGAAGAAGCTCTCGACTTGATCGAAGCCGCGGAGTTCTTCAAAGCCCAGCAGACGGCGCTTGCGAACGCAGCACTGGTCGACTTCGGCGACCAGATCCATCGCTTCCTGAAGCTGCTGCGCGATCGTCCCGACGTGGCCCTCGGGTTGCGAAAGCGCTTCCGCTACATCCTGGTCGACGAGTTCCAGGACACGAACCACGCGCAGCTTGAGTTGCTTCGTCTCATCGCGGGGGAAGGAAATCCGAACATCACCGTCGTAGGCGACGACGACCAAGCGATCTATCGCTGGCGGGGGGCGGCTCCCGCGAACCTGATCCACTTCCTCACCCTGTACAAGGACGCGACGCGGGTGGTGCTGCGGCAGAACTACCGCTCGACCCAGGAGATCCTCGACACTTCGTATCGGCTCATCACCTACAACAACCCGCATCGGCTCGAAGTGATGACTGGTCTCGACAAGCGCCTGGTCGCTGACCGCGGCAAGGGCCGCAACGTTCGGCACTGGCGCTTCGCGAGCGTCTCGGCGGAAGCAGACGCTATGGCGAAGGCCATCGAGGAGTTTCACCGCGAAGGTATTCCGTTGTCCGAGATGGCGATTCTTGTGCGCAACAACGCCGACGCCGATCCTTTTCTCCGCGCGCTCAATATGAAGAGCCTGCCGCATCGCTTTTCGGGCGGTGCTGGTTTGTTCGAGCGACCCGAGGTCCGCAGCCTGATCGCATTCCTCCGCCTCGTCGCCTCTCCCGACGATTCGGTCTCGGCCTGGGCTCTCGCCTTCTCCG
>JBDTQB010000470.1:0-3432 GCA_039932395.1 Vicinamibacteria bacterium | reverse complement strand
ATGGTCGGGATGGGAGGATTTGAACCTCCGACCCCCTGCACCCCAAGCAGGTGCGCTATCCAGGCTGCGCTACATCCCGACGTACGTCAACGTGCGGCGAGGAAGTCTAGCAGCCTCATGCGTTGGAAGAACGAACAATCCAAGGAAAACAATTGCAGAAATAGCTCACGGCTCTGAGCTAGACGGTCGCGAAGGTCGGAACCACGGTGTCTTCACCCTGGACGATGAGCTGGCCGCCCCACTGGCGCGCCATCGCCAGACCGACCTTGATGGCTTTCGCGCGGTCGCGGAAGAAGATGCAGGTTTCAGACTGCTCCATCTTGATAGCCCACCATGCCTCGGTTTTGATCAGCAACGCATTTCTTGAGTTCATTTGAGGTCCCTCTTCCAGTCCCGGGGACTTGTACAGCAAGCGGTGTGCCACTTGGAGCAGTCTAGGAGTCGATTTGACTTGGACCAGGGGACGTGGCCAACTGCGCTGCAGAACAAGGAGAAAACGTGACCGAAAAGGAACGAGAAGAGCGGCGCATCGGTTTGAACTGGGCCGACGAGCAGAGCAAGTCGACGGCACAGCATGGCGGCGTCGAGTACGCGGTCAGCGTGGACCTGGTGGGTGCATCGGGCAAGAAGGACTGGGAGTGGCTGGTTTGGGTCGACGGCGTTGCGCATTTCGCCCCACGACTCTCCGAGAGGCTTGCCTCTGATCGTGATGGCGGCATGGCGCAAGGAAGGTTGTACGCCGAGGGCGTGGCCTTCAATGCGCAGGAGACGCGCGAACTGCGAGCCGCTGCCCGCACGTCGTAGGTGTCGCATTTCGGGCTTTGATGGTCTTGGTCGAAAACGATAGGCTGGAGGGATGTCCCGACCTCTGATCCTGATCACCAACGACGACGGCTACCGAGCTCCGGGGATCCAGGCCCTCCGTGAAGCGGTGTCGGAGTTGGGCGACGTCATGGTGATCGCGCCGGATCGGGAGCGCAGCGCGTGCGGGCAGGGCATCACCATTAAAGGGCCTCTCACGGTTGAGAAAATCGATCCGACGACTTTGGCGGTCGATGGAACTCCGGCCGATTGCGTCATTCTCGCGCTCGCGAATCTGATGCCGAAGAAGCCGGATATTGTTCTGTCCGGCATCAATCGCGGAGCGAATCTAGGCGACGACGTCTACTACTCAGGCACCGTCGCCGGCGCGCGCGAGGCCGCGTTCTGGGGGATTCCTGCCGGCGCCTGTTCGTTGGTGACGCGTTCGCGTGTCCTGGATTTCACGGAGGCCGCTAAGTATTCACGCCGCCTTTGCGAGATCCTCCTGAGCGCGCCGCCGACTCCGGGTGTCCTATTGAACCTCAACGTTCCAGACGGTCCGGCCTCTGAGATCAAAGGCGTCAGGCTCACCCGTCAAGGAATGCGCGGGCACGCCTCCGGCGTTTCGGTCACCAAGGATTCGCGTGGCCGGTCCTTCTATTGGATCGCCGAACCTTTCGATCAATGGCACGCGGCGGACGGCGACGACATGGCCGCGATCCGGAGCGGCTATGTGTCGATCACGCCTCTGGGCAAGGACACGACCGAGCGCATCGAGATCGAAGGCCTGGCCAAGCTGCTCGCCGACGCGTAGGCGAGCTAGGGCTATCGGATTTCGAAGCCCTGGAATCCGCGAGGCTTCATCGACGTCACCGTCGCATCGTCCACTCTGCCGAACGACGGTCCGCTACGGATCTCGGCCTCGAAGGCGCTGAGCGCCTCGACCTTGCCTTCGGCGTGAACCTCAACGGAACCGTCAGGCTGGTTCCGAACGAAGCCGGCAACGCCGTGAACGTCGGCCCGCTGGCGCGCGAAATACCTGAAGCCGACGCCCTGGACTTTGCCTCGAACGACCGCGTGGAAGGAAGCCTGATCTGTCATTTCAGGCGTAATTCTACGAGGAAGCGAAGTGCGACTGATGTAGACTCCCGGTCTCGCGTTTGAGGTTCGATCGGGGCGTGGCTCAGCCTGGCTAGAGCGCCTGGTTCGGGACCAGGAGGTCGCAGGTTCGAATCCTGCCGCCCCGACCACCTCTAGATTGGCCCGGTAGTTCCAGCGCCAACGCGGTCCCTGAGCAGAAGCCAGTGAGCTTCGCAGTCGCTTGCCCTGAGCGAGGATCCGTTTGCGGCACAGTCGAAGGGAAGGGTGGTCCCTGAGCAAGCAGTCCGTCTGCTTCGAAGTCGAAGGGTCGAAGGGCTACTTGACGAGCCCCTCGATGCGCTTCCGCAGCCCCAGCATGTTGGCGGCCTGCCCAGGCTGCCGGGACAGATCTTTACGGCCCGCAGGATCGACGCTTAGGTCATACAACTCTTGGGAGCCATCCGGCCAAAGCGTGTAGCGATAGCGCGACGTGCGCAGCGAATAGCCGGTCTTTGATGGCTCGGTCGGCCGATACGGCACGAGCGCGTCCTGGACCGAAGCGGCCGGGTCCTTCAATGTCGCAGCCAAGGAAACACCATCCAGTGTCGACGGGCGCGCGATGCCGGTGAGATCGACCAGAGTGGGATAGACGTCGATCAGGTCGGCGAGCGCCGAGGTCGAGGCACCCGGCTGCGCAAGATCCGGAGTCGCAATGATCATCGGAACCCGTAGCGATTCCTCGAACAGAGTGTTCTTGCGCCAGAGACCGCCGTGATCTCCGAAGTGATGGCCGTTGTCGCCGAAGAAGACCACGATGGTGTCCTTCCACAGATCATTCTTATCCATCGCATCGAGGACGAGACCGAGTTGCGCGTCCATGAACGTGACGCAGGCGAGATAGGCAGCCATTCCGCGTCGCGCCTCGACGGGATCGTTTGAGAAGCCGCCGGGCTCACGTCCGGCCAGCATCAGGCCGGGCAGAACCTGAGGACGATTCTTGATCGCGATGGCGGGGATGTCGCTCGTGTCGTCCGCAGGTGCGGGCGTGAACTTCATCTGCGCGGGGGGATACATGTCGAAATATTTCTGCGGCGCGATCCACGCGACATGCGGCCGAATGAAACCGAGCGCCAGGAAAAGCGGTTTCTCCCGCGTTTCCCCGAGGATTTTCACGGCGAGGGCCGCGCGACGTCCGTCGCCTTCGGCCTCGTCGCGATTGGTGGTCGGCCCCGCTTCGACCGGCACGTTCTTCATCATCTGCGCGGGCGCTTCCACCATGCCTGCGGGCAAAGGCGGCAGCCATTCGTTCACGTCCCATCCACGTTTTTCGCCGGGTTGTGAGTCCCACACCTTCCCGACGGACGCCGTGAAGTAGCCGTTCGACTTGAACTGCTCCTGGATCAACGACACGCTTGGCTTGAACACATCCCCGAAGGCGTTCTCCTGCTGAAGCTCCAGGCGCGCAGGGGACATTCCGGACAGGAACGCGGCGCGCGACGGCGTGCAGAAGGGAGCGGGAGCGTAAGCCTTCGTGTAGACGCGGCCACGAGC
>JBDTQB010000469.1:0-3441 GCA_039932395.1 Vicinamibacteria bacterium | reverse complement strand
TTGATCAGATGATCCACGCGGTCCTCGATGGTCTCGATGTGACCGTAGAGCATGGTGCAGTTACTGGGGATGCCGAGCTTGTGCGCCTGGCGCGCGACATCGAGCCACTGCTCGCCGTTCGCTTTGCCCTTGATCAGCTTGTTTCGCGTTTCCTTCGCGAAGATCTCGGCGCCGCCACCCGGCATCGAATCCATGCCCGCGTCCTTCAGAGTCTGAAGAATTTCCGGCACCGACTTCTTGTAGAGCTTGGCGAAAAAGAAGATCTCGACCGCCGTAAACGCCTTCACGTGGATGTCGGGCCGGATCTGCTTGATGCCCTTCAGCATGTCGGTGAAGTACTGGAGGGGCAGGTCGGGATGAAGGCCGCCCACGATATGGATCTCACGGCAGGCCTTGGGCTGCTTGGCCACGTCCGCGAAGACCTGGTCGAGGGTCATCACGTAGGCGCGTTCCTCGCCCGTCTTCGCCGCGAACGCGCAGAAGTTGCAGGTCGCCGCGCACACGTTGGTGTGGTTGATGTGCGTGTTGCAGACGAAGTAGGCGACGTTGCCATGCTTCGCCTCGCGGACGTGATTGGCCAATCGTCCAAGCCCAAGCAGGTCGTTCGTCTTGTAGAGCGCGACCCCGTCGTCGAAGGAGAGGCGTTTTCCAGCGAGAACCTTCACGCGGATCGATTCCAGCGAAGAATCGTTCAGAGGAAAGGTTTCGAGAACCGAGGGCACGGCCAGGGCTGAGGCGTTCATTGGGCGAGGATTTTATTGGATGATGGCTACTTATGGCGTGGGCTGGACGGTTTTGCGGCCTATAATTTTCGACCAAGGCAAAACTCCAGTGTAGAGAACTTTTGAATGAAGAAGCTTTTCTTCTGTTTCATCATCGCGACGGGCCTCGTCGGCCTGCCTGTGGATCCGTCTTTCTTTTCAGGCAGCACCGAATCGCAGGCCATGGCTGCGGTCACACCTCACTTCAGCGTGACCCGCGGTGTGATCGAACGCGGCAAGACGCTCGCCTCCGCTCTTTCGAGCGTCGTGAGCGATCGCGAGATCCATGATCTGGTCGAATCGGCAAAGTCGATGTATGACCTCAAGGATGTTCGCCCCGGCCGGGCGTTCCGCCTTTCCCTGAACGAAGACGGCAAGCTTCGGACTTTCGCCTACGCCATCGATGAGCTGCGAACTCTGAGAGTTTCGAAGCGCGGGGATCAGCTCCTCTCGGATATTTCAGCGCGTCAGTATGAAACTCGCGTCGAGACCGCCGCCGGTTCCATCAAATCAAGTCTGTTCGAGACCATCGACGCGATGGGCGAACGTGATGAACTTGCGATGGAACTCGCCGAGATCTTCGCGTGGGACATCGACTTCAATACCGCCATTCAGCCCGGTGACACATTCCGGGTAGTGGTGGAAAAGCTCTACCTCGATGGCGAAGTCCGGCGCTACGGACGTGTCCTGGCCGCCGAGTTCGTGAACTCGGGTCGCACTCTGCGCGCCGTCCGCTTCGAGTCACCCGACGGGCGCGCCGCCTACTACGAACCCTCGGGCGAGCCGCTGAAGAAGGCGTTCCTCAAGTCTCCCCTGCGCTTCACGCGCGTGAGCTCCGGGTTCTCTTCCGGGCGCTACCATCCGGTTCTTCACTACACCCGCGCCCACAACGGGACCGATCTCGCCGCGGGCTACGGAACGCCGGTGCGCGCGATCGGTCATGGCACGGTCGTCACCGCCGGCTTCCAGGCAGGCGGCTACGGAAACCTGGTCGTCATCCGCCACTCCAACGGCTACACCAGCTACTACGGTCACCTTTCCAAGATCCTGGTGCGCGGTGGCGCGCGCGTGTCGCAGAGCGACCTGGTGGGCTTAGTCGGCGCAACCGGGCTCGCCACCGGCCCTCATCTCCACTACGGCATCATGAAGAATGGTGCCTGGGCGGATCCTATGAGAATCCAGAGTCCTCCCGCTGAACCGTTGCGCGCCGAGGACCGGCCTGTCTTTGACGACATCTCAGCCAAGGTCATGGCCTTGATGCCGCCTGTCCCCTCCAATCAGAGGACCGCGAGCAACCCGCGCCGCCAGTGATGATCATGAGCCATGACGGCCTCGGTGGTCGCACGGCCCGCCACACGCTGGCTGTCGTATCCCTTCTCGTGATGTCGTCGGGTCTCCCGAACCAAACGGTTCATGCGGGTCCCCCTGTCATCACGATGACGCCTTCAGGAGTGAGGATTCAAGCCGCCTCATCAACACTCGCGGAAACCATCGACGCCCTTTCAAAGGCGGCGGGATTCAAGCTGACCTACGACGGCGCCCGCCCGGCGGCATCTCTGTTCAATCTCGACATCGATACGCCCAATCTGTCCCAGACGCTCGTACGCCTGCTCGAAGGACAGAACCTCAACTACGCGATGCTGATGGACAAATCGGGCACCAAAGTCACGAGCTTGATGATTCTGGGCCTGGCGCCCAAGGGAGCATCGACGCTTCCTGGCGGCGGAAGTTCCCGACCCGGTGCGTTCTCTCCACCGCGATCCCCGAAAAACGACCTGCCTCCGGTGGACGACGATCCCGCGGAAGTGGAAGCGCCCACACCTACGCCCACTCCCGCACCCACACCGGCACCTGTGCCACTCTCGCCCTTCGCGCCACGCTCCCCGTTCGGCAGTCCGTTCCCGCCTCGGCCCAGGCCCTCCGCCACACCCTCAGCGTGAGATGCGGGGCGAGTCCTTATCGGGGGCACGCAGGATGGTCTGGGCGGGGATTTGATTCGGGCCGCGGGGAGGCCCCCCCGTTGGCTGGGTTCCGAGAACGAACGGAACGTTGGGCGAGAAGATCCATTGGTTGTAGTTTGAGTTGCCGTTCACCGAACGAAGCCCCGTCTCCGTGGAGAGACTGACCACACCTGCGATCGGCCCGGTCTGACCTCCGGTGTTTCCGCCGGAATTTCCTCCGAAGACTGAACTCGACGGTGACGGCGAGGGAGAGGGAGAGGGGCTCGGAGTGGGGCGGCCGGATGCCCCGGGGAAAGGGCTCGGCGGCCGCGCGGCTCCCTCTCCGG
The DNA here is from genome assembly GCA_039932395.1 of Vicinamibacteria bacterium. GTDB lineage: Bacteria > Acidobacteriota > Vicinamibacteria > Fen-336 > JAGNNV01 > JAGNNV01. The sequence continues at coordinate 393 of JBDTQB010000469.1, read as the reverse complement.
GACGAAGGATGCGCCATTTGCCGTCCGGCGTCATGGGATCTTTGTAGGCCTTGCGCAGGAACTTTCCCTGCACCAGCTGATCGAAGGTCGCGGGGAAGGCATTTCCGTTCTTGCGCTGAAAGCGCTGAATGGCGCTTGAAATCTGGCGCCCGCGAAAGATCAGTTCCTGCTCCTTGTCGTCCTGAACGAGGTATCGCCAGGAAGGCATGGCCAGCATCAACGCGATCGCCATGATCGCCAGCATGGCGATGAGAGCCGGCATCGAGAAACCAGCGTCGCCGCGCCGGGAATCTACGGTGCCTGGAGACTGGGTCACCGCTCCTTCTCGGGGAGAGCGGGTGCGGCGGCCTTCTCGGCCTTCTCAAAGTCCTTCACGATCCGTCGGATGTAGCT
>JBDTQB010000468.1:0-3443 GCA_039932395.1 Vicinamibacteria bacterium | reverse complement strand
ACCTTCGAAACAAGATCCTTCTTGCCGATCTTGCCGGTCTGAACTTCGACCTTCTTCCGGGCTTCCCGCGAGACGCTTCCGGCGATCACACCTCCCACCACGACCAATGCGATCAGGGACAGCGCGATTTTCTTGCCTTTCGACATGCATCCTCCAGAATTGCGGGCCTGCTTGGGCGTTCCCGACCTTTGTCGAGAAGCGCGGACGCGACCTGCCTAGCGTCCAACAACATGAATACGGAACCTGTTGGCGGTAAGTTCCGAACGGGTAATCTTACGTTTGCCCATGCCTGAAGACCAACCGTCCCCCGACCCTGTTTTGGGCGCTACCCAGGGACGTCTCAATTCGATTCAGATTTCGAACGGCGGGGTTCCCAAGCGTCGCCTCGAGGGACCTGTGTTGGTTTCCGGCCAAGGGGTAGCTGGGGATCGACAAAGGAATCTTCATTTTCATGGCGGGCCTGACCGCGCGGTGTGTCTATTTTCGCAGGAACTCATCGACGATCTTCATGACAAAGGTCATCCCATCGCACCTGGAACCGCAGGCGAGAACCTGACCATTTCGGGTCTTGACTGGAGGCAGGTTCAGACGGGCGCGCGTCTCATCATCGGCAGCCTGGTTCTGGAGATCACTCAGCCGGCCCATCCTTGCAAGACCATCATCGGCTCGTTCTTGGATGGCGACTTCTCGCGGCTTTCTGCCAAGCTCTATCCGGGCCGGGGGCGCATGTACGCGCGCGTGCTTGTTGCCGCCGAGGTCCGCCCGGGCGATTCCGTGACGCTCGAAGCGATTGGCTCCGGTTCGGCTTCTTAAGCAAAGGACCCGCGTGATCCTGCGTTTGTCATCTGACTCGGACAAACGGCGCGTGTTTTGAGGCCTTCCTACAGGCATGACGTTTGCTTGTTCAATTGCCTGCCGACTCCCTTCCCGAGCCCGCGCTGAGGTTTAAAGCCATGAAGACATTCAAGATTGCTCAGATGGTTCCGCTGGTTCTGATCGCCGCGAGTTCGTTTGCTCAAGGTGACAATCATGCGGTTCCGCGCTCAGGCGGTTCCGGTTCCAGCTCCAGCGCAGGCAGCTCCCATACTTCGAGCAGTGGCGGGGGTAGCTCATCCAGTTCCAGTTCGGGCGGCGGCTCGTCCAGTGCGAGCTCCGGTGGCTCGGGGCAGCAATCCGGTGGTCGTTACGACTCGGGCGTTCCTGACGCGGCGCGCCGTCGTCCGCGTCCTGGCACCGGGACGGGCGATCGCGGTCGCTACGGCAATAGCTATCGAAGCTCTCCGTACTCTTCCTACTACTACGATCCCTATTCGTATGGCTGGGGCTACTCCCGTCCTTACGGCTCGTACGGGTACGGATATGGACTGGGCCTCGGATACGGTTACAACGACTACGGCTATTCCTACGGCGACTACAGCGGCTACTACCCGTCTTCGTCCTACCGTTCTTACCGTTATCGCTCTGGCAACGTTGCCCAGGTGCGCACGCTGGTCGAACCTTCGAAGGCGCGGGTCTACGTGGATGGCTACTACGCGGGCACTGTCGATGATTTCGACGGTCTTCTTCAGCGCCTGAATGTTTCACCTGGGCGTCATGAGATCAGCTTCCGTCTCGAGGGCTACAAATCGCACACGTTCTCTATCTATGCGAACCGCGATCAGACCTTGAAGATCCGTTGGGACATGGCTAAGGGTGAAGGGGAGACCCGCGATTCGATGGGCGAAGAGAACGAGCGTGAGTCCGACCGTGACCGCGAGCGCATGATGGATCGTGATGACCGTGACCGCAGCCGCGACGATCGTGATCGCAATGACCGTGATCGCAATGACCGCGATGATCGTGCCGTCGATTCAGACCGCGATCGTCATGACTCAAGCGGTGAAGTCGATGCCCAGCCTCGCCTCGGGGCGCCCTCGCGCATGGATGGTGAGCGCGGCGAACTTCTGCTCGACGTGCAGCCGTCAGATGCCTCCGTCTACGTGGATGGCGAGTTCTACGGCAAGGCTGGGCAGGTCAGCCGGCTTGATCTTCCCGCCGGTCGTCATCGCGTGGAAGTCGTGCGCCCCGGCTACAAGACGGAAGAAGCTGAAGTGACGGTCGACCGTGAGACCAAGAAGGTCGTGGTTAAGCTCGAGCGGCGGTAGACCGCCGCCTCGCCCTGCCCGGTTCCTAGTCCTGGGAGCCGGGTGCGGTCGCGAGGGTCGAACCGTTGAACGGCGCCTGGACCCCGAGCAGCGAACGATAGAACTCGGCCGCCACCGCTGACGCGGCCGCGCCGTTGCTGCCGCGTACAAAGGTCACCACGACCATTTCTGAACGCGGGTAACCAAGCGACGAAGCGAACCAGCCGACCCCCGAGCAGGAACCGGTCTTGCCAGAGGCGACGAAACCGGGATCGAAGGCCCGCTGGGCGCTGCCTTCCGTGACCGACGAGAAGAGACCGGGAGCGAGAAGTGAGAGTGTCGCCGGAGCGGACAATCGAGAGCGTTCTTTCACCTTGATCGCCTGTGGTCCGACGAACTGCGGCTCGTTCATCACGCCACCGTTGACCAGAGCCGACATGAGAACCGCCAACTGCATCGCTGTGGTCTTAACGCCCTGCGCGTACGCGGACATGTGGCCAATGCCGAGGCTTGGAATCGTGGACGGAATAGCGCCCGCGGTTTCGCCCGGGATATTCACGCCGGTGGGCGAGCCCAGTCCGAGCTTCTCCGCGTAGCGCACAACCGTGTCGAAACCGAGCTTCTCGCCGAGCATTTCGAAATAGCGATTGCAGGACACCGCCAGCGCGCGTCGCAGATCAATCGGGCCGTGACCCTGGGCGATCCAGCAGCCATCCGTGCAGTTGAAACGCGACTCAGGTGTGATCACGCCTTCGGTGAGCCCGGCGACGGCCACAACCAGCTTGAAGACCGAGCAGGGCTGATACGCGCTCAGCAATCCGGATTGGGGATTGCCGACGCTGAGCACGCGCCCGGTCCAGGGATCCATCGCTACCAGCGCGACGTTGGTCCGGCCGCGCAAAGCCACACGCGTTGCCTCCGCGATCTTCTGGTCGTATTGCGATGCGTCGGGCGGGACCAGAACAGTCACGGGAACAAAGCGGGCGGGGGCTTTCGCCGCCGCCCTGGCCACTGAGCGAACCTTCGGCCTGACCACCTTTTTTCTGGTGGACTTCTGCGCTGAAGCCATCGCATCACCTGAAAAGGCGGCGAGGAAACACGCAGCGGCAATGCCGAAGGAGAGGGTTCGAGAGGCCATGGGCTTAGTAGAAATCAAACCTACCACGCAGCTCTGGTGTGCCGGTTTCATTTCGACGGCATTACACTTCTGGTGAGAACGCCACCGGCCCTTCGGCGAAGCGCGTTCTCGCATGCCCATCCATCCAACGAAACGCCCGAGTCCAAAGGAACTGTCTTCATGAAACGCTTCGGTCTGGCAAC
>JBDTQB010000467.1:0-3444 GCA_039932395.1 Vicinamibacteria bacterium | reverse complement strand
TGCGGTCCTGCACGATGACGTTGACCGCATAGTTGGGCAGGTCGCCCGCGATGGATGTCCACGTGGCGCCGGAGTCGGTGGTGCGATAGAGGAAGGGCCGGAAGTCGTCGTTGCGGAAACCCGTCTTCGAGACGAAGGCCGTACCCTCTTCATGCGGCGACGCAAAGACGCGGCTGACCCATCGATCGACCGGAGCTCCGGCCTTTACGAGGGCTTCGGTGACATCTGTCCAGGCCCCGCCATGGTTTCTCGTCAACTGCACTTTGCCATCGTCGGTGCCGACCCAGATCACACCGGCTTTGAGCGGGCTCTCGGAGATCGAGGTGATCGTACAAAACGGTACGTTGCGTCCGGTCTTTTCGGGATCGTTGGTGGTCAGGTCAGGGCTGATCTCTTCCCACTTATCACCGCGGTTCAACGAGCGGAAGAGCTTCTGCGCCCCGGCATAGAGGATCTGCGGATTGTGCGGCGACATCGCGATGGGGGCGATCCAGTTGTAACGCAACGGCGGCGTCCCGCTGTTGGCACGTCCCGGCGAGATGTCGGCTCGCACCCCGGTCTTCTGGTCCATGCGGCCCATGGAGCCAAGCTCGCGCGTGTTGTAGGCCCACCGGCTGTCGGTGGGATCGACCAGGTTGTACATGCCGTCGCCTGGGCCGACCGTGACCCAGTCTTCGAGGGTGATCTCGCCGAACCGCGAGTTCACCGGCCCTTTCCAGGAGTCGTGATCCTGGAAGCCGGCGTAGACGTGATACGGATCGTCCATGTCGACGCCGATCGCGTACGCTTCGCCGATTTTCATGTTCGGGGACCAATCGGCGGTCTTGCCCCGGTCGTACGACACGCTGACTCCGCCGTCGCTGCAGGTCATGACGCGGTCCTCGTCCTGTGGATCCCACCAGACGCAACGGAAGTCCCCGAAGGTGCCCTTCATGAAGTCCATCGTCCAGGTCTTGCCGCCATCCTTCGACTGGGACATCGAGTCGCTCGTCACCACAACCTGCTGATCGTTGAACGGATTGATCTTGATTTGGTTGAACGAATACGGTGCCTTGCCGCCGGCCACGTTGACGTCGCCGCTCACCTTGCGCCACGTCTTGCCGCCGTCATCCGTGCGATAAAGCTCATTGCCGAAGATGCCCTGGGCGAGGGGGCTCGTGGAGTTCACCGGGCCGGAGCCCGCACTGGGTTTCTGATTCTGATTCTCGAGCAACGCATAAAGGATGAGCGGATTGCGCTGGTAGATGTCGAGGCCGATGCGGCCGATCTTGCCGGCGGGCAGGCCGCCGCTGAGGTGCTTCCACTTGTCGCCTCCGTCATCACTGCGGTAGATGCCGCTTTCGGGGCCGCTCTCGACGATCTGCCAGGGCAGCCGTTCCTTGTCATACATCGCGGCGAAGATCTGCGTCGGCGTCTTCTCGTTGATGACCAGGTCGATCGCGCCGACGCCGTCGTTTATGTAGAGCACCTTCTTCCAGGTGATCCCGCCATCCTTCGACCGGAACACGCCGCGCTCCGCGTTCTTCGAGAAGAGATGGCCCATCGCCGCCACGTACACGATGTCAGGGTTCTTCGGGTGAATGACGATGCGCGCGATGTGATGAGAGTCGGGGAGGCCCATCGCCTTCCAGGTCTTGCCCGCGTCGATGGACTTGAACACTCCGTCGCCCGACATCGACGAGCGCGCGTTTGCTTGATCGCCGCCACCCACCCAGACGACCTGGCCGTTGCTTGGCGCCACGGCCACGGCACCAACCGACGCGATCGTGCCCAGGCTGTCGGTGACCGGCTCCCAAGTGATGCCGTTGTTTGACGTCTTCCACAGGCCGCCGCTCCGCACGCCCGCATAAACCGTGTACAGATGCTCGCGCGAGGGGAGAGCAGGGACGGCGACCGAGGTTACCCAGGCACCCGATCGGAACGGCCCGATGTTGCGCATGTTGACGGAGTTCAGCACCAAGGCGAGCGTCTGATGGGCGGCTGCGTCTTGCTGCGCCATCGCCGCCGGGGCGGAAGCCAAAACGGAGAAAAGGGTCGCGCCTATCAGCAATCGCTTCATGTGGGGATTGTAAGTTGCGACCGATTCCCTCTGCCCGTCTAGAATCGAAGGCTTATGGCCGCGCCGCGCAAGAGAACTCTGACCCGCAAGCCCAAAGAGGGTGTGCAAACGCCTCCCCCCGAGCCGCCCAAGCCTTTCGCAGCACTTGACTTCGGAGCTTCGGCCGTGCGCTTGGTCATCGCCGAAGGCGAAGGCGATGCGATGCGCATCATTGAAGAGGCTTCGCGCGGCGTTCTCATCGGCAAGGACACCTTCACCAGCGGGCGCATCGGCCAGCCCACGGTTGAGGCCGTTTTGCAGGCGGTCGAAGGCTTCCGTTCCATCATGGACACCTTTGGCGTCTCGCGTTACCGCGCGGTCGCTACGTCGGCCCTGCGCGAGGCCAGTAACCGCGACACCGTGCTTGACCGCATCCGCGTGCGCACCGGTATCGACGTCGAGGTCATCGACGGCTCGGAAGAGAACCGTCTGACCTACCTTGCCGTGCGCGAGTCTTTGAAGGCGTTGCCGGAGATCGCGACGGAGACGTGTCTGGTGGCCGAAGTGGGGGGCGGCAGCGCCGACCTCTCGACACTGCATGCGGGAGAGCCCGCGCACTCGGGCACCTACGCCATTGGTTCGATTCGCCTGCGGCAGAGTTTCGCGGCCTTTCAGGGCACCCCGGCTCATTTTCAGCGGCTGGTTCTGCGCCACATTAAGAATGTCGTTGACGACATTCGTCGCGAACTCCCGCTCGACGAGGTCAAGCACTTTATTGCGCTTGGTGCCGATGCGCGTTTGGTCGCGCGCATTCTGGGCGCCTCCGAGACCGAGGCGTCCCACGGCATTCCGCGTGAAGCCTTCCTCAAAGTCTGCAACGAGATCGCGGCGCTGGACGTCGAGACCATTCTGAGCACGCACCGTCTATCCCAGGCCGAAGCGGAAACGCTGGCTCCAGCACTTCTGGTCTATTCGGAACTGGTGCGGGCGACCAAAGCCAGGACCATCACGGTTTCCAACGCGACCCTGCGTCACGGACTGATCTTCGATCTCTCTCGCTCGGAAGGCGGCCTTGGCCTCGAAGTCTTCTCCCGCCAGGTGCTCGCAAGCGCGAACGCGGTGGGGGAGAAGTACAACTACGACTTCAAGCACGCCCGCCACATCGCGAATCTTGCCCTGCAACTGTTCGACGAACTCAAGTCGGAACACGGACTCGACGCGCGGGATCGCCTGCTCCTTGAAGTCGCCGGCCTGCTTCACGACATCGGGTTGTTCGTGAATCTGCGCGCCCACCACAAGCATTCGCAGTACCTGATCTCGGTGGCGGAAATCTTCGGAATGTCGCGTGACGACCTTCTGGTGGTTTCGAATATCGCGCGCTATCACCGCCGCGGCCTGCCCCAGCG
>JBDTQB010000466.1:0-3447 GCA_039932395.1 Vicinamibacteria bacterium | reverse complement strand
TGCGTCCATCCAAAAACTCGCAGCCCGTTTGATGCTGACCACAGCGCCCGTCCTCCGGGTCGCGCGGGATCGGTGGGGAGGTGCGATGCCTTCTCGATGGCCGCGGAAAGCACACTCTGATTCCAGGACCCGTCGATTGGCTTGCCGATCGATTCCAGTTTCATCAGATCGAGCCGCTTCTTGATCTCGATCAGCATGCCCTCGTCCTGAGTGAGGTTGTACCCCGCCACAAGGGCGCCCATGCTGGACAGGTACGACTCCATCTGATGATTGAGCGGTGGATTGTCGCGCACGCGCCTCGCATGGCGGATCACCGCGGTCGTCAGTTCCTTCTTCAGGACGGCGTTGTCGTCGATGGAAAGAAAGCGCTCCACGCTGCGCACGACGTAGTTCTGCGCGTAGCCGTAACGATCGACGACCAGGCTGTCGCCCTGTTGCTTCTGCAGAGTCAACAAACGTTCGAGACGGAGATCCAGTTCGCGGCGATAGCGCGGATCTTTCGTTGCGTTCCACGCTTCCGTCAAGTTCCAGATCGACAGATACAGACGGCGGCCGGTGAGATCGTGTTCGCCGAAGATCGTTCGCAGATGCATGTCGGCGGTCTGAATCGCCATGTCGAGACCGCGATGGTCGCCGGTGAGGTAGTAGTCGGCGAGCCAGCCCGCCACCCACACATGCGCCGAAAGCGTCTTCAGCCAATGCTGCGCGCCGTGGCGACGTCCAAGGCCGACATAGGGCGAGCCTTCCTTTTGATCGGCCATCTTCCAGTAGTCGGTCGACGTATTCGTATCGCCGCGATAGATCGCCGCCTTCGGCCAATGGATGTTGTCGACATCCATGCTGTGGCGCGACAGGGCCTGCGCGGCGCGAAGGAAGCGGGTCTCGCCGGTGCGCATGAACTGCATCCAGAGCTGGAGGTCCTGGGCCGGCTCGTTGTCGCCCCAGATGTCCCACGTGCCCGTCGTTGGATCGAAGTTGAGCTTGCCGTCGCCGTAGTCCCACATGCCGTACCAGGGCACGAAGCTCTGGTTATAGAGCCACCAGTCGAATTTCGTATCGACCGCGCGTTCCAGATCCGGATGAGCGTCGGTACGAGGCGCCATGCGTCCGAAGGCGCCGCTCGCCGAGAACCACTGAGGCGTTGCGGAGATGATCGGACCATCTACGAGCGCGCGTGCCGCACGAACCGCGGCGGCGCTCTCCCCCGACGGATGAAGGCTGATCGAAAGCTCGGTGGTCTTCGCGAGGCCGTTGGCGCCGCTCTCCATGGTCTCGATGCCTTCTTCATTTTCGGGCTTGAGGGAGTAGCGCGCGAACGACATCGGCGCGATGGAATCCGGCCAGATCGACGCAACCAGCGTGCTGCTCGAAGGATTCACCGTGAACGCCTTCGGATATTCCTGGACGATGTCCTTGAACACCGCAACCACCCCGACCTGTGCGCCTTCGAGCGCGAACCATCCCGCCGCGCGTTCCTTGCTTTGCAGCTGTGTGGAACCGTCCGTCAAGGTTGAGACGAAGCCGGTGATATGGGTGTTTCCAGTGGACTCGGGAACCGGGGGCATGCGATCAGGCTTGGGTCCTGTCTGAAGCAGAGAGACCGGCGCTCCGCTGAGCGTCACGTCCGACCGCGTCTCGGCGCCGGGCTTCCACCACGGGCCTTCGATCATCGAAGTCCGCACGGTCTGCGGTTTCTCAGAAAGCGTCAGCGTGATCCCGGCTGCGGCGATGCGGTCGTTCGGCTGGGTGAATCCCTGATCGGTCGGATCTTCCACCAGCAACTTCGATCCCTTGGTGGCGACGTGCGCGTGCTGGCCTTCTTGAGGATGCCGCTTGTCGGGACTTCCTGTGTACACGAAGGTATGAAGGACCTTCATCCATGGCTTGCCCGCCCAGACGTGGATGCGGGTGACGAAAGGAGCGGGCGGATTGTCTGCGCGCACGTAGCGATACTCGCCTTCGATGCGAAGGATCGCGTGCAGCGGACCACTGCCTTTCTCGATGGTGGTGAAGGTGACGAAGGCCCGTGAATCGTCACGGCCCGCGTCATCGAGCATGTCGAGGAAGGAACCGCGTGATCCGGCGGAGTTGAGAGCCTTGATCGCGCCGGTCTTGGCCACGATCTCCGCGTCGTCGATGAAGCCGCCTTCACCGCGGGTCACGTGGAATCGGATCGCGCCGGTGTCGACGTCGATGCCGCCGGCCGGGCGCTGGGAGTTCACGACACGAAGCGCATGAGGCACCGTGGCCACGCGACGAACGCCGGGCCCGTACTCGAGCCGATACCGAGCCGAGCCTTCGGTGATGAAGTCGACCCAGATCCATTGGATGCTGGCGTCGGCGGGCGCCCACGAGGTCACTTCCGTGATCTGCGAGGGAACTTCGATGCCGCGCTCGTTGACCACGCGCACCTGATCTGGAGATTGAAGCGCGCCCTTGGGAAAAGGGACACCAAACGTGACGGGCGCATCCGTGGTCACCCGGTCCACATTGAGACGAAGCGATTCGGCGCTGCTCAGTGTGGAGGCAAGAACGCAGGCCAGGAACATACCGAACCCGCGCAGACGTCGGGCCAAAACTTTCAAAGTCATCAGTGGTCCTCGATAAGAGGGCCCTCCGCCAAGGAGCCGGTGGTGTGGATGCTTGATCCGCGATGCGGCCTGCCATCTGAGGCGCGCCGAGATGCGGTCGATGCTTGGAGGAAGGATATTCGTTGGGGACAGAAAAGCAGGAACGCGAACAGGCGTCCGTAGTACAGAAGGCAAAAGAAAAGGGCCTCCGAAGAGGCCCTTCCTTGCGACTCAGGCTCGATCCGTCGCGCCTGACGATGCGTCTACACGACTACCAGCTGAGACGACCGGAGAGGCGAGCGATCCGGGGAGGCAGGATGGTGGTCGGGGTGTTGAACAAGGGGATGACCGCGCCGGTCTGGCTGATGGTCAGCGTACCCGTGTTTGCGCGGACGTTCAGCTCGGTGTTCGCGTTGAAGACGTTGTAAACGTCGACGATGACACTGAGTTTCACGCGGCCAGTGAGCTTGAAGTTCTTGTCCGCGCGGAAGTCGAGCTGCTTCGCCGTTTCCAAACGATGCGCGGTCAGATCTTCCGCGAAGAAGTTCTGAGCAACCGCGGTGGCTCCAGCGCCCGCAGGCGACGCGGTGAAGACACGACCATACGGATAGCCCTGCTGCACCTTGAACACCGGGGTGATGCGAAGACCCCAGGCCGGCTCAAACGTGCCAAAGAGCTTGAAGTTCCACTGAGAGAAGTCCGACTTTTCGCTCTTGCCGTTTGGGGTGATGGGAAAACCGGTGCTGCCCGCGAAACCGCCGAAGAGGCTGCCGCTGCTGCCATAGTTACCGCCTGCACCCGTGCCGAAGTAGCTGGAACCAAACTCGGACGTCCAGGTGTTCGTGAACGAGCTGACCATGCTCCACTTCTTCGAGAA
>JBDTQB010000465.1:0-3462 GCA_039932395.1 Vicinamibacteria bacterium | reverse complement strand
CCGTGAACGGTGTAAGGCATCTTGCTCGCGAGCAACTCGTACAGGATGACGCCGATCGCGTAAACGTCGCTGCGGATGTCTATGGGCTCCGCGTCGGCGAGCGCCTGCTCGGGGCTCATGTAAGCGAGCGTTCCGATCAGTTGCCCCATATCGGTCTGACGGGTCACGTGCGCGTCGGAATCGGTCAGCAGCGCCACCCCGAAGTCCAGAACCTTCACCTGACCGTTCGTATCCACCAGGATGTTGCCGGGCTTCAGATCGCGATGGATGATCCCGCGCTGATGGGCGTGATGCACGGCATCGCAGACCTGCACCATCAGCTCGAGGCGCTGGACGGCGTTCAAACGGTTCAGGGTCGCGTACTCGTTCAGCCGCTTGCCCTGGATGAACTCCATGGCGAAATAGGGCTGCGGGCCAAAGCCAGTGTTCGCGGTTCCCGCCTCATAGATCAGCGCGATGCCGGGATGTTGCAAACGTCCCAGAGCTTCGGATTCCCGATTGAAGCGACGCAGGACCTTGTCGTTGGAGATTCCCGGCCGGATCATCTTCAACGCCACGAAGCGCTGCGGGTGCATTTGCTCGGCCTGGTAGACCGTCCCCATGCCGCCCTCTCCGATCAGGGCAAGGATCCGATAGTCGCCGATGATTTCGGGGACAACCCGCAAATCAGGGTCGGACGCGTCGGGCGCGTGCGAAGGATCCCGCGTCGATGTGAGGTTCGTCTTTGGCTCGATGGGATCGGTGGACGTCGGTTCCTCAGTCATTGCTGCTCTTCCAGACCGTTGGTTCCCAAGCGGACGATCATATCCGCGTCATCCTGGATCCGACTGATGCGCTATAGCTCCCGCCGCTGTTCAGTTGCGCTAGCCGGGCCCTCGTGATCCGACGGATTCGCGCTGCCATACGTCAAAGTCGATTATTCCTGGCCGGCCGCAGGCAAGGGTGCGCTTGGCACGACTCTCATCACCTTCATGAGCGTCCCACCGACCTCGATCACATCGCCTTCGGCAAGCGCCGCATTCTCGACTTGCTGGCCATTGACCGAGACGACGCCGACCCGGCTCGCCCTTACCAGTTGCGGCTGGAGGCCCTGCATTGAGATCGTGGCGTGGATCCGCGAGACAGACGGATCTGTCACCTCGATCTCGCAAACGGTGGAGTCTCGCCCAATGCGCAGGGGAGCGTGCCTGGGTATCGGGACATCGTCTCGGCCATCGACTGAGACGAACCACTCGACGGAGCGGGACGCGGCGCCCATGGGAGTCCTCGCCGCACTGGGAACGATGCCGCCCGCGTCCACGTTCTTTGTTTGAGGCGCTGGTCGCATGATGGTGCGAGAGAAGAGACCGTCTCCTCGAGTCAGAGATGAGTCGCTGCTCCTCGCCCCTGCGTGGGCCAGGATGGTCAGGAACAGAGTAAGTCCGAGCGCCGCTACCCCTAGGGACCCTGAGAATCCGACCAGGGCGTCGTAGAGACCGTGGAGCGAGGCGGAGACTGCTAAACCGGCCAGGATGAGGCGAACCCGGCCGCGCATGGCGCCCGTCGCCGCGAACGCTCCCATCAGCCCCGAGAAAGTGGCGTGTGCAAACGGGCCGACCATCGTTCTCACCAGGTTGTTGTAAATCGGAACGAGGAACGCGGTTCGATCACCTTTGGTCTCGGCAAGAGCCGCCGAGAGCGTGGAGTAGACGTAGTAGACATTTTCGGTCGACGCAAAGCCGACACCCGCCATCATGCCGAGGACAACCCCAGCCCGGGGACGCCGCAGAGCAGGCCAAAGCCACAGGGCGAACAGGACAGGCAGCGCCTTGAAGACTTCTTCACGAACTCCCACGATCACGATGAAACCCGAAAGACGAGCCAGGAACGACGGCGCCTCGAGCCAGGCCTCCGATTCCGGCGGCCAGATCGAAAGGAAGGCATCGAACATGGGCATGATCAGGAACGAGGTGGCGAGGAGAACGCCGAGGGCCGTCTTGATCCCAAGCGTGGGTGGCGCGAAGAGGCGGAAGAGCAGAATCCCCCAGCACAGCCCGGTCCAAACGGAAAGGGCATTGATGATCAGATGAGGGCTCCCCAGGGTTGCAAGCAACAGTGGCGATAGACCGAGAAAGCAGAGAAAGAGAAAGACGCGACTCTCAACGATTCCTTGACCGGTCGGGGCAGCGCGGACGAAAGCCGCGAGACTTTCAAATGGCGCGCCATCCAGAGGCGTCCCGCAGGCACGGCACTTTTCGTCGTCGTTTCTGCAAGACGCCTGACAGGCGGGACAACTGTTCATTCGAGTGGCTCCAGCGGGCGGGCAAAGACGGCCGACCGGCCGTCAGACGCGGTCAGGAGGACATAGAGGCGCGTTCCGGAGGCATCCACGAAGACAAAGCGTCCGGCCGCAGCGAGCGGTTTAGCGACGGAGCCCAGGGCCGGAAAGGCGTCTCTCGATCGCACTTTCAGGCTCGGGAATTCGTAGGTCATCAACGTGTCCGCCGCCTTTGGATGGGAGGCGTCCGCGTCCGTAATCACGAAGATGCGTCCGGCTTTTTCGGAATGCTCCAACGAAATGACCGAGCGCTCCGCAGCCCCCGGGAGCGTCCCAAGATACTCGAGGTCTTTTTGGGCATCGTCCGCAAGCGCGAAGGTGGCGCCACACGCCGTCGACGCGAAGTTGCCGCCATCCGAGATCCAGAAGTTCCCGCACGGGTCCGGGGCGTTAGCGGATTTTAGAGGGGCCTCCGACATGCGGCCACCGTCAACGTCGAACCGCCGGAGGCCGGCCGTTCGGGTCATCCCCTCCAAGAGGTAGACCCGACCACCGTTTGGATGGACCCTCAGGATGCCGCCGCCCGGTATCCGGAACGGTGCCGCGGAAATCCTCTGGGAAAAGAAGTCGACGACGCGAACGGGCTCTGCGCGGCTCCCTGCTGGGGCCACGTAAGCCCAGGCCCGAGGCCAGCGCTCCCGCCATGAACCCATCAGAGCGGCGGATCCCTGGCCGTTGCCGGGGATGACGAGCGGCGTGTGAACGGTCAGGGACAAGTCGGTCAAGTCGGTCAAGTCGATCAAGGTCACGGCCTCGCCGACGGCCATCGCAAGAGTTCCGTCGGGCGAGACCACAACTGTGCGCGGAAAATCGACGATGGAGATGATGCTCCCGCCGCCGGTTTCAGGCTCGACCACCACAATCGCCCTTTGTTGCGTGGCCACGAACACGATCCGGTTGAGGCTTCGGCTGAAGGCGGCGTCGGCAACCGGGAGCCTCAACGAGTGGAGACTCGTTCCGGACGCTGGTGGAGTGGCCGAACGTTCGGGCATCGGTGGTTGAGAAGGCGCCCCCGCGGACGAAGTGGGCGGCGCGCTGGGTCTGGCTTGAAACGACAAACCGGTTTGCCATGCGACGGCGGCCACGCTCAGCAAGACCAACATGGCCAAGACCGGGCGCCACTCCTGACGGGCCACCAGACCCGC